>DATLVM010000344.1:0-12585 GCA_035577445.1 Pyrinomonadaceae bacterium
GTACCAGGCGTTGGATCACTTTTACTGGGAATAGCACCCGGATAGGTGTTGCCTTTCCCAAAGGTCGTATTCTGATCGCACGCCTGACCCTGTTCCGCTCGGTCCAGCGTATTCGGAAAGTTCTTGGTATTTACGTGGTTCAAGAGCGTGATTTGGACCGTATCTCCGATACTCGCGCGCAGCGTCGGGCCCGGACGCGGGACACCATGAACTTTAGGCCACACGGGTCTGCCAAGAGGAGGCAAGCTCGCGTCATAGCCAGAGAAATAACGCATCCGTCCGGTATTACAACTAGGCCCCGATTGTCCCGCTAAAGGCGATCCCAAATAGACTTTCTCTTCATCGAGAACCTTAATAACGGCCTTTAGCGTCTTTGTGGGTCCGGCACCGGCACTCTTGATTTCCATTATTGATTGAAGCGTCTGGCCCCCGGCAGCGGGATCACAATTCGGCTGTTGCGTGAGCCACGACTCCCGGGCAAGAGCCGGCACCATCGAAAAAATTGCTAGCCCCGACCCCGCCGCAATCGCTTGTTGGAGAAAGTTCCGGCGGGTTGTCTCTGACTCTTGCTTAACCCTGGTTGATCCGTTGCTATTTTCTTCGCCCGCTTGATCCGTGACGATCGTCTTCTCTGACATAGTGACCTCCTCACGTAGTCTTGTTGCCCAGCGCCTTAGCAGATCCTGTTTCGGATCCACGACGCGGTCCGCCGGTTCAGTTACGAAGCTTCGCTACCTGGTGGTTCTGCCGAACGCGCCTTTTTTTGTTTTCCCACCGAAGGCGCCTTTCTTCTTCTTGCACGACTCAACAATTATCGTCCCTGATTCGCCCTTGTGATTGTTGCAAATATAGGGAATCGTTTGAACCGAGCCGAAAGAAACCTGACTAGACGGCGTGTTAGGTGGAATCTGATAGGCAATAAACCCGTCCTTTGGACCAGCTTTGGGCGCGGGCCAATGAGCTTCTTTCGGATCGCCATTGAACCAGAAGACGCTGTCATTCACGCATACCTTTTGTGGGTTCGGATCAAACACGGCTGGCGTGCCTGGTTTGATTTTGATTTTGTAGATGGACATCCGAAGTTCCCCCTTTCTTTCTTCGACAAGGTGCCTCAGCCAGAAAACGAAGGGCACTTGGTAAAAATTGAGCGCGACTCTATCACAAGTAATATAATTTGCAATAGTTTTTGCAATGGGCGAGGAAGAAAAATTAGACAAGACTGTTTTTAACCCCGACCGAATTCTTTGCTTTCGTTAATGCGCAACGGACATGGAATGAGGTTGGTGAAAGGTGAACAGGCGTCAGGTCTTGCCACCATCGAGTTGATGAAGCGAACCCAACGAACGATCAAGCCCAAAGCCATCGTCGACAAGTACGTCGAGATACTGGCCGCTAAAAAGAAACACGACGCGGCGGATTTACTTTGGAAGCAATTCCACACAGGTAGAATCAAAGTGCTCGCCGATGGTAGCAAAACGCTCGCTATGATCTGGGACAACGTCTGGGCGAAAGGCAACGGTGGAAAGATGCCGAAGAGTAAGCTGAAGATCGTCAGTACGACAACCTTGAAAAACATTTACCAGCGCCAGGATTTCCTGCCGTCGGCCGTGCTCGGAGGTGGCGATAATCACCTGTGATGTGGAATGCTTTCGCCTCTAGGAGAATTTAAACCTACTGTAAGGAATGGTTAATGGTAGGCACGAGCGGACTCGAACCGCTGACCCCTTCCGTGTCAGGGAAGTGCTCTACCAACTGAGCTACGTGCCTAAGGTTGAAAACTCGCTCAATAGATGTTCGCTTGGCGAGACGGCGAAAGTAACAAACGGTCGATCGAGTGTCAAGCGAGTTGCTCCCCGATCAAACCAACCGTCGTTGATGCTTACTCAGCGTCGCTTCGCGCTCTTCGTCGACGGCGTAGCGGCGGTTTCCGCCCGTTCCCATTCATCAAGCAAGAGGGCCAACTGAGCCTCAGCTCTTTCGTATTCGTCATTCACGGCGACGAGCTTCGTGATGTCTCGGGCAATCTCGGGCTTTGTCATCTCGTTAGAAAGTTCTGTGATGCGGTTTTCGAGTTCGGTGATTTCGGCTTCGATGACCTCAAGGTCGCGCGGTTTCTTGATCAATCTCACTTTCGAAAGATCAGTCGAGCCTTTCGATTCGGACGACGAAGAAGACCTCGACTTATCATGCGGCGAAGTATGCTGCGATTTCGAATTTCTCTTGGTCGAACTGGCCCTCGCTGAAAGTCGGGCTTCTGACACTTCGCTCGCGGTCGCAGGCCCTTCTCGATCACTCGCCCGCGTCGCTTTCCAATCGTGGTACTCAGTGTAATCGCCGTTGTAATGCTCGACGTTGCCGGCGCCATCGAGGGCCAACATCTGGGTCGCGACGCGATCGAGAAAGAAACGGTCATGACTGATCGTCACGATTGTTCCCTCAAAGGCCTGGAGCGCTTCTTCCAAGGCCTCACGCGATGGAATGTCGAGGTGATTAGTGGGCTCGTCCAGCACGAGCACGTTCACGCCAGAGTAGATCAGCTTCGCGAGCGCAAGTCTCCCCTTCTCTCCTCCAGACAGATCGCTCACGTGCTTATAGATGTCGTCGCCAACGAAAAGAAACTTTGCCAGAAACGATCGCAGCTCGCCGGAGGTTGCAGTTGAAGGCGCCACGCGACGCAGCTCCATGATGATCTCGTTTCGCTCGTCGAGATCTTCCAGTTGTTGCGCGTAATAACCGATCTCCACTTTGCTTCCCCAACGAATCTCGCCCGCCAAAGCTGGAATCTTGCTGAGAATCGTCTTCAGGAAAGTTGTCTTGCCGGAACCGTTCGGGCCGATCACACCCAGGCATTCTCCCCGTCGCAAGATCAAAGAAATGTCGCGCGCAAGAACCTTCTCGCCATAGCCGACCGCCGCGTCCGTGATCGTCAAAACGTGAGTGCCGGCACGCTCAATATCTTGCATTCGAAAATCGCCAGAGGCCTGATCGCCGCGCACGGCATCAACGCGTTCCAGCCGCTGCAGCATCGTTCGTCGAGATTTCGCTTGCTTTGTCTTCTGCCCAGCGAGGTTTTTGCGAATGAAATCTTCCGTCTTTGCGATCAGCCGCTGCTGGTTCTCATAGGCGCGACGCTGAATCTCGCGACGCTCTTCGCGTTCCTCAAGATAATGCGAATAGTTCCCTTTGTAGCTGGATGCCTGGCCGTTTTCCAGTTCGATAATCCGTTGACATGCTCGATCCAGAAAGTATCGATCGTGGGAAATTATCACGAAGGCCGCAGCGTAAGTTTGCAAAAACTCCTCGAGCCATTCGACTGCGTTAACATCAAGATGGTTCGTTGGTTCATCGAGCAGCAACACATCAGGATCAGAAAGAAGCAATTTGGCGAGGCCTAATCGATTCTGTTGCCCGCCCGACAGTTTGCTGGTCTCCATCTGCCATGAATCGCGATCGAAACCGAGACCCTGAAGAATCGCCTCAGCTTTTGCCGAATACTCAAACCCACCTTCACGTTCATACTCGTGCTGAAGGTCACTGTAACTTGTCAGCACCTTGTCGAGATCGTCGACGGCGTCCGCCATACGATGTTCCAGCTCATGCATCTCGTGTTCAATCTGTTGGAGCCGACCAAATGCAGCCAGCGCGGATTCGTGAACTGTCGATCCTTTTTCAAAGTGAACGTGTTGCGCGAGCAGCCCAAGTTTCAAGCCGCGCGCGCGCACAACTTCGCCGCTATCGGTACTTTCTTCAGCATTCACCAGACGGAAGATCGTCGTCTTGCCGGCGCCATTGCGACCGACCAGGCCCACATGCTCACCCGGATTGATCTGTAGCGAAGTCCCGCGCAGAACATCCTGCGAGCCGTAGGATTTGAAAACGTCTGAAAGTCGAAAAAGCATGATCGGGTTCAAGCATTCGTGTCAGAAGCCCGACCGTTAGGGCGGGCCACGTTTACAAAGCAGCCTTTGCTGACGCGCGGGCTTCTGACACAAAACGGGCGCGGCCGCCAACATTCAAGCACCGCGCCCGCTGAACGATGATGCGGCGTTACTTCTTTGCCGTCGGTGAAGCCGCTGGTAATGAACCGCTCTTAGCCGCGGCCGGTGACGAACTTGCCGCTGGCGAATTCGTAGCTGCGGCCGGTGAACTCGCAGGTTTGGCTGCTTCTGAAGACGCCGGCCTCAAACCAAGGTTGCCGGGGTTGGACAGAATGTTCGCCGCGAAACTGTTGACGATCTTCGCCTCGGACTGAGACACCTCAACCAGCGCGGCATTCAGAATTTCTTTGCGCTGGTTAGTCAACGCCACAGTAATCTGCTGTCGAACTCCCTGACTTTCAAGCGTGAGATTTTCCGTCGTTAACCGCTTCTCCTGAAGCTTGAAGATGTACCACTTGCCGCTCGGAAAACGAATCGGGTCGGTGCGATCTCCCACCTGCATCGCGCCAAAGAATCTGCCAACGAGGTCGGGCGGAAACCCATTCTGTTTTAGATCGTCTTCCGTCGCGAAACCGATGTCGCCGCCGCGCGAAACACTGTTCGCATCTTCGCTCTTGGCGCGCGCGACGGTCGCGAAATCAGCGCCGCTCTTCAACTGCGCGTTGAGGTTATCGATCTTTGTTTTCGCATCGGCGTCGTTCTTGGCATCATCGGTCACGCCCTGCGCGCTATTGTCAGCCGGATCGACCATGATCATCGCCAGGCCAACTCCGCGAGAGTTCACGAACTGTCCCTTGTTGGCATTGTAGTAATCCTCAACCTCGCGATCGCTGATGGTAACTTTGCCGGCGTACTTATCCTGCAGCCTGTTGATAGCCAGGTCCTTCTTGGTTTCTTCGCGCAGGGCCTCCATGGACATGTTCTGCTCTTTAAGCTGTCGCGCGAACTCCTCGTCGGTCATGCCGCTCTGCTGCTTCTGCTTATTGAGTTCGTTGGTGATGTCCTCTTCGCTGGGCAGCAGTTTCTCCTGCTCGGCACGTTGAAACATGACTTCGCGTTGAATCAGCTTATCGAGTACGGTCAATCGCGCCTGGGCCAAATCGTGCGCCGACATCTGCGACTCTTTGCCCTGCGCCTGCTGATGGATGACTCGCTCGACCTCTGACATCATGATTTTTTTGCCGTTGACTGTCGCGGCCACGGTGTTGTCGGGGGTTTCGGTTCCTGCACCGCAGGCCGTCAGTAACACGGCGATCGATACAATCGCGGCCAATGAGATTAGGGTAGTTAGTTTTCTCTGCACTAGGTTTACTCCTCAGGGCGATCGTAAAGCGAGCACCGTTGCTTGACCGCCGTTTCGCTCGTTTGTTATGGTTTTCGTTTCAAATACTCACGCCGGTCCGCACAATGTGGTCGCGCGTATCGACAGGAGATTTCGTAATCATGGCAAAGCGTTGTGAAGTTTGCGGCAAAGGGCCGCAGTTTGGCAATAATGTTTCGCACGCCAACAACCGAACGCCCCGCGTTTTCAATCCGAATTTGCAATCCATTCGCGTAAAGCTGCCGACGGGCGGTAATAAACGAATGAAGGTTTGCGCCAGCTGCATCAAGGCCGGCAAAGTCGCGAAAGCCGCTTGACGGTACGCACGCGCCTCCCGCGTGCTAATTCTTCCGGCTTTGGTCTTACAGCACGCCAGAGGCGTGCGTACCCAACACGGCAATCGCCTCAATCTCGACCTTAGCATCTCGCGGCAGCCGGGCGGCCTGCACGGTTGCTCGGGCTGGAGGTGCTTCACTAAAGAACCTCCCATAGACTTCGTTCATCGCCGTGAAATCGTTCATGTCAGCGAGAAACACCGTCGTCTTCACAATCTGATCCAGTCCCACTCCCGCGGCCGCGAATAACGCAGTTAGATTCTTCAAAACTTGTTCGGTTTGCTCGGCAATCCCGCCGGGAACGAATTCGCCTGTGGCGGGATCGATGGGAATCTGCCCTGACGCGAAGACGAAGTTGCCTGCGCGTACGGCTTGCGAATACGGCCCGATGGCGCGCGGAGCGTCCTCAGTGGCGATGATTTCCTTCACAGATGGCATAGACAACAATCAGCAGGCCAAAACAAACCCTGTACTTTAACAGACGAATGGACAAAATGAAAAATCAATCCGAGCGCTTCCTCCCTGACATTTTCCAAAGCGATGGAATATCCACGCAAGGCCTAGAATCTTGCGCGACATGCCGTCAAGACCGCGGACGACTTTCATCAGCGGGATGCGCAACGACCCACAAAAAAACCGCTCGGCGATCCCGCACCGAGCGGTGAATCACAGGAGGTATCGAGTGTTATTGGTGTCGCTATGAATGCGGCACTTCAGAATAACCTCAACAATTAAGATGGCTTCATCAAGCCAGGGGTTGCAAATTGGAGCCATCACGCCCGCCGAAGCAAGCGATCACATACATCAATCCAACTTCGACGCAATAATAAAAGCGTCACAGTCGGCGTGTTCAGCTAATTATCATAATTGCGGTGTTATAATTCGCGCTCGCAATCAATCGCAACGCAACATGACTGAATCCGGAAAATCAAAGGGCGGCCGCTTGCGAGTACTTAAGAATCCGCAAACGGACAACGACGCGGCGGAGAACAACTCAACGACCGCGGCAAAGTCAGGAAGAATTGCAACGTGTCCGCGTTGCTTTGGCACCGGACTGGAGATTATTCCAGGCGAAGGAGCGCGCCGTTGTGATTGTCAGACGACAGATCAACTCCGCAGGTTGTTTCAATCGGCTCGCATTCCGGCGAGATATCAGCATTGCACGCTCGCGAATTTCGACGCAGGAACTTCAGAAGCGATGTGGATCGCCAAGCGTGAAGCGCAGATTGTCCTCGACGATTTTCTCGTAATCGATGGACGCGGATTGTTGTTGGTGGGGCCCGTCGGCGTTGGCAAAACGCATTTGGCCGTCGCGATTCTCCGAGAGCTGATCGAGCGATATCAGGTTCCTGGTCTCTTTTATCAGTTCGGTGCGCTGCTGCGGAAGATTCAGGATTCGTACAACGCGATCTCGCAAACCTCAGAACTAACTGTCTTGCAACCGGTGTTTGAAGCAGACGTGCTGGTGCTCGATGAGTTAGGGGCATCCAAGCCCACTGACTGGGTGCGTGACACGATGATGCAGATCATCAACACGCGCTATAACGACAAGCGTTTGACGATTTTCACCACGAACTATTCCGACCGGCGTAAGAGCGAAAAAGATGCCAGCGAGTTGTTGGAGGATCGCATCGGCGTACCGCTTCGGTCGCGCCTTTACGAGATGTGCAAGACGGTTGAGATCGAAGGCGACGATTATCGCAAGCGATCATTAGCTCAAACGGTCTAGCAGATTATTAAGAGCCGCTCTTATTCGCTAAATAGCGATCACGACATTCATTCACAGTCTCGCGAGCGCTGGCCGCGTCTTCCCAGCCCTTAATCGTCGTCGACTTAGCTTCGAGTTCCTTATAAATACTGAAGAAGTGTTCGATCTCGCGGAGTAAGTGTGGATAGAGTTGTTCGTAATCTGTGACTTCTTTGAAGACCGGATTGTTCAAACCGACCGCGAGAATTTTTTCGTCCTCGCGATTTTGATCGATCATCCTGAGCACGCCGATCGGCCGCACAGTCATCACGCAACCGGCAAAGCTCGGCGCATCGACCAGCACCAGAACATCCAGCGGATCGCCGTCGTCGCTCAACGTGCTGGGAATGAAACCGTAGTCACCAGGATAATGAACGGGCGAGTACAAATTGCGATCGAGCCTGAAGACGTTCAGCTCTTTGTCGTACTCGTATTTGTTGGTCTCGCCGCGGGCGATTTCGATCACGGCGTTGATTTCAGCGGGAGCAGCGTCACCGATCGGTAAGGTGAGATAGTTGGTCATCAATCGTATCAGAACCGGGAGCCGTAGCGACCGGATCAATCTCATCGCGGAGTTCCAGTTGATCCCCTCGCCACCGCTCGGGGTTCTGACACCCGACGAGAATTAAGCATTAAATCAAAGCGAAGGGCCCGCGCTGGTTCCCTTCCTCTCTTCCATGGCAGCCTGGCACGCCGCGTCGTAACGCGCGGTAGGCATCGCTTCCAGGCGACGTTCGTCAATCTCATGACCGCAACGCACGCACATCCCGTACGAACCTTCCTCCATCCGTCGCAGCGCCATGTCAATGTCAGCTACCATCTGCGACTCCTGGTCGCTTAACTTCAAAGCCAAGTCTTGAATCACGTTGCGTAGCGCAACATCAGAGTTCTCTTTCGCGTCATCGTTGTTCACGTCCAATGCTCGAGCTTGTTCCTCGGTGATGTGTTGCGCGTGCCGGCGCAATTCCGACATCAAGAGCTTTTTGAAGTGTTCGCGTTTCTTTGAGTTCATTCGACGATAGCTTTTCAGTTCGTGCAGATGACGTATTCGATCGAACTGCGATTATAGCGCGCGGATCAGTGCTGCAAAAAGCGCACCACTTGTCAGAGTTGACACAAGTCCGTCACGTCGTGATGATCTCACACCGATTCAGTATCGAACATGGACCCCGCAACGACGGCCATCATCATCGCGGCGTTAATCTTTATTGTCGCCATGCTCTATTCAACGGTAGGGCACGCGGGCGCCTCGGGTTATTTGGCTGCGATGGCCTTGTTCGGAATGACGCCCATGGTCATGAAACCAACGGCGCTGGTTCTGAACATCATCGTTGCAGTCATCGGGACAGTTCGTTTTTATCGGGCGGGATTCTTCTCTTGGAAGGTCTTTTGGCCCTTCGCCGCAGCTTCAATCCCAGCGTCGTTCATCGGGGGCAGCCTTACCTTGCCGGTTCCGGTCTACAAATCAATCGTTGGCGTCGTTCTGCTTTACAGCGCGGTTCGACTCTTCTTTAGCGCGACGCGCGCAGATGACAAGAAGGTGCAGCCTGCTCCGATAGGGCTCGCTCTGATCATCGGCGGACTCATCGGTTTGTTGTCAGGGCTGACCGGCGTGGGCGGCGGAATCTTTCTGAGTCCGGTATTGCTCTTGATGCATTGGGCAAAGACGCGAGAGACTTCCGGCGTAGCGGTAACCTTCATCCTGGTTAATTCGGTCGCAGGTTTACTTGGACATGTTTCGTCGGTTGCTGCGGTCCCGATGGAATTCGTCTACTGGGCGCCGGCCGCGCTGGCTGGCGGGTGGATTGGAACTCATTTGGGCACGCGCGTGTTGCCTATTGCGGGGATTCGGCGATGGCTGTCGGTAGTGTTGGTTTTGGCCGGAGCGAAGTTGCTTTGGGAAGCGGTTACGCTTCTGCTCCACAGATGAGTTCAGCCGCCAGCAGCGGAATCGTAAGTTCGTGATGTCCCGTGATCGCGAATCCTTTTCCGGCGCCGTCCGCAACTGGGCGGCGAACAACGTTGGTAAGCGGACGATACGATTGAATGAAATCAAAGTTCGCCGTGGTGATGTCATTCAACTCATGACCGAGATTGCGCACCAACGTCACGCACTTCAGGAAAACCTCCGGCAGAGTGACCGCTGATCCAATATTGAGATAGACTCCGCCGCCGTCCATGCGCCGCACAAGTTCAGCCAGCAAACGAAAGTCAACATGTGAAGTCGCGCCCAGCGCCGCGCCATCCGATTGTGGATGAAAATGCGCGATGTCGCCTCCGATGGTCAGGTGTGCTGTGAACGGAACCTTCGACGCGTAAGCAGCGCATAGCAACGACAAATTTTCATGCTTCGGCTTCATCGCAACCAGCGCGCGTCCCAAAGCTTCTCCCAAACCAAGGCCATCTCTCGCGCCGTCTCGCGCCGCTTCATTCAAAAGCCTGCCTGTTTCTTCGGCTCCGCCGAACGCGCCTTCTCCGAGCGTTGCATCTACATCTTCTGAAGTCGATCCAACCATCGCAATTTCAGCGTCGTGAACCAAAACCGATCCATTACCGGCTACCGCATTCACGAATCCACGATTCATCAGATCAATCATGATTGGCGCGAGACCTGTCTTGATGACATGGCCGCCAATGCCCCAAATGATCGGTTTGCCAAGGTTGCGCGCGCGTCGCATACGCGCCGCGATCTCGCGCAAGTTCTGCACGGCAAGGATGTTCGGAAGCGACTGAAGGTAGTCACGAAGCGATGAATCGTTCGCTATCGGCTTCGCGAAGTCGTCAACTGTAACCTTGCTGGGTCGCGAGGCGAGCGGATAGGTGCGGACTTTATCGAGACTGAGCGGTTGAAGATCGGAATAGATCGACATTGAAGCCTCACTCTGTCTCCGGAAGCTCTTCCAGATCGGCGAGATCCTTTAGGCGACCGGCCGCACGTTTGTTGATCCTCAAGTGACGCAGGCTGATCAAATTCACACTTTCGCCGTCCAGTTTCGCTTCAATGCGCTGTTGATAGCATTCGTCAAAATGTACGCCGGAGGCGGAGGTCATAATTTCAATCAGATTCGGATCAGTTCCAATCCGAAGGATGCGGTCATCTTCTAAAAACACTTGAGCAGGCGGAGCAGCGTCAAAACCATACTTCCGGAACACGCGTCGCACTCGCTCGGCATTTTCTTGATCAAGCGCAATCCAGATATCGAGGTCTTTGGTGGTTCTCGCGTAGCCGTGGTAGATCACGGCCCATCCCCCTACGAGCAGGTATTCAACCGCTTCTGCGCGTAGTAATCTCAAGAACTCTTTGAACTGGCTCGGTAGCGCGTCGTCCATAGTTCAGTTGTCTCAAATACTGCGCGTGCCGCAGTCGTTCCTCGGGTGTTCGTGAGTGCCAATATGCCCTGGTGGCGGCATCAGCCTCCGCGAAGGAATTAAAAACCGTATAGGTCCGGTCGATTCGTTCCTCTGGAAAAGCAGTTTGATGCGAAGTGCTTTTCATGCATTCGATTATATATCAGTTGGCCTCGCAGCCTTATTGTTTCTGCCGTTCCCATTCAACAAGGGCTTGAGGACGTGACCCGTGTGCGATCGTTTGACTGCCGCCACTTCCTCAGGCGTACCACACGCGACGACGCGACCACCGTGCGCGCCACCTTCAGGCCCTAGGTCGATAATGTAATCAGCGCACTTAATCACATCGAGATTGTGCTCGATCACGATCACGGTATTGCCGACGCTAACTAGGCGCTGAAGAACGTCGAGCAGCTTATGCACGTCCGCAAAGTGAAGTCCGGTGGTCGGCTCATCGAGAATGTAGATCGTGCGGCCCGTCGCGCGCTTCGAAAGTTCTTTAGCCAGCTTGATCCGTTGAGCTTCGCCACCCGACAACGTTGTCGCTGATTGACCGAGCTTGATGTAACCGAGACCCACATCCAGTAATGTTTGCAGCTTTGGTTTGATCTGCGGAATGTTCTCGAGGATCGGCAGAGCTTCCTCGACGGTCGTGTCCAGAAGATCGGCGATTGATTTGCCCTTGTACATGACACTCAACGTCTCGCGGTTATAACGAGCGCCGCGGCAGACATCGCACAGCACGTACACGTCCGGCAGAAAATTCATTTCAATGCGCTTGAGGCCTTCCCCTTCACAAGCTTCGCAACGTCCGCCTTTGACGTTGAACGAGAAGCGGCCGGGCTTGTAACCCCGTTCACGTGATTCGGGCAGCATCGCGTACAACTCGCGAATCGGCGTGAACAGTCCGGTGTAGGTAGCAGGATTCGATCGCGGCGTGCGCCCGATGGGCGACTGATCGATCTCGATCACTTTATCGATAAGGTCTAATCCCTCAATCGCTTCATGCGCGCCAGGTTCCTCCAACGAGCCGTAGAGATTTCGAGCCAGGGCGCGATACAAAATGTCTGCAACCAGAGTCGATTTGCCGGAGCCGGACACGCCGGTGACGACGGTCAGCAATCCCAAGGGAAAAGTCACATCGATCGTTTTTAGGTTGTGATGATGCGCACCTTTAACGGTAATCGCTTTGCCGTTTGGCGATCGACGCGCCGTCGGAACCGGAATCTTTCGTTCGCCGCGGATGTAGAGACCCGTGATTGAGGCAGGATTGTTCGCAACCGCGTCCGGAGATCCGAGCGCGACCACTGCGCCTCCATGAGTGCCGGCGCCGGGGCCGAGATCGACAACATAATCCGCGCGCCGGATTGTTTCTTCATCGTGCTCAACCACCAGCACGGTGTTGCCGAGGTCACGCAAAGCAGTCAACGTATCCAGCAGCCTGCGGTTGTCGCGCGGATGCAAACCAATCGACGGCTCGTCCAGAACGTAGAGCACTCCGCGCAGTTGCGATCCGATTTGCGTCGCCAGGCGAATTCTCTGCCCTTCTCCTCCCGACAACGTAGCCGACGGCCGATCCAGCGTGAGATATCCGAGGCCGACCGTGTCGAGAAACCGCAGGCGTGATCTTATCTCTCGCAGTATTAAACCGGCGATCTGTTCTTCGCGGTTGTTGAGCTTAATTCGATCGAATGCTTTGATCGCGTCAGCGATCGTCATCGATGTGTACTCAGCGATGCCGTGGCCGCCGACTTGAACGGCGAGCGAGTCTCCACGCAGACGACGGCCGCCGCACGTCCGGCAAACACTCGGCGACACCATCTCTTCAATTGCGACGCGCACTTTTTCTGACGGCGCTTCGTCCAGGCGCTCGCGTAACCAGGGCAGCGCGCCTTT
>DATLVM010000345.1:0-15927 GCA_035577445.1 Pyrinomonadaceae bacterium
TCATCGCTCACGAGCTTCATTCAAGTTTGCTTTGCTCATTATTTCGCTTGTGCTTACGTTCGCATTCGCACCGGTTCGTTGCTCAAGCGGACAATCGCGGCAAAACAATCGCCAACTGGAACGCGATTCATCGCGGAGCGGTCCAAATGAGCGTCGCACGGCGCTCATCATTGGTAACGGTGCTTACACAAATGCGCCGCCGCTGAAGAATCCACCTAACGATGCGACGTTACTGTCAACAACGCTGAAGAAACTGGGATTTGAGGTCGTAGTAGGGACGAACAGGTCGCAGCGTGAGATGAAACAACTTATTCGAGAGTTTGGGCAGCGGCTGCGCACCGGTGGCGGTGTTGGACTCTTTTATTTCGCGGGTCATGGTATCCAGTCAAAGGGGCACAACTACTTAATTCCAATTGATGCTGACATTCAGACCGAAGCCGATCTCGAAGACGCGGGCGTTGACGTCAACTACGTCCTTAATTTGATGGACGAAGCGCAGAATGTCTTGAACATTGCGATCCTCGACGCTTGTCGCAACAACCCATTTGCCCGCAGCTTTCGTTCAGCCCAAGAGGGTTTGGCGCAAGTGAAGGCGCCCACCGGGACGTTGATTGCATATGCCACCGCGCCTGATAGCGTTGCAGCTGACGGTGGCGGTGCCAACAGTCCCTATGCCGAAGAGCTTACTAAGCAGATGGAGGTGTCGGGTGTGCTACTGGAAACGATGTTCCGACGCGTGACTGAACAAGTTTCGTCACGTAGCGGCGGTCGGCAGGAACCATGGTACTCGGCAAACGTGAAGGGCGATTTCTTCTTCAATAACAGTCGGGCAGACTCAAGTCTGTCGGAAACCTCGTCGCAGATCGATCCTGTGGCAGTCGAGCGCGAATACTGGGAGACAATTCGTAGCAGCAATGATGCCCAGGATTACAAAGATTACCTTCAGGCTTATCCTAAGGGTCCGTATGCAGTTGTAGCGCGTGCGAAGATCAGACAGATTGAGGCAGCGAAGACCGTGCAGCCGGCTGACTCTCAACCGGCGCCGTCGAACAGTGGTAGCGATAAGAGTTCCGATCCTAACGCCATCGAATTGAGTTACTGGGAAACAATCAAGAGCAGTATAGATCCAGAGAGTTTTAGAAAATATTTAGAGAAGTATCCCAATGGGCAATTTGCCGGTTTGGCCAAGCGGCGCATGGAATCAGCCCGGGTTCTTGCAGATAGGAAAACAAGCAACCAAAACAAATCGTCGAAACCAGGTTCTTCGAGCGCGATACCGAGTCCGATCATCGTGTTTGCTGGAGTCGAATCTCGACAATCCAAGGGCAAGTCTATATCGCGATACACCTTTACGGTGTTGAACTCTGAAGACTATCCGGTTGATCTCTTCGTAGCATCACCTAATCTGCCGCCTTGCGGAATGAATAGCAAAGCGTCGCGCACATGGGTGGATATCTTCGACGCCGGCGGAAAGAGGTTCTATGGCTTTTGTGCTCTGGAGAATCTCCGAGGCTCGGGCAATCTCTGGTTTGACCTATCCCAGGACGTCGCGCCACCTAACTCCATCTACATTGAATTGACGGATCGAAAGACCGGCAAGAAGTACAGGTCAAATCTGGCTCCGACACAATAAAAACGTGTCGACTAAAGTTCGCTAGGTAGGTAGATTGATCAAGTCACCACAGGCCAACTTCCACCACTGCGATCGGCTGAAATCGTTGCTCATCTCGATTGCAATATGTCTTGCAGTGATTGGCTTCTGTGATTTTTCAAGGGCACAGAGTTCCCAGTCCCGCCAGCTTGAAAAAGAATCTACTCAATCAACTGGGGAAAAACCCGACGGACGCTTCGCTCTGGTCATCGGAAACGGGGGCTACACGAAAGCTCCGGCGTTGAAGAACCCGGCGAATGATGCGAACTCGGTGGCCGCATCGCTGCGCCAGCTTGGATTTCAAGTGTCGAGCGGCGTTAACAAGTCGCAGCGAGAGATGCGACAGATGATTCGCGAGTTCGGCGAAATGTTGCGCGCCAAACGAGGCGTTGGTTTGTTCTACTTCGCTGGGCACGGGGTTCAAGTTAAGGGGCGCAATTACCTGATCCCAGTTGATGCCGACATTCAGGCTGAACCCGACATTGCAGACCAGGGAGTGCCCGTTGATTACTTGTTAACGCTTCTTGACGAGGCGCGCAATGGGTTGAATGTCGTGATCCTGGATGCCTGCCGCAATAATCCGTTTGCGCATAGTCTTCGCACCTCTCAATCAGGTCTCGCCGAGACCACAGCTCCTTCGGGAACGCTGATCGCTTACGCCACTGCTCCTAACCAGGTTGCTTATGACGGCGACGGTCCAAACAGTTCTTACGCGGAGGAACTTCTTAAACAGTTACCTGTGCCGGGTGTATTGATTGAGACGGTCTTTCGGCGCGTTGCCCAACAGGTCGCTGCGCGCACCAAGGGCAAACAAGATCCCTGGATACTGTCCAACGTGAAGGGTGACTTTTATTTTGTCGCCGGTCCGAGCGTGAACGAGGGCAATTCTTCCATCTTGATCACGAAACTTATTAATCCACCGGATGAGTTCGGTCGCCTCCAACCTCAGAAGATAGCAGTGTGGGTATCTATTACGGGAACCCTCTCTTACATAATTGACAGTGTCGAGGTTAACCACGATCCGGGAGGTGATACTCGTAGTGAACCTCAGAAGATTGATGAAGGTCAGTCAGCAAAGTACGTGGTTGGCTTTACCAAAGGCTCAAAGCAGACATATGTCCTGGATCCTGCCCTGGAGATAAACCCACAGGAATCGCGTGATGCTTCGTTAACCCTGCTGTTGGCGCCAAGGGGCTTTTGGCTTGCGTCCGACGACCGGGTCGAAGTCTCCCTGCATTATCACGCTGCCAACGCCGAGAGCGGGAAGTTGTTCTTGAAAGACCCTCCGCCGGAAATAAAGTTTCTTTCGAAATCACTCGGCATAGATATTGACTGGTATGACTTGATAGTTACACCCGATGGTTCCCAACGTGGAAGCGGTGGACTACAAACCGGATTCCCCAGGTTGATCTATCGACCAATGGAATTCTTTCCGACCTTGCGTCTGGCCCGTCCGGTTGAGACGGATGAGGAGCTCGCAAAGATTCAACCGATCGCCTTGCCTCCGGATCGCGCAGCCCTGCATGCCATCATTGAGAAGAAAGGCGGGCTTAACAAAGTCTTCGGCTTTGAAAAAGGCGGTTTCTGGGACGCCGTTGTTAGACTTCAAGATGAACAGAAGTTGTTTCCTGGGATTTTACCCAGGTTGGTAATGAATATTTGTTCAACGCTTTCGAGTCGTGACTGCGATGACACGCTGGCGGAAATAGGCACCTACAAAGATGAGGACGAAAAAGACGGCGAAGGAACTGCATTTGGTCTGGAGACTCCCATGGCGATCTCACATCTTTTCAAACCGACTCCCAGACTTGCTGAGTTCATTTTGAGTTTGAGCGTGCTCAATAAAAGGGGACGAGCGGATACCGAGGGAGATCCCGCTTCCTGTGCCTTGCTTTTATATCCATCAGGCAAGTGGGCCGCTGCCTTAATGAAGCTCGCTGCCGCGGACCGCGACGGCGCGATGTCAGGACTCTATTTACGGCGTGAACTCCTCAACGCTATAGAGCGAAAACAAGTCGAGGATCTTGCTTGGAAGAATTTCAGTGCACCCGAGCCGGAAGAGGACGCCGTCAGATACTTGGCTTGGAGACACTGGCCCACCGAGGAGATTAAAAAGAGGTTGCTGAACGCCGGACCACAGGCGCCCCAGGAGCGCGAGCGTCGGTCCGCGCTGATCGACGAAATCCTTGGAGGCAAGCGCACTCCAAATCAATAAGAAATCAAAAGGAATCGAGCCGCAGTAACCAACTGCCGAACAGAATAGCAGCCGCCAGTCCCAAGAGCAGCTAACGTTCCAGCGGTACCGTATCTTATTTGAAAGACCGTTGCTAATAGTGCGCCAATTTTTCAAAAAGGCTTCGCATGCGCGCCATCTTGGTAGCCGATGCGAAACAAAGTTAAGGAACAACTAAGGTACAACTAGGTACTGAGAGTGCCGGTCGTGCGGACGGTGCGGAACAGAAGACTCGCTGGTTTCCTAGAGAAATTAGAAATGCTGCGCAAAACAACCAAAAACAATGTGTTGCTCCGAGTCCCCCCTTCGGCACGATCCTAGAAATCAACGTCTTGAAGTTCGAAACTTACGTGCGCGTAGTGCAACGTCATCGCTTGCCTTGCTCTGAGAATTTTCCATCTTGTCTGAGGTCAAGTGGTTGAGTGATTCGCAAGCTAATTACAATCCTGGAACAATGACAGACATGTTGTTGAGAGCCTAGACTCTCGCTGATTCTTAGCGATTTAATTCCGACCAAGTTCAGTCCTCAGTTCTTTCCCTAGGTTTCCGCCCACCCCCTTTTTGCACCTTGCTGGAGGGAACATGATTGACTCGACTGTCGGCTTGACTCGCCGTGCCGCTAATATTCTGCTCGTCGTTTGCTTACTGACAAGTTCTACACCCGCGGCGCCCGCGACCCTTGTGGCGCTCACAAAGGAAGCGAGCCGCGGCTTTGCATTCTGGTATCAATCCAGCGGACTCGCCAAGATCGTTAGCGGGCAGTCTGTCACCGCAGTACGCCAGGAGACTCAAGACGATCGCGCCGCCAAGGTCAGCCGAATTCAGATATTTCCCAATAACCCGACAATCGAACTAGGCGAGCACATAAGATTCGTGGTCGTTACTTACGATCGGAACGGCAACGCGGTCGGGGGTGTCAAGGCTCGATGGAATGGACGCGGCGCCACCGCAAATCAGCGCGCACGCATATCGCCGAATGGGGAGTTTCAAGGAATAGCGCCAGGCGTGTTCACGATCAGCGCCCAGGCGGGAGGTAAGAGCGCGCAAACGTCGGTAACGGTTCGTCCAGGTGTCAAGCTTGATTTGAAAGCGGCGCCGATCGGGACGCGCGAGATTTCAACCCGCGATCTTCCCACGATAAAGATTACGTCAAGCAAAAAGTCAGAAAAGGGAACAACTGCAGAAAAGGGAACAACTGAAAGCGAACGTGTGGGCGCGGACAAGGATGTTCGGCGCGCACACGCCACGCGCGTCGTGCCGGCAAATGTACCTGAGCCGATGCCGCAAAGTGGAGGCGGCGGTTGGGACGACACTAACTATTGGTCCGCCGACGACCCGGATAATCGTGTAGGCGATCCTCCGGGCGCTACAATGGACGGTGGGGCGGGAAGCGCAAACTTCCAATTCACGGCGCCAGTGCTAGGTCTGCCGGGACGCGGAATCGGTATCTCGCTTGGCCTCGCTTACAACTCTCGGCTCTGGAATAAAGCGAACACCCAAATAGCTTTTGACAACGATAAGGGTTGGCCCTCACCTGGATTCAGTCTCGGATTCGGTAAGTTGCTGGGCATTGGTGTGTACACCGGTTGTATGTTGGTGGACGCCGACGGAACGCGGCATAGCTATACCGGTTCGATCACTCTTTATAATTGGGGCACCTATGGAGTGATGCATACGACCGATGGATCGTTCATCGATTACTTTTACTATACCGGCACGAATGGAGTGATTACCTGGGCGCAGGCTAAGCTTGCGAACGGCACCCTCATCAACTACGGCGCATATTCGCAGAGTGGCGGAGGCGTCTTCCCAACCTCGATCGAAGATGCGAATGGTAACCTCATCTATATCACCTACCTGAACAATGCCGGACCGCGCATTCAAACCGTAAGCGATACGCTGGGCCGAGTCATTAATTTCTACTACGACTACAACAACCTGCTAACAGCGATCACCGGGCCGGGGCTGAATGGCGGTACCAGGACCCTCGCCCGGCTTCGGTATCATCAAATCGCACTCAGCTACAGTTTCAGCGGTCTGAGTCCTTCGGTGCCGAATTCTTACCCATGGGTTCTCGACGCAATTTACTATCCCGCGACAAACACCGGCTATTGGCTGAACGATTCCGATTCGTATTCGAGTTATGGAATGCTGGCGAAGGTCGTTGAGCAGCGTAACATGACTTTCTCTGCCAGCTCGCTTAACGATATGGGCACTGTCGGGCAAGGTTCGATGACCCGCAAGGAGGTTTATAACTACCCACTCTATGTTGGAGACTCGAGCGGCACCCAGAGCAGCAACCTGACTGATGCTCCTACCTACACGACCCTGACGGACACCTGGACCCGCGATGGCACGGCCACGGATTCGGCAGTCACGGGCTACGAAGTTCACCAGAACGATACGCCGCGCATGACGATCATCACGCAGCCAAATGGCACGAAGAGCAAACAGCTTTCTTACAACGCGGCGGGCCAATGGAACGACGGACTGGCATATCACGACGAGACCTACGTCACGGATGGCGTGGCGCTGCAAAGCAGTGATTCAACTTGGGAGCCGGGCGCCTATGGTTCGCCACGCCCGACCCGGGTTGAGAAACGCGACGAACGCAACCAGATGACTGCGACGAACTTCGCCTACGGTTCTGTTCATAATCAGGTGATCGAAGCGGACGATTATGGTTATAACGGTGAATTGCTACGCTCGACGCGGACCACTTATCAAAACAGTTCAAACTACACAGGCACCTGTTACAGCTCCGGCTGCGTAGGCCGGCACATCTTTAATCTGCCTTTGTCGATGGAAGTGTACGGGTCTGACAACTCGACACGCGTTTCGCGCACGGAATACCAGTACGACGGGGATTCCCTCGCGGCCGCGCCGAACGTAGTGATGCACGATCAGGCCAACAATCCGCACGCCGAAGAAGAAGGCTATTGTTATTACGAGCCGGATTGGAACGATCCTGATTGTACCGGTGAGTGTTATGACTACTATTGCGACGGTTATTGCAATGAGATCTATGTTTGCCCGTACGACGCTTCGACGACTTATCGCGGAAATGTGACGCAAGTCACCAGGTACGCTGATGCGATTAGTCTCACTGGAGCCGTCACCGACACGCGGCACTACGACGTTACGGGTAATCGGGTAACTGAATCGCCGTCGTGCTGCGAGCAAATTGCTTTCAGTTACACCATCGATACGCAGTACGCGTATCCGCAGTCGAAGACGCGCGGATCGGCCACCGATCAATATGCCCAGGTAACCACAAGCGCAACGTATGACTTCAACACGGGAGTCGTACGCTCATCGAGGGATGCTAACGGACGGCTAACGAATACTGACTACGACGAAAACACCTTGCGGCCAACGATCGTCACGTTGCCGACTACTTCGCACACCAACTATTCCTACAACGACAATCTGATGACCGTCACCACGACCAGCTATCTTGCTGCTTCAGATGGCGGCGGCATTGCTGACCAGAACGTCAAGGTCTTGAATGGCCGCGGTCAGGTGCGCCAGGAGCAAGCCCTCGGCGTTAGTAATGTGTGGGATTACGTTGACACGACTTACGGCAGTATGGGCCAGATCGTCCAGCAGACACGGCCCTATCGCAGCGGGGACACTCAGCAATGGACGTCGTTCACATACGACTCGCTCGGCCGAAGCCAGAGTGTGACCGCGCCGGATGGCAGCGTTACACAGAGCTTTTACAACGAAACAGGTCGCCCCGATGTCGCGACTTCGTCGCCTGGAGAAACCATGCGCATCCAGGATGCCTGGGGGCGTGAACGTTGGGGTCGCACCGACGCCTTCGGCCATCTGGTTGAGGTAGTTGAGCCGGTCTTTTGGGGTAACGGATCCGCGAGCGTGGGAATGCAGACACTTTATTCTTACAACACTCTGGGGAACTTGATCACGATCAATTCCATGTCAGGCGCCCAGGTGGTGCAGGCACGTGCCTTCCGCTACGACTCGCTGGGGCGCTTGACGGCGCAGAAGTTGGCTGAAACCAGCGCCACCCTGAATGATTCGGGAGGTTATGTCGGTAGTGGAACGTGGAGCGATGTATTCACTTATGACGATCGCTCGAATCTCACTTCGAAAACGGATGCGCGCGGCGTCAAAACAATCTACAGCTACGGGGGAGATCCTTTGAATCGTCTCCAGTCGGTTTCGTGGGATACGAGCGGCTTCGGCGATACCACCAATCCGATCCTGCCGGCGGCCACGGTAACTTATCAGTATCGTAATCGCGCGACGAGCACGAGCTGCGACCCGTTAGATTCCTCCGGACAGAAGGATGTGACGCAGGTGGCTGGCGTGAGCACCGCAGGCGTTTCAACGACGAGTGTTTGCTATGACACCGAAGGCCGTGTCAGCTCAAAAACACTGACACTTAACAGCCGTTCATCTTATCCGTTTGCGACTGACTACACCTACGACTCGCTTGACCGCGTTTACAACGTGACCTATCCGAAGGAGTATGGCAACGGCGAACAGCCGCGGAAGCTTGTCCATCATGATTATGACGTGGCCAGTCGCTTGACCAGTTTGACTTTCGATGGTCAGACGCAGGTCTCGAACATCGCTTACAACGCTGCCAGCCAGACGACTTCACTTAGCGTCGGAACTGGAACGAATCAGGTCAACGAAAACTATAGCTACAACGCGCAGACGGGCTTGCTGGACCAGCAAACTGCAACTCGTAACGGGACGACGCTACTCAACCTCTCTTATGATTACGCCGGCGCGAACGGTAAACGCACCGGCCAGCTGACGAGAATTACAAACAATCTCGACAGCGGCAAGAATCGCGGTTATGAATACGATGCGCTCGGTCGATTGCTCAGGGCCACTGGCGGACAGAACGTCAACTGGGTGCAGCGTTACGAATACGATCGATTCGGCAATCGAAACAACGTTTACTCGTTTGTTCTCGAGGATTACATAAAGAACTTCTATCAAGGTTCGCTGAACCGTCAGCCGAATAGCAGCGAATTGAACTCCTGGTTGTCCACGCTTCAGTCGGCCTACGGCCAGGGACAGACGCAGTTTCTCACGGCCATGCAAAGTCTGGGGGATAGTCTGTTTACTTCGCAGGAATATGCCAACCGGAATCGAAGCAATCACGATTACGTTCACGATCTATACAACGCGTATCTCTATCGCGAGCCGGATGCCAGCGGCTGGTCCTGGTGGGAATCGACCCTGAACACCAACACCCGAGCGGACGTGCGGGCTGGCTTCGCCTGGTCGGTGGAGTTCTATACAAAGGTTTCGGGTATTAGCCCTCATCCGGCGGCCGGTGGCATTACGCTCGACGGACTGCAAGGCATTGCCTATGACCAGAGCTCTAACCGAGTTCTGAATTCCGGTTGGGGTTACGACGCGGCGGGGAACCAGACCCAAGTCTGGCACAGTGGCGGCGCGGTGCAAAAGTTCCAGTACGATGCGGCAAATCGACTGGTCGTCGTCAGAGACGTAAACAACAACCCGTTGGCAACTTACACGTATGGCGATTCGAACGAACGATTGATTACCGAAGAAAGCGGACTGCGTACCTACAGTCTCCGTGAGGCGGGCGTGACTGTCGCAGAGTTTACCGAGCCGGTCAATTCGAGCACTCCCGCCTGGTCGAAGAGTTATGTATATCTCGGCGAGCGATTACTTTCGACGCTGACGCCAAACGGCGGCGGGGAAGCAGTGGAATACGACCACCCGGATCGGCTCGGGACACGAATCACCACCAATCCGACGACGGGAGCGTGGTCTGAGCAGGTGGCGCTCCCCTTCGGCACGGCTCTGGGCGCGGAGAGCTCAGGGACCCCGACGAACCGAAGGTTTACCTCCTACGAACGCAGCTACACGTCTGGGTTGGATTATGCCGTCAATCGTCAGTATGACCCAGAGCAAGGGCGATTTACACAGGTCGATCCCAGCGACATGAAGTCGATCGATTTGAGCAGCCCCCAAACGCTTAACCTGTATGCCTACTGCACAAACGATCCGATCAATCACACGGACCCCAGCGGTTTGGGATTCTTCAGCTTCCTGAGGAGGATCATCGGATACATCGTTTTGGCGTTGATTGTGATGTTGGTCGTGGCGGTTGTAATACTGGCTGTCACAACGGTCTTTCCGGCTTTAGGCGCCTACTTCATCGCCCACCCGTTTGTGTTTGGGCTCGTCGTAGGTTTGCTGGGTATCGTCAGTCAGCATTTTGTCTTAACCGTATACAACGGCATTGCAGACGAAATTCGGGAGCATGGCTTTAGCCTCGGCTCGATCTTTCGAGGATTTGCAAAAGGCCTGGGGCGATTCTTTAAATCGCTAATCTCACCCATACCGCTGTTGGGTCTTGATAATTACGGAAACTACTGCGGACCAGGTAATCCAAATCAATCCTCGGGCCGCGAGCCGATTGATGAGCTCGACGCCGCCTGTCGGGAGCACGACCGGGTTTACCAGGATCCCAACGCAGACTCCAATGACATTGGGCGCGCCGATCTTAGGCTGGCGCTAGCCGCAGCGAGAGCGTTACTGCATGGCCGGCTAAGTAGAACTGGAAATCTGTTCGCCCTTTTCGTTACTGTCGGGTTTTTCTTTAAGGGGATTTTCACGTTGCTCTTTGGTTCTCATCACAAATCCGAGTCTCAAGCGAAAACGATCAGCGTGTCCGGAAATGGTGGGAGCACTGTGCGTTTCACACAACCAGCTTCCCAGCATTACCAATTAACAATGCCTGCCTTTGCGGGAGCAATGAATCCAGCGCCGCAGAGAATTGATCGTTTTGGGAGTTGATTCTCGGCCGCCTGAAAGACAAGCTACATTCGTGCGCCGAGACCAGCCTACGAATGAGGAGGAAACAACATGAGTAAGAGATTAATCTCGTTGCTAGTTTGCGAGGCCCTGATTTTGTTCGTGTGCAGCACGTCGGTTAGTGCTGGCTCCAGGGAAGATAAAGCAGCGAAGTACGCCGAGAAGGTGAGGATGGCCGTCGGCAAACTCGGAACGGGTCCCAGCGCTCGCGTCGAGGTCAAGCTCCAGGATAAGTCAAAGCTGAAAGGCTACATCGATCAGATCGCTGACGATCACTTTGTAGTCATTAGCGACAGCACAGGTGCTGCCACGGCCATCCCGTATCCTCAAGTGAAACAGGTCAAAGGGAACAACCTATCGACTGGGGCCAAAATCGCGATCGGTGTCGGAGTGGTTGCCTTGCTCGTGCTCTTCGCGTTCGCAGTAGGCGACCGACGCTGATCGGATCGCGGAATCCGACGAACGCGCTTATCCATTGAGGCGGCGTCGTGGCAACCAAGAGTGGTCTAATTGTACACCCGTCCAAGCTCGGGTTTCGAGGCCGCGCCTAATTGGACAAACGCTGTTGCTTAGATGGCTTCGAGGATGGGTCGTTACTTTGTTCTGATGACGCCATGTTAAGAGTTCAACAAATAGCCATGAAAG
Organism: Pyrinomonadaceae bacterium; assembly: GCA_035577445.1. Taxonomy (GTDB): domain Bacteria; phylum Acidobacteriota; class Blastocatellia; order Pyrinomonadales; family Pyrinomonadaceae; genus UBA11740. Next base: position 11,361 of record DATLVM010000345.1, read on the forward strand.
CATTAGGCTTCGCGGAGCCAACCTCACGACAGTAATTGGCTCTCTACTTCTTTTCCAAAGACCGTCCAAAAAAAGAGGGCAAAAAGAGCGCAACGCGAAATTAGCGGAGCGGTAACGCACGCAGAATCAACAGTTGGAAAATCGTGTTCGACTGCCTGACCATTGGGGTTTGATTACTCGAACTCATTGGCGTTGCCGGTGAGAGAGTTGCTGAAAGCGGCCGCTATCGCATCACCTGACGAGAAGGCGCAAGCCTACATCGTGACCCAAACTTCGCGCAAGTCCTTCGCCGACCACGAGTGCCTTGACACAATGTTATGTCGCGCAATACATTCGCGAGACGTTCCCAATGTCGTGTGAATCGACGAACTGAAAGGACAAGATGAGGATACTGGTAACTGGAGGGGCAGGATTTATCGGATCGCATTTGTGCGAGCGACTGGTCGCGGATGGTCAGGAAGTCATTTGTCTCGATAACTTTTTTACCGGCCGGCGCGAAAACATTCGGCACCTTTTGGATAATCATAGTTTCGAACTGCTGCGGCACGACGTAATCGAGCCCATCCTGCTGGAAGTCGATCAGATTTATAACCTGGCGTGTCCCGCGTCGCCGATTCACTATCAATTCAATCCGGTGAAGACGGTGAAGACCAACGTTATGGGAACGCTGAACATGCTTGGATTAGCGAAGCGCGTGCACGCGCGCATCCTGCAAGCGTCGACGTCAGAAGTATACGGCGATCCTTTGGAACATCCGCAGACGGAGAAATATTGGGGCAACGTGAATTCGGTTGGCATCCGCAGCTGCTATGACGAAGGCAAGCGCGTAGCGGAAACGTTGATGATGGACTATCACCGTCAGAACCAAGTCGATACGCGGATTGCGCGCATCTTCAACACCTATGGCCCGCGCATGCTCGAAAATGATGGCCGAGTTGTTTCGAATTTCATTGTCCAGGCCCTGCGCGGAAATCCCATCACAGTTTATGGTGACGGTAATCAGACTCGATCGTTTTGCTATGTCGACGATTTGGTCGAAGGTCTAATCCGGCTGATGAATGTCGATGATTGGTTCGAGCCGGTGAACCTCGGCAACCCTGGCGAGTTCACGATCAATGAACTAGCTGAACAAGTGAAAGCGCAATGTGGTTCGTCAGTCACCGTCAAGCATGAGCCGCTGCCCGCAGACGATCCGCGACAACGCCAGCCAAACATTACGCGCGCTAAAGAACTGCTCGGCTGGCAACCGACCATCGCTCTGAAGGAAGGACTGACGCGAACGATTGCCGACTTTGCCGCGAGAATTGAACGCGCGGGTGAGTCATTGGCCGCGAGCGCTCCCTCGAAATGAAGCGCTGTCCGAAATGTCAACGGAGTTACAACGATGACTCGTTGAGATTCTGCCTCGAGGATGGCACGTCGCTGGCAACAATCACGCGCGCGATCGATCCCCCACCGACGGCAATTCTTTCGCGCGAACCTCCGACCCAAAGATCGAGCGCGCCCACCATTCCTTCTTACCCGAATCTGAATGTGACCCCAGCGGCTGCGCCGCCGGAGCGCCAATCAAACTCAATTCTGACTGCCGGCGTGATTGTCATTGCGCTCTTGCTCCTGGCGCTGGTCGGCATCGCGGCGTTCTATGTCATCAAACAGTCATCCGGCAATGAATCAGCCCAGGTCAATCCGTCGAGCAGCCCCACCGCGAAGCCCACGGCAACACCATCCGTGAAGGGCACACCTACCGATCAAGGCGATATCGTTTCCACTACGCCGGGGAATGGCGGGCCTCTCAAAATCACAGCGTCATCGTCGTCGGTTCGACTAGCTGTGCAAACAAACACGTACTACCCATCGAACACCATTGACGGCAAGCGCGCGACGGCCTGGATTGAAGGTGTTGACGGCGTCGGCATCGGAGAATGGATTCAATATGATTTCGATCGTGAAATTAACGTGCACCGAATCCTGATTCAGCCGGGCTACTTCAAGAGTCCGGCCATCTGGTCGCAGAACAATCGACTCGCGACTGTGACCGCGAGATTCTCAGACGGCAGTTCGCGGCAACTGAACTTTGACGACATCATGCAAAGCCAGAAGGTGGATGTCGGCTCGATCAAAACACGCTGGGTGCGGCTGGTGATAGAATCGGTTTATTACGGCAGCGATCCTGATACGGCGATTTCTGAAGTCGCGTTCGAGTGGGATTAGAATTCATGACGGATGTTTTGGTTGACAGTGAAGTGTCACAAGCCGGCGATCAACCGGGCCTCGGCAAGACCGTCAGCCTCCTCGGCGTGCCGTTGAGCTATGGTCAGAGCCTCGCGGGTGTTCACCTGGGGCCGGCGGCGATTCGCGTGGCCGGTTTGGTGGAAAGAATTGCGACGCTGGGATATCAGGTCAATGATCGTGGCGACCTGCCGATCGAGAAGCCACACTCGCATCCAAAACCCGAAGACAAGGCGAAGTTTCTTCCGGAGATTTACGAAGCTTGCGAACGTCTGGCATCTCAAACGGAAAGCTTTGTTGATGCGAACGAGTTACCGATTACGATCGGCGGCGATCATTCGATCGCGATTGGATCGCTTGCCGGCGTCGTCAAAGCCTTTCGCAAGCGTGACGAGCGGCTCGGCCTGATCTATTTCGACGCGCATGCCGACATGAACACGCCGGACACGACGCCGTCGGGAAATATTCACGGCATGCCGTTGGCTGCACTGCTGGGTTATGGAGTTCCTGATCTGGTGAACGTTGGTGGCTTCGCTCCCAAGTTCGATCCGAGACTTTGTGCCCACGTCGGCGCGCGCGATCTCGATCAAGGCGAAAGAGAACTGATTCGTCGGCTGGGCATGCGCTTCTTCACCATGCGCGAAATTGATGAGCGAGGAATCTCGGCGTGCATGGACGACGCGATCGAAATCGCGGCACAGGGAAGCGGCGGGTTTGCGGTCACGTTCGATGTCGACGCGCTCGATCCTCGTGATGCACCTGGCTCCGGAACGTTAGTCCGAGGCGGTTTGAGTTATCGCGAGGCCCATCTCGCGATGGAAAAGATTGCCGAAAACGGCGGCATGCGATCGCTGGAAGTAGTTGAGATCAATACGGCCCTCGATGAAAATAATCGCACGTCGGTGTTGGGAGTTGAACTGATTCTTTCGGCGTTAGGGAAAAGAATTTTGTAACGCAAGCTTTAGCTTGCGACGCAAACTGAAGTTTGCGACGCAAACTGAAGTTTGCGCTACATCACATGTCAAACAAACTTCGCATCGGCGTAATTTTCGGCGGCCGCTCAGGCGAGCATGAAGTCTCGATCCGTTCGGCGCGCTCAGTCATCGAAGCGATCGACAAATCGAAATACGAGGTTGTTCCCATCGCGATCACCAAGGAAGGGAACTGGCTGGCGCCGGCCGCCGCTGCTGAGTTGCTGCCGGCGAGCGCTCAAGGACGGCTATCCAAGCAGCGACTCGGAAGCTCAACAGAGGATGTGGCGATCGTCGGCGATCCGTCGCGCAATGGACTGATCGAGCTTGACAGCAAATCGAGCGTGGGACGTCTCGACGTCGTGTTTCCGGTTCTGCACGGAACCTACGGTGAAGACGGCACCCTCCAGGGCTTGCTTGAATTGGCGGCGATTCCGTTTGTAGGTTGCGGCACGCTGGCATCGTCGTGTGGCATGGACAAAGTTGTGATGAAGGCCCTCTTCAAGGAAGCTGGCCTGCCGATTTGCCGTTACACCTGGGTGCTGCGCACTGATTGGGAGAATGATCCCGATAGCGTGACGCGCCGCATCAAACGCGAAATCGGTCTGCCCTGTTTCGTGAAGCCGGCGAATCTCGGCTCATCCGTCGGCGTTTCGAAAGCGACAGACAAAGCTTCGCTGGCGAAGGCGATCGATCTGGGGGCGCGCTATGATCGCAAGATCATGATTGAAGAGTTAGTTGATGGTCGCGAGATTGAATGCGCCGTCATCGGCAACGATGAGCCACAGGCGAGTCTGCCGGGCGAGTACCTGATCCATGAAGAGTCGGCGCGCTTTCTCGACTACGCGGAAAAGTATTCGAGCACGGGCAACGTTGATTTCATTGTGCCGGCACGGATCTCGAAAGCGCTGATCAAGAAGATTCAGAAGCTGGCGGTCACAGCCTACAAGGCCATCGACGCGTCCGGCCTGTCTCGCGTCGATTTCTTTCTCAAGAAAGACGGCAAGTTGTTACTGAATGAGATTAACACTCTGCCCGGGCTGACTGATGTTTCCGGTTTTCCCAAGATGTGGGAAGCGACTGGCGTTCCGTTTCCGCGCGTGATTGATCGGCTGATCCATCTCGCGATTGAACGCCATCGTGAGCGCGCGCGCAACGAGACATCGAGGTAAAGCTTCAAAGGTCTAGCATTCAATCTATTCCACGGCTCGTGAGATTGAATTCACACCGGATTGGTCCGAGCTTCTAACTCCTAAACTTTGGCGCTGTCATCTTTAGGCCATCAATTTGCGGGCTGACTCGCGGCAGTGTTTGGATGGTTAGTCAGATCATCCACAAGGACGTATTTCTGTTTCGCCATCACCGGC
>DATLVM010000346.1:0-3682 GCA_035577445.1 Pyrinomonadaceae bacterium
CACGCCCTGCGCTTCCGATCCATTGCCTTCCAGGCTCGCCGCTTTGCGCGAAAGCGTGATGGCCTTTTCAATGAACGGTCGTAGCTCCTTCGCCTTTGGCAGAGTCGTCACGATCCGATCTTCGCGCGAATTGATCAGCGACGTTGCGAGGTTGCGCAACAGTGAAATCCGATGTTCTGTGTCTCGCCCAAGTTTTCGATGGGCCTTTAAGTGACGCATGATTCCTTGTCCTACGAAGTGGCACGCGCATCCTGCGCGTGATCTTCACGGGCGGGATGCCCGTGCCACCCTTGTCCTACTGCACTGCGGCGTCAAACTCGTTTTCTTCGTCGTCGCCGCCTAATTCGTCGTCCTCGATGGCGCCTTCGCCGGTTCCCGGAATCGGATTGCCCTGCTCGTCGAACTGCATTCCGAAGTCGAGGCCCATGCCGCGCAGAATGTCGCGAATCTCACCCAGCGATTTCTTGCCAAAGTTCTTCGTCGCCAGCATTTCACGCTCTGAGCGCTGCACAAGATCGCGGATGGTCTTGATGCCGGCGTTCTTCAGGCAATTGTAAGAACGAACACTCAGTTCCAGTTCATCGACTGAACGATCGAGTTGATCGTTGCGCGGCAACGGCGCCCGCTCAGCCTGCTGATAACTATAGTCTTCGGTGTCTTCCTCAAAATTGATGAAGATCGCCATGTGATCCTTGATCAACTTTGCCGCCAAGCCGATTGCATCGTCAGGCTTGACCGAACCATCGGTCCAAACCTCGATACTCAGCTTGTCGTACTCAGTGTTCTGACCGAGACGCGCGGCATCGACCGTGTAATTTACTTTCTTGACGGGCGTATGCACCGAATCGATCGGTATGTAACCGAGCGAAAGATCTTCATCGAAGTTGCGCTCAGCGGAAACGTAACCGCGTCCGCGCTTCAAACGCATTTCGATGTTTAGCGTGCCGCCCTCGCTCAAGGTCGCGATGTGCAGGCTGGGATCGAGCACCTCGACGTCCGCATCTCCCTGAATATCGCCGGCGGTAACTTCGACCGGGCCAGTCTTGGAGATCGTTAGAGTCTTCGGCTCGTTGCCATGCAGCCTGAACGGAACCTGCTTCAAATTAAGAATCACGTCAGTGGCATCTTCGACGACACCCTTGATCGAAGAGAACTCGTGCTCGACGCCTTCGATTTTCACCGCCGTGACTGCCGCGCCTTCGATGGATGAAAGCAGTGCGCGTCGCAATGAATTGCCGACCGTCGTGCCGAAGCCGCGCTCAAATGGTTGCGCTGAAAAACGGCCGTACCTTGGTGTCAGCGTCTCGCTGTCAGCGGCCAACCGCCGCGGCATCTGAAAACCTGTCCAGAGATTATTTTGATCCATAACGTACCGTAGATTTTTGAGGAGAAGCGCCGTCGCGGCTCTGCCAGCACGCGACGGTCACGTTAATTACTTGCTATAAAGCTCCACAATTAGTTGCTCGTTAATCGAGCGATCAATGTCTTCGCGCGTCGGCAGTCCGGAGATCGTGGCCGTCATATCGCCGCTCGCAGAAATCCACGCCGGACGTCCGCGTCCCGCGGCCGTCTGCCATGCGCCTTCGACGTGCACATTCTTGCGGCTGCCTTCTTTGACGGAAATCAATTCGCCCGGCTTCACCTGATAAGAAGGAATGTCGACCTTGCGATCGTTCACCAGCACGTGCCCGTGATTGACGAGCTGACGCGCCTGACGCCGCGAAGTCGAAAATCCTGCCCGATAGACAGCATTATCCAAGCGGCGCTCCAGCAGGAACAGAAGGTTTTCACCCGTGATTCCTTTCTGCCGCGCGGCCCGCTCGAAGTAATTCCGAAATTGTCCTTCGAGGATAAAGTAGATGCGCTTGACCTTCTGCTTTTCGCGAAGTTGCTGGCCGTAACCGGCAAGCGCCTTTCCGCGACGCATTGAGTTGCCATGCTGCCCGGGCGGCTGCGTGCCGCGCTTTTCAATCGGACAGGAAGGTTTGTAGCAGCGATCTCCCTTGAGGAAAAGTTTTGCACCTTCGCGGCGGCACAAGCGGCACACCGCATCTCTATACCTAGCCAATCGTTTCTGCCTCCAGTCTCAAATACAGACGGAAAAGTTTACAGGCCGCGAATCCACTCTTCGTTTTGGAATCTTTGATTTTTGAATTTTGGAATCTTGAATCTTCAATTCCCGATTCGGGCCCTTCATCCTTTAGGTCAACATCATTGCCAATTGTCGATCGTCGATTTCCAATTGCCGATTTCAAAAACGCTTTTGCCAATCGACAATAGGCAATCGCAAATCGGCAATGCTTAAACTCTGCGTCGCTTCGGCGGCCGGCAACCGTTATGCGGAATCGGCGTTGTGTCGCGAATCGCCGTCACGCGAATACCGGCGTTATTGATCGCGCGAATCGCCGATTCACGTCCACCACCTGGACCTTTCACGCGCACTTCAGCTTGCTGCATGCCGGCTTCCGTCGCTTTCTTGGCTGCTTCGTACGCCGCCTGCTGCGCTGCGAACGGAGTGCCCTTGCGCGATCCACGAAATCCGCGCGCGCCTGAAGACGACTGCGAGATCAAATTCCCCTCAAGATCCGTAATCGAGATCATCGTGTTATTGAACGATGCCGCGATATACACGATCCCGTTTGGGATGTTTTTCTTCTCTTTCTTGCGAAAGACCTTTTTCTTTCCGCCTGCTGCTGCTTTTGCCATAACTGTCAGTGGTCAGTGGTCAGTGGTCAGTCGCTAATAACAACTGACCACGGACAAGTGACAATCTATTTCTTACCGGGCGCCTTCTTCTTAGCGATCGTGGCGCGACGCGGACCTTTGCGCGTGCGCGCATTGGTGTGCGTGCGCTGGCCGCGAACCGGCAGGCCACGACGATGGCGCAGCCCGCGATATGCGCCGATGTCCATCAAACGCTTGATGTCCATCTGAATGCGCTTGCGAAGATCGCCTTCAATCTCGCCCTGGCTCTCCAGAATCGCGCGAATCCGGCTCAATTCATCTTCGCTCAAGTCTCTGACACGAGTGTCGAGATTTACTTGCGCCTCATTCAGGATCGACGCCGAGCGCGCGCGACCAATTCCGTAAATGTATGTAAGCCCAATCTCTGCCCGCTTGTTCGGCGGAAGATCTACACCTGCGACACGAGCCATATCTGATTAATCCTATTTCTGTCTCTGTTTATGCTTCGGATTCGTGCAAATCACCCGCACCACGCCTTTGCGATGGATGACCTTGCACTTGTCACAAATTTTTCGAACGGACGCACGTACTTTCATTGCTCTATTCCTATTTATACCGATATGTAATGCGCCCGCGATTCAGATCATAAGGCGAAAGCTCAACCAGAACTCGATCGCCCGGAAGGATTCGAATGAAGTGTTTGCGCATTTTGCCGGAAATGTGTGCCAGCACTTGATGCCGGCTTTCTTCCAACTCGACCCGAAACATTGCGTTCGGCAGTGTTTCAAGGACTTTCGCCATGACCTCTATCGCTTCTTCCTTCGCCATACTGAGCGTCAGACACAAATCTGCCTTTGCTGGCAAACTTCGAATAGTAACATGCGCCTTTAGCAATGCCAAGCGGCGGCACAACTAGCGCTTTGGAACGTTAAAATTCTCACGCAACGTTCACGATCTTATCCTCCGCCGCAGCGGCTGAGCCCACGAAAGTAAGAAC
>DATLVM010000347.1:0-9034 GCA_035577445.1 Pyrinomonadaceae bacterium
CGATTCCTATTTCTGAGAAGACGCGATCGAATATTTCACCCGGGCCGAATCCGCGATACAAACCGTACGTCGGCTCGAATTCGAAGCCCAGGTGTTCGAAAGCAGCGACGCAACCGCCGACGCGTGACTGCCGTTCCAGCAGACAAACGCTAACGCCACGGTGCGCGAGCACGGCGGCCGTGGTCAGACCACCGATACCGCCGCCGACGATAACGACTTCGTAAGTCTTCATCGATTAGAAAAAGAGTAAGCGGAGATTGAAGATAGCGGTGTTCACCGGTTCATGCCGCCACATTTCGAACAGGGTTGTGAGGTAAGGCTCCAGAATAATAATCACGGACTGGATGCCGTTGAAGACCAGGTGCACGACGAAACATGGAAGCAGTTTTCCCGTGCGCGCCCGGGTGAGTGTGAGCACGAAACTCAGAAGCGTAATCGAAGAGATTGCGCCCACATTTGGCCAATATTGCACCCAGTGTACGCCGGCAAACATGCTGGTGACGATCACAATCGCCGCCCATTGACCAAGCGCTCGTCGAAAAGCTGAATAAAGCAGCCCGCGATAGATCATCTCTTCAACCAGCGGAGCAGTCAGGACGGCCAGGGCCGCGAGCGTGACGGCGGCGGCGCGTGAACTCTCAAGAATTCGATCAAGATCAGTTCTTGGTCCTCCAAATCGCGCAACCAGGAGAAACGTGACGAGGAAGAGGAGCAGTGCCAGCGAGACGCTTCGCCATAAGCTAAGATTCGGACTCCAACTCCAGCCAAACACTTCTTTTAGAGAGAGCTTTCCGAGGCGCGTCGCGATTGCCCAAATCAGCGCCAGCGTCAAAAGGTGAGCAGGCAGCCATCCCAGCACGAAGAGAAAAACTAACGTTTTATCGTTGAGCAGCGCTTCGCGCGAGGCGCTCGTTCCGCCGTATCGGTAAGCGAGATAGGGCAACACGCACACATTAGGTACCACGACCAGTATCGCGACGCTGGCGATCCATGCAGTTAATGCCGCAACGATTCCCCAACTTGGATTGTCCGGATTGATGGAAGTTGTTTGCGTTCGCCTGCCGACGCCTTGGGTCAATGCCAAGTCGATCGATTGTGCTGATGTCGCTTCGGGAGTGTGGCTCACGTCGGGTGTGGCTTAGGAATCTAATTCGCTGTCGGTTGAAGAATCAATTGGAGTTGAACGGCCATTGTACTGATCGAGCTTGCGATAGATCGTCTTGCGACCGATGTTGAGCAGCCGCGCCGCCTTCGTCTTGTCACCCGAAGTATAATCGAGCGTCGCTTCGATCGCCCGTCGCTCGATATCATCCATCGCCGAGGGAACCTCTATTTCGAGCATCGTGCTGCGTCCTTCGCTCGCGGCCTGGGCGCGTTCGGCGCGGGCCAACACTTCGCGCTGCGCGGCCACATTAGCGATTGCTGTCGGCAGATCATCGAGTTCAATCTGTCGTCCCGCAGCAATGATCACAGCACGCTCGATCGCGTTCTCAAGTTCCCGAACATTGCCGGGCCAGTCGTAACTGACCAGCGCGCGCAGCGCCTCTTTTGAGATTCCCGAAATAAAGCGGCCGGTGCGTTGTTTGTAGTGCTCGAGAAAGTGAATCACCAGCGGATGAATGTCTTCGCGTCGTTCGCGCAAGGGCGGGAGACTGATTGGGAACACCGACAGCCGATAGAACAGGTCGCGTCGAAACGTGCCGTCGTCCACGGCTTTCTCCAAATCCACGTTCGAAGCCGCGATGATCCGCACGTCGGCTTTTTGAACTTCATTACCGCCAACGCGGGTGAACTCGCCATCCTGAAGTACTCGCAGCAGACGCACTTGCGCGGCCAGAGTCATCTCGCCAACTTCGTCAAGAAACAGGGTGCCGCCGTTCGCTTCTTCGAAGCGACCTTTTCGGCGCGCGCGCGCGTCGGTGAACGCGCCCTTCTCATGCCCGAACAATTCAGATTCGAGCAGCGTTTCAGGAATGGCGCCGCAGTTGAGTTTGATGTACGGCCGATCTTCACGCCCTGAGTTGAAATGAATAAGGTTGGCCAGCAGTTCTTTGCCGGTGCCCGATTCGCCGTGGATGAGAACCGACGTTTGGGTGTCGGCGACGCTCAAGCCCAACTTGATCGCGCGGCGAATAGCCGGCGCCTGTCCGATGATTCGTTCTTCACCGTAACGTTCATGCAGCGCAGTCTTCAGCCGCATGATTTCAGCCGAAAGATGATCGCGCTCCAGCGCTGTTCCGATTTGACTGCCGATGCCTTCGACCAACGCGACTTCGTAGTCCGTAAACCGATCGCGCTGGTCGCTCCAAACAAACCCAAGCAAGCCAAACGCATGACCCGCAATGCGTACCGGAGCAACCAAAGCGGCCCGCCCGCCGAGCGTTGCATTGAACATCGCGCGCAAAGGAATCGGCAGATCGGTCTCGCGGAGCTTGAACGTTTTTCCCTGCGACAGAATGTCGACCATCGCCGGGTATTCCGTGATGTCGAGCGACTTTCCGTACGATTCAATCAATCCACGCACCTTATCGGTGACAGCGTGCGGCGCTGCTTTGAATGCGGCCAGACTGATGCGGTGCTCATCAGCATCGAGGACGCCCAGCGCACAGTAATCCGCGCCGACCAGCGTCACGGCGCGCTCAAGGACCGCCGAAGTCACTTCGCCGAAATCCGATCGCGCGTTAAGCGCGTTGGCAATCTCGAGCAGCGCCTGCGTCGTTTCGGCTTCGCGTTTCTTGTCGCTGTAGATTCGTGTGTACTGATAAGCGATTCCGAGTTGCGTCGCGATGGAAACCAGAAATGCGACCTCTTCATCCGACCAATGGCGCGGCGCCCGCGTGTGGTGCAATCCGATTAGTCCCACGACGTCGTTATCCAACACCACGGGCACGACGAGCAATGAGCGAGTACCTAAACTCTTCGCGAAGAAACGCACCTTATGATCCAATTCGGGCGACGAGGTGTCGTCGAGCTTAATCGGCCGTCGCACGTCCAGGTATTGCGAGAGGGTCGCGACATCAACCGGAATGCGCGCATCAAGGCTGGACGGAACATTTTCAGAGGCGCGCCATTCGTGGCTAATACGCAGCTCGCCCTCGGGCGTTAACTTGATGATGTCGCAGCGATCGACCTCCATCATTTGACCGAGTTCAGCGACAATCACCTGCAAAAACGAATCGAGATTGATCGACCTCGGCAGGTTTAACGCCAGCCGCTCGATGATGGATTCGCGCGCCTCGTGCAGCTTCAGCTTACGCTCGAGGGAAAGGCTGTGATCGTTTTCTGCCAACTTTTGCATTAAAGAAAAATCAGAGTGTGTGTGATCAGCGAACCTGGATCATAACGAACGCGTGCTGAAGTTGCAAAAATCTCCCTGCGGACTCACGGTCAGGCGACCTGACAGGGCAACTCGGCATCTCACCAGCGATTGTTTGTAACGCTTGCTACAGGTTCGTATAATTTGAAATCGTAATTCAAACCGGTAGAAGTCAACTGATTAACGATGCCAATTTACGAATACCGATGCAAGAAGTGCAATGACCAAATCGAAGTATTTCAAAAGATCTCTGATAAACCACCAACCCGATGTAAGAAGTGTGGCGGTCGCCTGGAGAAAATGATTTCGCAGACTGCGTTCCAATTCAAAGGCGAGGGTTGGTACGTGACCGATTACGCGCGCAAGGGAAGCGTCGCTGAGAAAGTCGAAAAGGATTTGGCGAGTCCTGAACCGGCGGCTGTGAAGAAAGACGATAAGGGCGCTACCAAGAAACCCGCGAAGAAAGACAAGAGTTGAGATAAAGTTCCGATGAGAGCCGCGCCTTCAAAAATCGCAAGCCGTCGAAGTGGTTGGTCGTCGTGGCGAGGGCTCATTCTGCTAATCGCGTGCGCCTGTTTCGCCGGTGCATTGTTTGCCCAAGCCGGCCGGCGCGCGCACCCAACTTCCGAAGCGGCCACTGCTCTTAATGTCGTGGCTGTTCGCACCGACGGCGCCTCAAGTCCGATTACCTCCAAAGAAATCTCGTTGTTCGACAACGGCGTCGAACAAACGATTAAGAGTTTCTCGCCCGATCTTTCCCCGGCGCGAATCGTCCTGCTGGTTGATAACTCGCTGACGCTGCGCGCCGACGTTGAGAAACTGGAAGCCGCCGCGCAGGAATTTGCTTACGAGATTTTTGACGGCGACAAGCTTTTGATTGTCGGCTATGACAACAGCGCTGAGATCGTTGCTGACTGGACAGATGATGCGAAGAAGATCGAAACCGAGTTGAAGCTGTTCAGAAAGAAAGGCGACCCGCACCTGTTCGATGCGATCCTCGCGGTCACGAACGACGCTTTACAGCCCCTGTCGGCGCAGAAGCGAGCAATCGTGGTCATCAGCGATGGACTAGACCGCGGCAGCGAGACGAAATTCAATCAAGCATTGAAAGCTCTTCAAGCGCTCGACATCGTTGTCTACTGTGTGCAGGCGCAGGATCGTACGCGGGGCGCGATTCGTCGCGATGTGCCAAAACCAAAGCAGGTAATCGATCAACTCGCTGAAGGAACCGGCGGTCGCATTTTCCCGATCGAGGATCCGCGCGCGGCAGCTTCAACGATCTGCGACGAGCTTCGCAAGCATCGCTATGTGCTCTCTTACCTTCCGCAAAGCGTGACGTTCAGCGAACCGAGACCGCTGCTGGTGATGGGCGAGCGCGGCATTGAAACCCGCGCAAAGACTTCGCAGCCCGCGAATTGAATCGCTCTTTCAATTCTTTTTCCTTGAGTACAAATAGAAGAGAACGGCGATTATTGCCAGCAGGATAATCTCCCAAAAGACAAATACCGCCCCATCAAACCGCCCGAATTCATCCTTCGCATCCTCATAGACGATGAAGGTGCCGAACGAAATTCCCGCCACCAGCCAGATGATCTGTCGCTTGGTGTCCCACATCAGAGGTTGATCCGCATGCGCGGCAGGACTCGCGCGGCTGCACCGTTCATGCCGGCGGGAACATCACCAATGCGTTTCGCTCCCATGCGTTCATAAAAGCCTTCCGCATTCGGATCGGCCGAAAGTTCAAGCACCGGCAGTTGCAATTCCCTGGCACGGTCGCGCGTATGTTCGAAGAGCGCACGCCCCACACCGCTGCCCATGTGCTCAGGTCGAATCCACATGTGTTCGATCTCCGCGAGATTCCCAGTGACAACCAGCGCGCAGCAACCAGCGATTTCATTGTTCACCATTGCGACGAAGACTTCGTTGTTGGCTATGAAGTCTGGGGTGATGGTGAGATCCGCACTCCATTTCTCGATCCAGTTTTCGGAATAGCCCCAATGACGCTTCGCGGCGTGAGCGATATCGGTCAACTGCTCCGCTTCACTTGAATCAGCTCTGCGAATGGCGACGGTCACAGTGCCTCGCAGTCTATCACGCACATGTCAGAAGCCCGACCGTGAGGGAGGGCAAGTTTCCGAAGTATCGTTGATAGATTTCAAAATATTTTCTGAAGTAGCCCTCGCTGACGCGCGGGCTTCCGACACGTTGTAGAATGCGCTCTACATGGAACGCATCGTCTTCATCGAGCGCAATACAATTCGGGCGAACTTCCGCCGCCCTGACTTCGATCACGAATGGATCGAGTATCCAGAATCCACAGCGGAACAGGTTCCTGAACGGATACGTGACGCGACCTTAATTATCAGCAACAAGCTCTCGCTTGGTGAGGTTCAACTATCTCAAGCGCCTAAGGTGAAACTGATCGCGATTGCTGCGACGGGATCAGATTGCGTGGACCTCGAGTACTGCCGTCGCCGAGGCATAACGGTTTGCAATGCGCGCGGCTATGCAGCGAACTCAGTGCCTGAACACGTGCTGATGCTGATTCTCGCCTTGCGTCGCAATCTGCTCGCGTACCGACTCGATGTTCAGGAAGGGAAGTGGCAGCACTCGAAACAGTTTTGCCTGCTTACGCATCCGCTGCACGACATCAACGGCAGCACCGTCGGTATTGTTGGATACGGCGCGATCGGAAAGTCGATGGCGAGCCTGGCCGAAGCTGCCGGAATGAAGGTGCTAATCTCCGAACACAAGAATGCCCGAGACGTGCGCGCCGGACGAACCGGATTCACCGAGCTGCTTCAGCAAAGCGACATCGTCACGCTGCACTGTCCGCTGACGGTCGATACGCGCGACATGTTCGGGCGTTCCGAGTTCGAAATGATGAAGCGCAGTGCTCTGTTAATTAACACCGCGCGGGGCGCGCTGATTCAGGAGGATGCTCTGATTGATGCTCTGAAGAATGGACTAATTGCCGGAGCTGCCGTTGATTGTTTGCGAGAAGAGCCGCCAACCAACGGAAATCCGCTCCTCGATCTCGATCTGCCGAATCTTATCGTGACTCCGCACGTCGCTTGGGCGAGCGATGAAGCAGTGCAGGCTCTCGCCGATCAAGTCATCGACAACATTGAAGCTTTCGTCGCGGGCCGGCCGCAGAATGTGTTGACGTGATATTACGAACTCGCAGCTTCGCTGGCGGGATGGTCGACTTCTTCGGTCGTGTAAAGATTCAGAATCTCGCGGCCCTGGCGCGAACGCGGGTCGATCGTGCGCAGGTGTTTGCGGCCCTTCATCTCCCAGATGGCCGTAACAACTCCGTCTTTCTCGACGGCTTGATAAGTGATCTCGTCCTCGCTGGATGCGGGCGCGGTCGCTTGTGCAGACTCGTTTTCAGACATGCAGTTCTAAATTGCTCCTCTTGATTGTGCGGATTTGCTGACTTCGGATTTTGTCACACCGAATAAGACGATGCAACTTCAACCGCGCGCCTCGCATTCACCACGCCCCAGCCCTGTCGATCGACTTCAACGTCAGGGACGCGCTCAGCCGTACGAATCAAGATTCGTTTGATTTGGCGGGGCGAAAGTTTTGGGTTTGCTTCGAGCATGCAGGCGATTATCGATGAAACAATCGGCGCCGCGAATGAAGTGCCGTCAACATACTTGTAGTACTGATTGATCACATTGCCTTCGCGCAGCTTGATGGTGATGAGTTGTCGCAGCAGAGGGATTCGCAAGCCCACGGCTTGATCGATGTCCTTATCGATGCCGCGGTTCTCGGCAATCAGTTCAGGAAGCTCTTCATCAGATGCCGCGTCCAGCTTCGCGTACAGTTCAGCTTCTTCCGCGGTCGGCGTGTGCGGCAGAATCGGCGCAGCCACCCAAATTCCAGGCGCGATGACTTCCGGTTTTTGCAGGCCATCGATCGTCGGGCCGTAAGACGATCGATACATGCCGCGGCGCGCGCGATCCAGCGAGTTCTGATCGTCCAGACCACCAACGGCAATGCAGGAAGGCGCGCTCGCCGGCGGCAATACCGGATGTCCGGGAATGTGCCCCGCGTTGCCGACGGCGCAAACGACAATTAGCCCCGCGCACGCGCATTGCTCAACTGTTTGCGACAACGTATTGGTGAGATAGCTCTCGTCAAAGTCACCGCCCGCTGAAATGTTGACGACGCGAATGTCGTACTCGTCTTTGTGTTCTAAAACCCATTCGAGGCCACGCCGTATTTGCTCTTCACTGATTCGGCCTGTCAAACCAATCTTCACTAGAGCCAAATCAGCATCGGAGGCGATTCCGCGATAGAAGCCCTCCGACAGTGCACCGCTGCCGGCCGCAACGACTGAAGTCATCATGCCATGCCAGCTGGCGACGTCATTTGTGTAGAGCGAAGAGTCGTCGCCTTCAGCAGCAAAGATGCTGTGATAGGCAACGATCCGGTCGCGCGGCTCGGTCAAGTCCTGATGCTTGTAAAAGCCGGAATCGAGGAACGCGATCGTCACGCCGCGACCCGTGAAACGATCATCGGCATCCATGCGGAGCGGCGTGGGAAGTACAAAAGCATGCTGCTCGAAAATGGCGGCATGCGAATCGATCTGTCGTTGCGCACGCCGAAATAATTCATGGCAGCGCGCGCAGAACGCTTCTATGTTCGCGGCATTTGATTCGAGAATCCGGCGAATATTCGGCGTCAGCGAATCGACCGAAATCAGCTCGCCATGCGAGATCCGGTCGCAAACTGAGCACACTTGCCCGATTTCTGATGTCTCTTGAAGCAATGATTGCGTGTTGCCCATGTTTCAGTACCCGGAGCGTTAGCGACGGGATCGATTGAGATCGCGAAGTTAACTTTATCCGGTCGCTACCCCGACTCGTCGGGGTTCTGACTCATCGTCAAAAAATACTCGCGGCATCCATGCCAACTTCTGCAAATTCAAAATGTGCGCGACGAAAATTGGTCGCGCGTAAAACGCACGCGAAGTGCTGCCGTGCCCTGGGCCTTTAGTGCGCGCCTGTACCAGCTTACCCAGATCACCCGTGACTGAGTCAATCCCGCGTTCCCAAATCTGTGCGCGAATAGATTCGTAATCGCTAACCACTTGTTTGCGAATCTCCGAATTGTCGAGATCGAATTCCGCCGCCGCATGAAGGATCGAATGGAGTTCTTCTTTGCTTTCCCAGACACGACTGACGACAACCATGCTGCGCAGTTTGTCGTAAAGATGGCTGTCTTCAAAATTGTTCGCGACAACTTCCGCGGGTTCAAGCATCGTGATCGCCATCGATTCTTTCACGCGCAGGTTTCCGCTCGCATCTTTGCGCAGCGGCACAACCTTCAATTCCCAATCGCCGAAGTCGGGCGCCTGGCGCGAGTTCTGCGGCAGGCCGAGATAGCGCTCGATTACTTGCCCCGCCCAGCCTTTGTTTTCGCGCGAGTTTCGCCAAACGCCAATTTTGTATTCGTCGGCCATCGCGCGCAGATCCTTGCCGGCGATCAGGTTGATGCGGCGAATGGCTTCCCTGCGATCGAGTGATTGAGCCGTGATGAAGAACATTTTGGAATAAGCCGAAGCCGAAGCGCAGTCTGGAGCGCACGCATCCTTGCGTGCGGTGCGCCGGCATCCTGCCGGCCCTGTTCGTTGACTACAGTCGATCTTTCGCAGCCTGCAATTCAGCCGCAACTCTTTCCGGCGCAGTGCCCCCAATCTGGGCTTTC
>DATLVM010000348.1:0-7663 GCA_035577445.1 Pyrinomonadaceae bacterium
GAAACAGCTCGACCGTTTGCAAGAACTTGGGGTCACGATTCTTTGGCTGATGCCGATTCATCCCATCGGGCAGGAGAAGAAAAAGGGAACTATCGGAAGTCCTTACGCCGTTCGCGATTATTACGGAATCAATCCCGACTATGGCACGAAAGAAGATCTCAAAAAGCTGATCAGCGAATCTCATCGGCGCGGCATGAAAGTCATTATCGACATGGTCGCTAACCATACCTCATGGGACAGCGTGCTCATGAAGCATCCCGATTGGTACAAGCACGATGCGAAAGGCAACATCACTTATCCGTACGACTGGACGGACATCGCGGCCTTGAATTATGCAAACGCGGACCTGCGCCGTTACATGACGGACATGCTGAAGTATTGGATTCGTGAATTCGATCTCGACGGTTTTCGCTGTGATGTAGCCGGCGAAGTGCCGACGGATTTCTGGGAGAATGCCCGGGCCGAGTTGGACAAGATCAAACCGGACATCGTCATGCTGGCCGAAGCGCACAAGCCGGATCTGGAAGCAAGAGCATTTGAGCTCGATTATTCATGGCCGCTGCACGGCGCTCTGACGGATGTGTTGCAAGGCCGCGCGCCCGCGTCTGATTTGCGCAAAGCCTGGGAAGACGAATTCAAGGAATGGCCGCGCGACGCGCTGCACATGCGCTTTTCGGATAATCACGATGAACGGCGCGCGATTGCTCGCTTTGGTGAACGCGGCGCGCTGGCGGCTTCGGCTTTCATGTTCACGCTCGACGGCGTGCCGCTGATCTACAACGGCATGGAAGCAGGCGACACAACCGAATCGGGAGCGCCGGCGCTATTTGAGAAGCTGCCGATCTTTTGGGGGAATGCGGAAAGGCGCCCGGAGTTTCCGCGCTTCTACAAACAGATAATCGCCTTGCGCAAATCGAGCGACGCGCTGCGCCGCGGTTCGATGAATTGGCTGCGCAATTCAGACGAGACGCGTGTGGTTAGCTTCTCGCGTCAAACGAAAGCGGAAGAGATTGTAGTCGCGATTAATTTCTCTAATCGACCGTTCTTTGGATCGATTGAAGTTTCTAACGACTCCGCCTTTCAGGACATCACTCCTGATATTGCGCCGCCGTTGCCGCCTGACGCGCCGGCCAGGGAAAGCGGGGGGCGCGCGCGCATCAACTCTTTGCCTGCTGTGCGTCTTGATTCATGGGGATACCGGATTTTTCAGCGCAAGCTTAAATAGGCTTAAAGGATGTCGCAATCAGAAATCAAAGCGGGTGGTGATAGTTCAAATCAGCGCAGAGTGTTTGTCGCCGATCTTGGCGGGACGCATCTGCGATCAGCCGTGGTGGATCAAGACGGAGAGATTCATTTTCACGCCAAGCAGAATACTCCGGTCGCGAAGTCTGCCGACGACATTGTTAACGCGTTGGTTGCCGCTGCCCGCGAATGTGATCGGCAGAACACTGCCGCAGGTTATTCGATCGATGCGATTTCAGTCGTGGCGCCGGGCACGGTGAATGTCGCGGCCGGTTCGATTGTTAAGGCGCCCAACCTGCCGTTTCTGAGTGGATTCAATCTGGCGGAGGCTGTGTCGCGCGCCGTGAAGCTTCCGGCGATTTTGGAAAACGATGCGAACGCGGCGGCAGTCGGCGAGATGTGGTTGGGGGCGGCGCGCGGTCGCCGCACGATTGTTTGCGTGACTCTGGGTACGGGAGTTGGCGGCGGAATAATTCTTGAGGGAAAGTTGTGGCACGGGGTTAACGATTCAGCCGCAGAGGTTGGTCACATGTGCGTCGATCCTTTCGGCGGGGTCGCGTGCACCTGCGGCAGCCGCGGTTGTTTGGAAGTTTACGCTTCAGCGACGGCGATCGTGCGCATGACGCGCGAAGCCAAACCGCGACATCCCAATTCGCGTTTGCAGATCGATGATGAACTGACTTCGGAAAGCATCTATTGCGCCGGTGTCGATGGTGACGAACTCGCGTTGGAAGTCTTTCGGCGCATGGGAGTGTATCTGGGCATCGGCCTGGCGAATCTGATCAATATTTTGAATCCGGAAATGATCGTTATCGGCGGCGGAGTAGTGAACGCGTGGGATCTTTTCGAGAAACACATGAAGCACGAAGTGGTCGAGCGAGCATTTCCGTTGCTGGCCGATCTGGTGAAGATAGTGCCCGCTGAATGCGGCGACGACGCGGGATTGTTGGGAGCTGCGAGACTCGCATTCTGCTCGGACCGTCGATAGGTTTCATTGGTATGAAAAAGGTCTTCCCAGTCTTGTTCGCTTTCCTGTGCTTCGGCATCGCTCAAGCACAGGAGATCGATGTAACGCGACTCGATAAGATCGGGCCAGTGACGAGCTATGTAAGGACAGAGAAGGGAATCACGCTCAATTGCGCGGACAATTCTCAGGTTCAGGTAACCGTTCTCGCGCCGGATTTGATCCGCGTTCGGACTTCATTTACCAAGCCAATTCCCTCAAAAGATCATTCGTGGGCAATCGCCAAAGAGAATTGGGACACGGCCGCTTGGACCGTTAACGAGACATCTGAAGCCATCACGATGGCGACTTCAGAAGTCGAAGTTGTCATTCATCGTTCGCCGCTGCTGATCGAATTTCGTGACGCGCGCACGCACAAGACGATCAATGCCGATGAGCAGCCGATGGCCTATGACGCGAAAGGCGCTCTTTCCAAGATCCAATTCGATCCGGCTGCGGGAACGTTCGTCGCGGCGGCCAAGAAGCTCGGATTTGACGAACACTTCTACGGCTTAGGTGAGAAAGCCGCGCACCTCGACAAGCGCCGCGGCTTCTTTGTGAATTGGAACTCGGACACGCCCGGCTATGCTGAAGGGCGAGATCCTATTTATCAAACAATTCCTTTTTACGTGGGATTACAAAACGGCGCCGCTTACGGGATCTTTTTTGATAACAGTTATCGCAGCTATTTCGAGTTTGGGCGCCTGTCACAGGAACGCATTTGGTTCGGGGCCGAGGGCGGAGAGCTCAACTACTATTTTTTCTACGGTCCATCCATCAAGAAGATCCTTTCCCGCTACGCTGATCTCACCGGCCATATGCCCATGATGCCGCTCTGGTCGTTGGGTGTTCAACAGTGCCGCTACAGTTACTATCCGGATGCGATGGTCGAACGGGTAGTGCGCGAGTATCGCGGGCGCGATCTGCCCCTGGATGTGATCTATCTCGACATTCATTACATGAATGGTTATCGCGTGTTCACCTTCGATCCGAAACGGTTTCCCGATCCGAAAGCGCTCACCGAGAGACTGGCGCAGCAAGGTGTCAAAGTCGTCGTCATTGTCGATCCGGGTGTGAAGTATCAACCCTCGTCTCCGATCAACATCAGTCGCGGCCGAACATCGCCGCACCCGGAAACTGAAACGCAGGATCAGCACTACTACGTCTTCGATCAAGGCGCCGCCGGAGACTATTTTCAACATCGCAAAGGCGGCCAGCTTTTCATTCCCCGCGTCTGGCCGGGTGATAGCGTCTTTGTTGACTTCACCAAACCCGACGCACGCAAATGGTGGGGCGATCTGCATCGGGCTTACACGGACAACGGCATCGCCGGAATCTGGAACGACATGAACGAGCCGGCGGATTTTGTCGATCAAACCGGGGGCAATCAGCGTGACGTAGTTAGCTATGATGAAGGCGACAACACGACGCATGCGAAGAACCGAAATGTTTTCGCGTTCTTGATGTCGCGCGCTACGTACGAAGGACTGGCGCGCTTGCAACCGGATCGACGTCCCTTCGTGGTGACGCGCGCGGCGTATGCGGGCATCCAGAGATACTCAACGATGTGGACCGGCGACACGCTCAGCACCTGGGATGCGCTGGCGTTGAATGTGCCGATGTTTACTACGCTGGGACTGTCAGGTGAGCCCTTCGTTGGTAGCGACGTGGGCGGGTTCATCGGCCGTGCGAACGGAGAATTTCTCGTCCGTTCGTATCAGATTGGTTTTCTCGCGCCGTTCTTTCGCAATCATCACGCGATCGATGGATACGACCAGGAACCGTGGCGTTTCGGCAAATATTACGAGGACATCATTCGGAAATATCTGAAGCTGCGCTATCAATTGCTTCCGTTTCTCTACACCACTCTCGAAGAAGCTCATCGCACTGGCACGCCCGTGTTTCGTCCGCTGATGCTGAATTATCAGGACGACAGAGACACTTACAATCTCGACGACGAATTCATGATCGGTGGAGATCTCCTGGTTGCGCCAGTGACTAAGCCGGACGTCACCTCGCGCCTGGTCTATCTGCCGAAAGGGATTTGGTACGACTATTGGACGAACAGGAAATACGCGGGCGGCACGATGATTCGCGCCGAAGCGCCCCTTGAAACTGTGCCGATGTTTGTGCGCGGCGGGGCGATTATCCCGCTTGGGCCGGAGATGAGATATACGGGCGAGAAGCCATTCGATCCGATCACCTTCGCAATCTATCCTGATGAAAAAGGATCTGCATCGACGACACTCTACGAAGATGACGGATTGACGCCGAGCTACCAGCAAGGTGTTTTCAGGCGAACCAACATAAGCATGAAACGCGCCGGCGCCGGGTACACGGTGAGCGTCAGCGCCCCCGAAGGTAGTTACAACCCGGGCGCGCGGAGATTCAGTTTTGTTATTAAGCCAGGCATGATGAGCCAAACCCTGACAGTTCTAGACACCGGGCGCGCGCAAGAGATTTTGTTACAGAACCGCGAGCGGTAGCGAGCGGGATAACGTTTCAGGTTCCATTCTCGATTCTTAATTTTGGTTGTCGTTGGGTTGAATCTTTATCCCGCTCGCTACCGCTCGCGGTTCTGTAACGACTCCAGGAAATTCTTATGACATGGATCAAAACCATCTCTGTTGACGACGATGAGAACGTGCGGCGCGCCGTTGAGGCGCAGCGCGATTTATACCCAGTCGAATATTCAATTCCGATTCATCCAACGGCCGACGGCCAGGCGTCACAAATTGTCGCCTCGCATAGCTTGATTCCCGACGCGCTGCACCATGCATTCGCCACGTTCGGTGCCTTGATGTCGCCCGATCTGCCTTTGACGCGACGGCAGCACGAGATGATTACCACCGTGGTCTCAGTTCTCAATCGCTGTCATTATTGAATCGAATCTCACGCAGAGTTTCTGCGTCGCGTGACTTTGGATGACGATTTAGTTAGAGCGTTGCAGGAAAACTACCAGACGGCGCCAATTTCGGATGCAGATCGAGTCATGCTCGATTACGTGGCGCAAACGACGCGCGATGCCACGCGCATTTCAAACGACGATCATGAAGGACTGCGAGCAGCAGGATTCGATGATCGAGGAATCCTGCAAATCACTTTGATTGCGGCGTGGTTTAACTATATCAATCGGGTTGCTGATGCGCTGGGCGTGGGAAGGGAATAGTGCAGAATCCCGACGAGTCGAGATAGCAAGCGGGATAAATTCCTGATAAGCGCGACCCTATTTCCGGTAATAACATACTTCGCTAATCAAGATGAATATGGTGAAACCTGTCTCCCTTCTCCCTTTGGGAGAAGGGAACTGGGGATGAGGGCCTAGCGCGGGCCCATTCAATTTGAACCAGTTGTGCGAGAGATGGATTCGCAGAGCGAATCCATCTCTCGCTGTATTTGAACATTGGTCCTCGTCGGCTGCTAGGCCCTCACCCAACCCTCTTCCAAAGGGAGAGGGCTTCACGTGCTTGATGCGTCAAGGATGTTATTGCCCTATTTCCCCCTCGTTACCACTCGCGGTTCTGTAACGCATTCCTTTTTCCTCTGAATCCACTGCGCTCCGCTTCTCGTAATCCGCACGATATCAATCGGCGGACCGACGTACTCGCTACGGGCGGCGATCTCAGTTTCAATCAAACGTCGCACGCCGTCAGCCACGCCGTCATTCCATAATGCCGGCGTTTCCTCGGGTAATCCATCGATGGCCTCGCTCTCTCCAAGGAATCTGGTGACGACTTCGCCCTGGCAATCCTCGAGACAGTCATCAGGGATAACGGCCACGCCAATCTGTCCGGGATTGTATTGCAGCGCCCTAAAGCTGCGGACGAAGATCAATGGCTTGCCCTTCTCATATCCCGCGACAATCAACCTGAGGAACAACTGGCCGCCTTCGATTTTCTTGAAATAGGTCTGCGGCTCATGAGTTTTCAGGTGCGCGAGTTCGCTGAGCAGACCTGAAACCAGGTAGCCCATCAGCAGGCTCATCTTTTCGGCAGCCGGCGCTGATGCTTTAGACGTGAGCGCCCTGGTCGCGATTTCCGGAGCGCTGAATCCGGTTTGGCGATCGATTTCCAGGCCCTCGATCGCTACAAAGAGATTGCCGGCCTGCCGAATCTTGCAGTCGCGTCGATTCAATTCGTTTCCGAAAACGTCTGTGACCTTACTATCGGCTCCGATAACTATTTCATTTCCGGTGCGTGCCACGACAATTGTCGTAGCCCGCGCACCGTTCGCCATCAGACCAACCATGACGCAAGCGAGCAAGCAACTGGTTCGCATCGGTTTCTACTTTGCTTCCGAAATTTTACACCCACGGACGCGTAATCGCCGTGGCCCACGGTCCAAATTGACAAGGAAGTTCGGTCGGCTCTGCTGGGAGCTTGAAACTTGAAATCAGGGCAGGGGTGAATTCCCATTCTCGTGAACGGCCCTATAGGAAATCGAACTAGCTTTTGCGAAAATGGGACTTGGTAATCCCACAACCGACAACTGTGACCCGATCTTTCGCCGACGCGGTTGGTTGGAAGGCGCGTCATGGTCGCGCGAACTCCGCAAAATCCTTAGTCAATCTGCTATTGCAAAAGAGATTCTTTGATCGACCCCATCGTCGTTGGTGCTGGCACAGCGGTTGAAGAGACCACCAACGGAAAACTGTATTCCGATTGCCTTGGCCCGGCGACGGCGCTTCGGAAACACATATCATCAAGCGGTTTGTATTGTAAGACGAATGGATATTAAGCGGTCTCCGAAATCAAAACTGAAGAAGCGGATTCGCACCGGCGTGCTGATCGCTATAGGCGTGGTCGCGATCGGTGGCATCACTTATGGTCTGAGCAAGATGAAGCCGGCGGCTCCGACGCTGGATCGCTCGACTGCTGTGATTGGCACGGTCAAGCGCGGCGAGATGGTGCGCGAGGTTAATGGCAATGGAACGTTAGTTCCCCAAGTGACTCGCTGGGTTCCGGCGCCGGCCGACGGTCGCGTCGAGAAAATTCTCGTCCAGGCAGGCGTCGAGGTCTCTGCCGGCACAGTGATTGTCGATCTGTCGAATCCACAAATGGAACAGCAAGCCCTGGATGCGGAGTTCCAGGTAAAAACTGCGGAAGCCGATGCTGAGAATCTCAAAGTGCGGCTCGAGAGCGAAGGCATGACGCAGCAGGCTCAGATTGCCTCGATCAATGCGGAATACAGCCAGGCGAAGTTGCAGCTCGACACCGATGAAGTCCTGGCCAAGCAAGGCTTGGTGGCTGACTTACTGCTAAAGATCTCGCGCGTGCACGTTCAGGACCTGGCCAATCGTCTGCGAGTTGAGCAACAACGACTCGCCGTCACCGGTAAGTCAAACAAGGCGCAAATCAATGCTCAACAGTCGCGGGTCGAGCAACTTCGTGCTCTGGCAAAATTGAAAAAGGATCAGGT
>DATLVM010000349.1:0-21249 GCA_035577445.1 Pyrinomonadaceae bacterium
GACAACCTTTTTGTCGCGCGATATCTGCAATAAATGTAGGATACGGAACGGAGCTTCTATTGATGAAAATCGCGCTAGCAGGTGCAAGTGGTCTAGTGGGAACAGCGCTCATTCCCGCGCTAGAGTCTCAAGGACATGAAGTCACGCGTTTGGTTCGTACCACTCCTCGCGCTGGTGAGATCGAATGGCATCCAAATAAGGACGAAGTAAGCGCTGTTAGTCTGGAAGGCTTCGACATCATCATCAATCTGGCGGGCGAGAACATCGCGGGCGGGCGTTGGACCGACGAACAGAAGCGAAAGATTCGCGACAGCCGCGTTAACGGTACGCATCTGCTGACTGAGGCAATCGCCAAGATGGAGCGTAAGCCGCGCGCGTTCATCTGCGCTTCGGCTACGGGTGTCTATGGCGATCGTGATGACGAAGTTCTTGACGAGCAAAGCGAGTCGGGAGGCGGATTTCTTGCGGGCGTCTGTCGCGAATGGGAGATGGCCTGCGACCTTGCGGTGAAGGCTGATGTGCGCGTCGTCAATCTGCGCTTCGGGCCGATCCTGGCGCGTGAAGGTGGAATGCTTTCGAAGCTACTCACGCCATTCAAGATGGGCATGGGCGGCAAGGTCGGATCCGGCAGGCAGTACATCAGTTGGATATCCCTGGAGGACTCAGTGAACGCTATCCTGCTGGCGATCAATGATGAATCAATTCGGGGTCCGCTGAATGTCGTATCACCAAATCCAGTGACGAACGAAGAGTTCACGAAGACCTTGGGTCACGTGCTCAATCGGCCGACGGCGCTGGCGATGCCGGCACTTGCGGCGCGTCTGGCGTTTGGCGAAATGGCTGATGAGATGTTGTTGGTAAGTCAGCGGGTGATGCCGAAGAGACTCACCGCCGCAGGATTTCAATTTAAGTATCCTGAACTCGAGGGTGCGTTGCGACATTACTTGGCGAGCTAATGAAGATAGACCGGAAAGAACTTGACCGCCGTGCAGCCGAAGCGGATCGCGCGCGCTTGATGCTGCGGCGCGCCACTCTGGAATTGCTGTCCGTCACCGAACAACTCCTGGAGCAACACAAGTCACGTAAACATGACCATCGACCTATCCGACCCGACGACAGTTCTGATCGAGGCCAGCCGCGCGCTTGAACGCGCTGGACTTCAGTCAGCCGCGTTCGGAGGCCTTGCGCTGGCTATGTACGGGCAGCCGCGCGAGACCAAGGATGCGGACTTGGCGGTTACTGACATCGAACTCGCAAGCGCCGAGTCGGCGTTCCGCGACGCCGCCTTGAACGTGCTTCGCGCTTTTGATCGGGTGACGTTCGGCGGGCTATTTGTAAGTCGCCTGACGCTAATCGGTGGAATCGCCGGATCACTCAACACGGTTGATTTGGTGGAGCCGAGATCTTCCAGATACGCAAGCGAAGTGCTGGTTCGGGCTCTCGATACATCTCTGCGCAATCAACCTCTGCGTGTCGTTTCACCGGAAGACTTCGTGATACTGAAGGTCCTCGCCACCAGAGACCGCGATCTCGAAGACGCGAGGACAATATTGTCGGCGCTTGCGGCCCAGCTCGATTTCGAGTTGATTGAGCATGAACTGCAACGGTTGGCTGGTGAGATCTCAGACTATGACTTTCTTTCGCGCTGGCACAAAGTTCGCTCGACTTCACCAAAGAACTAAGCCCAGCGTAAATCTAAAAACCCCCGCGCCCAACAAAACCCAAAGAGCATTCGGGCGATAGCGAATCAGAATTCCCACAATCAT
Source organism: Pyrinomonadaceae bacterium (assembly GCA_035577445.1). Lineage (GTDB taxonomy): Bacteria > Acidobacteriota > Blastocatellia > Pyrinomonadales > Pyrinomonadaceae > UBA11740. The sequence goes on from DATLVM010000349.1 coordinate 1,767, forward strand.
TACCGCCATCGCTGCGCCGATGATCGAGTGAATGCCTGAGCGCGCGACGCTCCACGCCGCCGCGGCCAACAGCCCGGTGACCGCGGGTGCAACGCCGCGCAGGAATGCCTGCATCTGCCGATTGGTGCGGAACCGTCGGAATGAAGATCCCGCAGCGATCGTCATCAAGAAAGACGGAAGGAAGACACAAATCGTCGAGAACAGTGCTCCCAAAATTCCCGCGACGCGGTAGCCAACGAAGGTGGCCATAATAAGCACTGGGCCCGGCGTGATTTGTCCCAACGCGGTCGCATCGGCGAACTCCTGATGTGTCAGCCAGTGATGCGAGCTGACGACCTCGTTCTGAATTTCGGGAATCATGACGAAGCCGCCGCCGAACGTGACTGCGCCGATGCGAAGAAAGATAAAAGAAACTGAAAGCGCGAGACCAAACTTGGCGAGGAAGGGAATTGCGGGAAGAAAAAAACTGCGGAGAGATCGATGGCCATCGGGCTCGATCTCCGTCTCGTTGGCATTATCATCGTCGATCTCTTCCGGTTGGGTGACCAGCGCTTCGCTCATTTGCCGTAGGCGCTCTTCGGCCATCGCTTCGGTGAGATAGCCGCCAAAAAACCGGTGCGGCTTCCTTGGCCTGCGTCGACCGATGCGGTCGCGAATACGTTGTTGCCTCCGGCTGGCGAAGCTACGAATACGATCGAGGCGTGGATGCTCGCGTTCCGTGAACGATTCGATCCCGATTCCGATCAATCCTGCGACCAGGATGATTTCGACGACCGTGGCCTTCAACAAGATGACTGCGGCAAATGCCAGCGGAATCAAAACACGCTGCCATGGCTTACTAGACGTGTGCTTGACCATGCGCCACGCCGTGACCGCGATCAGCGCGACGACCGCGGCATTGAATCCATGGAAGAGGTTGTCGGTATTGGGCAGCGCGCGAAAGCGATCGTAGAAGATCGCGAGCAGAATCATCATCAGCATCGACGGCAGAATAAATCCGCTGAGAGCCACTGATGCGCCGCGCCATCCGCGGAGACGAAATCCGAGATAGGTAACCGCGTTGCCGGCCGCGGTGCCCGGCAGACTCTGGCCCAGAGCGAGCGCTTCGACGAAGTCATGCTCAGTCAGCCAGCGCCGCTCCAGCACAACCAGATGCCGAATCTGGCTCAGCACGGCAAAGCCGCCGCCGAATCCGCTGACACCGATTTTCAGAAATGAAAGAAAGAGACCGCCGAGAGTGGCAGTGCGAGAGATTAGTTTGAGGCGACGATGCTCAAATCGTGCACGAGTTTTGATCTTGCGAACGCGCTCACGCGCGTGAGTTCGCTTCGCGACGCTTGTCTGTGGCACTCCATGATTGAGTTTAGCACAGCCAATCGCTTAGGTTCGCCGCCGCCCGACGCCCATGAAATTTTCACACTCGTGCGTCAGGAAAAAAGGGCCCGGCAGAACCGGGCCCTCAGACAAAGCCGAAATCTGATCGCTCACGCGATTTCGGCCTGAGCAAGAATGCCAGCGCGTCTAATTGCCAACGACGTACAAGTGTCCGTCGTTCTGTGAATAGAGCTTTCCATCTCCGCCAATCGAGGCCGGTGTATAAGCGGCGCCGATCGCAAGTTGCTGGAAGATCTTTTGCTTGAGCGTGCCGTTCGGATTGATCGCGAACAGATTGCCGTCTTCGCTATTGGCATAGGTCACGCCATTCGAATCAATCGCGGGCGCGTTAACGCACCATTCAAAGCCGTTTGGATTGGCGGTGCCATCGTCGCATGTCACCGAGCCGTTAGGCTGACGCGTGCAGGCAAACGTGTTTGTGTTTTGGTACATCCACTCAATAGCCAGAATCGGACTGAGCGAAGTCACAAAGTAGGCCTCCGGATAGCTGGCTGGTCGAGTTGGCGGACAGACCGTATCATCGTTGCAATACGATCCGACTCCGCCGTAGTGATTGTCCTTGGTGATGATTGAGTAGGTGCCGCCATGGCTACGAATCGCCGGAGTGTCATCCCACCCAAAGTGATAGGAATTGAGAAACGCGCCGGTCGAACTGAAGCGCAGCATGTGTCCTTGGGCGTAGTTGTAACGGGTGTAGGAGCCATAGAAAATGGTCCCGTCCGGCGCTACTACCGGCGAAGAACTCGAGTCGTCGAGCACCCGACCTGACGGCAGACTGTTGGTGTCGGGAGCGACGCCGGTTGTTGCCCCAACTCTGCAACCGCCGGGCGTTCCGTTCAGTGGAATTTCCACGTTACACCCATCGTTCAGGATGCCGTGCATCGAAGCTGTCCACTTTGGCGTCAGGTCCGAATTGACCGCCACCAGATAGCCATAACGTGTAACGGCATGGTTGCGAGCGATAGTGTAGATAGTTCCGTCCGCGCCAACCGCGGGCGCAACGTTAATGCCTGGCCGCACCGTATTGCACTTAATGGTTGGTGCAACGGAGGTCGGCGTGGGCGGCCACGGTGGCGGACTGCCAAAACCAACTTCGCAATCATCGTTTGGTCCCATCTCACCGGTCATGATGTCTTTAAACTGAGCGAAGCTCGCGACGCCGGCGGAAGTAATCTTGACTAACCAGGAACCAATTACGTCCTTGCCCCAAGGATCACTCATATTGAGTTTGAGGGCGTTGTAGTAGACGTTGCCGGAGCTGTCTGCCGTGATTGGTCCGGTAAGAAAAATATTGCTGTCGTCGCCGAGCGGACTGTAATGCGCGACGACAGCGCCGTTGGACTTGTTTAGTTTGTAAACCGATCCATTGCCACCGGGCACATAAACAAAACTACCAGCCAGCGCGGCGTGGAATACAGGTTCCCAGGATGGGCCGGCCGGATTGAAAGGCACTGGCTTCCAGTCGCTCTGGAAGTTCCACTGCGCAACCAGATTGCTGCCAGACCAACTGAGCTTCTTTTCATTCCAGATTTGCGTTTCCCAGGTCGTTATGGACGTATACGTTCCCGTCTTGAATTCCATGTAGACGTCGTTGCCGTCCACCAGTGGAGTTTGATAGTGCACGAGGAGATCGCCATCGCCGTTTGCCGGGGCTTTCTCGTCGTCGACGAACGGATCGTAAACGATGTTCGCCTTAATGGTGTTAAGGTTTTGGCCGGCCACATTGACCTGGCCAGTGTGTGATGAATCATAGCCCCATTGGGGCCATGCGCCGCCGCTCTGGCTCAGGACGGTCCCGGCAAACAGAGTCAGACCGGCCAATGGAACCAGCAGCATCCAAGTTCGGACCTTCGCATAAACTTTCTTCAATGTCATGAGCTCTCTCCTTTTCAGACAATTAAGAGAAATTGCCCGACGTTATCCAGTCCTCAGTGGCAAGCCACCAGAACCGTTTGGTTTCGCGATTGAAAGGGGATTTCGCTTCTTGTGAACTCTCTTTGGCGACGCCGAAAGCTTCACTGTCACGCGTCCGCGCGTTTCGGCGCACGGCAGGTGACCGCCAATGAAGGAAAGACTTCACCCGGAGAAGCGCCATCATACCTTCCGCTTCTGCGAGGTTTGGACTAAAGGCCAGGAGCAAAAAAACTTACTTAAGTTGCGCGGAGCTTAAACCAAGGCAGTAGAGCTGTCAAGCGACTTTTGAGAACATATTTGCGGGTGAGCCCAAACCAAAGTTCTAAATGACGATGAGGCTTTCTTTCTCGGGACTCATCAATGCTTCATTTCAGCAGTTTGGCGGGAGAATTGTTCCTGGAATTCTTCAAGCGGTATTGACATACTTGACTCATCAAGTACCTAGCCCTTTCCGGTGCAAGCGGGAGCAGCGGTAGGAGCTAAGCCCAAGGCCGAGGCTCTGCGAGCCTTGGTGGTGGTCGTTGGTTATCTGAGAGCCGCGAAGCGGCGACAGGGAGTAACGGGCAGGCTGAACTATTGATGCGTTCGCCCCTTGCGGGGCTCAATCGCTCTACTTGGTTCGTTAACCCCACCTCGCCTTGGGCTTAGTTTTGAACGCTGCTGACGCAGCTTCCACTCTAATTCGAGGGACCGCGACTAGCTCCGTCGATAGCTGAGTCAAATATGTCAATGCCCTTCAAGCGGCGGATTTACTTACGGCAAAACCATCAAGCACCTGAAAAACTTCCAGCGCGTACTTGACGTTGCCGAACGGCGCTGAGACCTGCACACCCTGAATCACATCGCGCACTTCGAGAAGAGACTCGCGCGCGATCTTCAGTCCTTCGTCACGGCCGGCTTCTTTGCTGATGGCTGAGGCGACGCGCATGCGCTCCATAATGTCGGGAGTAACGTGAACGCCGGGAACTTCGTTGTGCAGAAACTCTGCGTTGCGGAAAGACACCAAAGGCCAGATGCCCGCGACGATAGGAATGCGGAAGCTTTCGATCGCTTTCAGAAATTCGCGGAGTTGCCGAGTATCAAAGACGGGCTGAGTGATCGCATATTCGGCGCCGGCTTCGATCTTCCATTCAAAACGGCGCAGCTCTTCATCCATGTTCACTGCGCCAGGATTGACGCCGACGCCGATCGAGAACGCGGTTGGTTCGCCGATCGGATTGTTGCCGATGTCCAGGCCGTGGTTCAGCTTGTTCACCATGTTCGTCAGTCCGATCGCGTCGATGTCAAACACCGCCGTGGCATCCGGATAAGGACCCATCTTCGGAGGATCGCCAGTGATCAGCAGCAGGTTGCGCAGTCCCATCGCTGCCGCACCCAAAAGATCCGACATCATGCCGAGGAGATTTCGATCTCGACAGCAGTAGTGCAGCACGGCTTCCATGCCGACTTCTTTCTGCACCATCAACGCGGTGGCCATCGCGCCCATCCGGGTTTGCGCGCGCGGACCGTCGGGAATGTTCACGCCATCAACGCCGGCATCTTTCAAGAGGCGAATTGAGTCGAGCGTCTTCCAGGGATTGCAACCTTTCGGCGGCAGAACTTCGACCGTCGTCACGAACTCACCTGTAGCGATCTTCCGGGCCCAGTTCGAACGCTCTTCGGCGGGAACGACCTGAACGTCGGGTGGTTTCAAATCACTGATGCTGACCTTGGCTGCTCCGGCAACCGCGACTTGCTGCGTCCGCGGATGGAACTGCCGAATCGCGTCCGAAATCATTTTGATGTGGGCGGGCGTTGATCCACAGCAACCGCCAACAAAGTTCGCGCCCGCTTGAATGATGCGGCGGGAATACTCGGCCATGTATTCAGGCGAGCACATATAAATCTGTCGCCCTCCGACATCGCGCGGCAATCCAGCGTTTGGTTGTGCGGACAACTTGCGTTCTGTGAGCCCGCGCATTTTTTCGATCGCGTTAAGGACAATCGCCGGCCCAACACCGCAATTCAATCCGATTACGTCGGCTCCCCATTGATCTATGCGCGTCGTGAATATCTCAGCCGTGGTTCCGAAAGTCGTATTCCCGTCCAGTTGAATGGTCACCTGCGCCACGATCGGCAGATCGCAGAGATCACTTACGGCGCGAATCGCCTGCTGCAATTCTGAAATATCGGAAAAGGTTTCGAGCACGAACAGATCGACACCGCCTTCGAGCAGCGCTGCAACTTGATCCGAAAACATCCCCTTAGCTTCGTCAAAGGAAGTGGGGCCGTAAGGTTCAATGCGTAAACCGAGCGGGCCGACGGCGCCAGCGACATACACTCGATCGCCGGCAGCTTCGCGGGCGATGCGCGCGGCTTTAATGTTGATCTCGCGCATGCTGGCTTCCAAACCGTAGGGTTGGAGCTTGTTCACATTCGCGCCGAACGTGTTCGTCTCGATAATCTCGGCGCCCGCGCGAATATATTCGGCGTGGACCTCGCGAACTAAATCGGCTGCGACCAGATTCAACTCGTCGTAAGAACGATTGATGTAGATGCCCTTTGAGTAGAGCATCGTCCCCATGGCGCCATCGAAGATATGGCTAATATCGGAATCGAGTAGGTCTCGGAAATTCGGCATAATAAAAATCCCGCGCCAAACAACGCGGGACTTCAAATCCGTCTGAAGTTTTTCGGGTTCGTCTTTCGAACTGCCCGAGCTGTTTAGCTGTTTGTTTTTCGTGGCCGCAAGTCGCCTTAACTCACCACGTTTTTCAAAGATGCTTATACGCCGCGCTGCGGGGAGGTGTCAACCTATGCAGCCACGGACTCCCATTCTTCCGTTTGCGCGATTAGAGCATCCACAACCTCCGGCCAATTATGAAGTGTGGCCGGATCGAAATCGGCGCCATTCGGCCAAACCAGAGTAGCTACTTCAGTATCTAATCGCACTTGATTGAAAACGGCCAGGTCTTTGAGCGGTCTGAACAGCTCGCCTCCGAGAACCGGCTCAAAATTGATCCGTTGCTCCGTATCGTCGTCGAATTCCACATTGAGGGTATATGGACCAACAATTTCGAATGAGCGGACTCGGTGAATCTCGGGCACGCGAGTATTTTACTTCTACTGGAGAGACTCGCAAGGTCTTGACACCACGGTACGGCATCTGGCTGAATGCTCGCGCTCTCCAGTGGTTAGATCTTAGCAACATCGAAAAGCAAATCTGAACAGTTAACATCGGGAGACGATCTTATGAGCGAACCAATGGACATGCCGGCCTCCAACAAGCAGATGCCGTCTGCCGATCGTAGTTTCTTCGGCCACCCGCGGGGGCTGTCAACGCTTTTCTTCACAGAGTTCTGGGAACGCTTTAGCTTCTACGGGCTGCGACCGCTCCTGGTGTTGTTCATGTCCACGGCGATCCTAAGCGGCGGTTTCGGTATTCCTCGAAATCAGGCTTCTGCGATCGTCGGCATCTACGCAGCTAGTGTCTATCTCGCATCTCTTCCGGGCGGATGGGTGGCTGATCGACTGCTCGGATTGCGTCGGGCGATCATGATCGGAGCGGTCCTCATCTCCTTCGGTCACATTTCAATTAGTCTTTCGTCTTTAGCACACACCAGAGTGACTTTCTTTGTTGGGCTGATTCTGATCGTACTGGGTACCGGACTGCTCAAGCCGAACATCTCGGCAATCGTCGGCGATCTGTATCCCGAAGGCGGCGCGCGACGTGATGCGGGCTTCTCGATTTTTTATATGGGTATCAACGCCGGGGCGGTTTTCGGGCAATTGATTACCGGTTTTCTGGGCGAGAAGGTCGGCTGGCACTTTGGCTTCGGCGCCGCTGGCGTGGGAATGTTAGTCGGCGTGGCGGTATTTGCGGTTCGCTCGAAAAAGACCTTGGGAAATCTGGGAATTGAACCGTCGCGAAATCCTGATCCGGTCAAACAGAAGCGGCAGGAACTTACAATAAAGCTGGCTCTTGCTCTGGGCTTGGGCGCGCTGGCTGTGGTCGTTGTCCTCGCGGCGCTCGGGACCATTCATCTCGATCCTCAAGCAATCGGCAAGAATATGACGTACGTTTTGGTCGGGGTGGCAGTGATCTATTTCGGACTCATTTTTCTGGCCGGAGGACTCAACAGCGAAGAAAAAAAACGAATCGCGGTAATCTTTATTCTCTTTATTTTCGCTTCGATCTTCTGGGCCGCGTTTGAGCAGGCGCCCACCTCGCTGAATCTCTTCGCGAAGGATTTTACTAATCGTCGCCTGTTCGGCTGGGAGATACCGGCAACCTGGTTTCAGGTGGTTAATTCACTCTTCATAGTTTTGTTCGCGCCGGTTTTTGCGGCGATCTGGCTGAAGCTGTCAAAGCGTGGGATCAATCTATCGAGTCCGGCAAAGTTCGCTCTCGGTCTTTTGTTTGCGGCTGTAGGCTTTGCGGTGATGATCCCGGCGGCCAACTTTCTCGTAAGCAGTAGCGGTCTGATTAAGGTTTCCGCTCTCTGGTTAATCGTGAGTTATCTGTTTCAGACTTTCGGCGAGCTTTGCCTGAGCCCTGTCGGTTTGTCGTCTATGACCAAGCTTTCACCCAGAAAGTATGTGGGTCAGATGATGGGAATTTGGTTTCTCGCTTCGTCGGTTGGAAACTTAATTGCCGGGCTTGTCGGAGGAAGGGTTGATCCGGAAAAGCTCGAACAAACTCCGGTCCTTTTCATCGGCACCACAGCGGCACTATTAGTGGCGGCTTTGATCCTGGTAGTTCTTACTCCGTTCATTAAGAAACTAATACCTCGCGAAGCAAGCTAAGAAGCATTATTTGGAGGAAAACAACTGTGCGTAAGCGCTCTGCCCTGATTCTCTTTCTAGCATTCCTCGTCTCTCACGCTGTTACGACGACAGCGCAAAACAAGCAGCTCACGATTGACGACATATTCGATCCGCAGAAGCGCGTTAACTTCAGCGGTACTCCGTCGAATCCGCGTTGGCTGAAAGACGGTGTGCACTACATCGTCGCGAGCAAGGACCGGAATGCGTTTCCGCGGTTGCTGAAAGTGAATGCCGTGACGGGTAAGTCAGAACCGCTGTATGACGCGGCGAAGATGCAGGCGGCTTTCTCAGCACTGCCCGGGTTCAGCAAAGAAGACGCGCGCCGCTTGTCGAACCAAGGCTCGTATCAGATGAATCCGCAAGAGACGGCGGTGCTCATCAACTTCGCAAACGATCTCTTTTATTACGAATTCGGCAGCGATCGAGCGATTCGCCTAACTGCCAATCCTGACGAAGAAGTCGGCGAAGGCTTCAGCCCCGATGGGAAGATGGTCAGCTTCATTCGCACCGGCAACCTCTACGTCGAAGACCTGAGCATGCAGCGACGCGAGCGCGCGCTGACTCGTGATGGCGACGACAAGATTCTGAATGGGCGGCTGGATTGGGTTTACCAGGAAGAACTCTACGGTCGTGGCAACTTCGGCGCGTACTGGTGGAACCCCGATTCAACCAAGGTCGCGTTTCTGCGGCTCGACGAACATCCGGTGCCTGACTTTCCCGTGGTCGATCACATTCCGCTCGATCAGCGGCTGGAGAATACGCCCTATCCGAAATCCGGCGATCCGAATCCAATCGTGAAGCTTGGTGTAGTTAATGCGGCGGGCGGCGATATCACGTGGGTGGACACGAAGAATTACACGCCCGAAGACCTGCTCATCGTGCGCGTTGGTTGGTTTCCGGACGGCAAGAAGGTCTGGTTTCAGGCGCAAAACCGCGAACAGACCTTTCTCGATCTGAATTCAGCAAATCCCGACGACGGCAAGGCAAGCACTCTTTTTCGCGAAAAGACCAAGGCTTGGGTCGAAGTCGTCGATGACGGATTGCAGTGGCTGAAGGATGGATCGTTCCTCTGGCTCAGCGATCGCAGCGGCTGGCGCCATGTCTATCACTACGGCGCCGACGGCAAGCAGATCGCGCAAGTCACCAAAGGCGATTGGGATGTGCGATCGCTCGACTCAATCGACGATGCCAAGGGAGCAATTTACTTCAGCAGCACTGAGCACAGCTTCATCGCCAATAACGAATACGCGATCAAGCTCGACGGCACGGGGCTAACAAGGCTCACCTCGACGGAAGGAAATCATCGCGCGTCGTTCAATTCAAATGCTTCTTATTTCGTCGATAACTGGAGCGACGTGAACACGCCGGCGCAGGTGCGGCTCTATGATTCGTCGGGCAAGCTTGTGCGCGCCATCGATGAAAATAAGGTTGATGCGCTCTCGCAGTACAAGCTCGGCAAAGTCGAGTTCCTCAACGTGAAGACGCGCGACGGCTTCACCATGGAAGCGATGATGATCAAGCCGCCGGATTTCGATCCGTCGAAGAAATATCCCGTCTGGTCGTACACCTATAGCGGCCCGCAGGCGCCGCAGGTGCGCAACGCCTGGGGCGCGACGACTTTCATGTGGCACCAGATGCTGGCGCAGAAGGGTTACCTCATTTGGATGTGCGACAACCGTACCGCGAGCAACAAAGGAGTGAACTCTGCTTGGCCGCTGTACAAAAATTTTGGCGAGCTGGAGCTACGCGATTTGGAAGACGGATTCACCTGGTTGAAGTCGCAGCCTTACGTTGATGGTTCGCGGATCGGATTGTGGGGCTGGAGTTACGGCGGATTCATGACCAGCTATTCACTCACGCACAGCCAGACGTTCAAGATTGGCATTGCCGGCGGCACGGTCGCTGACTGGCGCAACTACGATTCGATTTACACTGAGCGATACATGGGCACGCCGCAGAACAATCCTGACGGCTACTGGAAGAGTTCACCGGTTCACTCCGCAAAAGATCTTCACGGCAAGCTGCTGTTGATTCACGGCGCGATCGACGACAACGTGCACATGTCGAACACGATTCAGTTCTTGTATGAGTTGCAGAAGTCCGGCAAACAAGTGCAGTTGATGGTCTATCCCAAGTCGCGCCACGGCGTCACCGATCCCGTGCTGGTCAAGCACCTGCGGCAGATGATGACGGATTTTATTTTGGGGAATTTGTGAGATGACTACGTCAGGTCGCGTTCAGCTAGGCCCGCGGCCTTTATGAAATGTCGGAGTAATCCGGTTTTCAGAGTTTGGTTGCCGTGGATAGGAATCGAGATTCTGATTTCGCTTCCCGGTTTGCCGTAGATATGGGGCTGCCCTTTATTCGCATTAGCTGCCAGCCACGACGCTCAAGGATTCTTGCGAACTCTTTTCCGGAAACTGATTTCATTCTCGAAACCGTAGCATGAATCGCTAAATGTTTTGGTTGGAGGGTGGACTAAACGGCGCGACGGGTATGCTTTTAATTCGTTGATGTGAAAGGGCCAAACGGTTCACTCAAGGTGCATCAACAAGCTTCCTAAACAGCGATCTCCATTACGCGATCTTGCGATGAAAGTGTCACAGGCGCGACATCGATGTTCAAACAACCTTCAATCGCTTCATGTACGTTCTGCAGGAGTTCATCGACAGTCTCGCCTTGACTTGCGCATCCTGGAATTGCCGGAACCTCAGCCCAATAACCACCTTCGTCAGCTTCATGCACTATGACCTTGATTTTCATGGGTCTGATTATAACACCTATCTCTTCTGACATTTCGGACACCAGTACGTCGATCTCCCACCCTGCGTCGCGCGACGAATCTTCGCGCCGCACTTCATGCACGGCTGGCCTTCGCGATCGTAAACCTGCCAGAAATCTTCAAACGCCTCGCCGTACGAAAATCCATCCGGATGCTCGAGGTTCACGCGCAGCGCCGACCCGTCACTCAGCGCATCGCTCAACACTTCGCGAATCGCCTGATGCAAACGCTCGATGCGCGGTGATGAGAGCGTCGCGGCAACCTTGAATGGATTTATGCTCGCGCGAAAGAGCGCTTCGGACGCGTAGATATTTCCCAAACCGAGGACTCTGGTTTGATCGAGCAGCAGTGTTTTCAAGCTTCGCTGTGAGCGTGCCAGGGTCTGCTTCAAATACTCAAAACTGAATTCATCCGAGAAAGGCTCGGGCGCAAGTTCACGAATTCCTTTGGTGCCGGCGACCCGCGAATACGCAACCAGCTTGATGACTCCGAATTGTCTCTGATCGCAGAAGACCAGACGGCGATCGTTGTCGAGATAGAAGACGGCGTGAGCATGCCGCGGCAGAGATTCTTCGGCGTTGAGATATCTGAATTTACCCGTCATCCGCAAATGCACGATCAAGACGTTCCCGGAACCTGGGCGAATTCCGGTCGCGCGACGAGCGATCGGCATCCTCGCCTTGTCGAGATCGATCAGGATGAATTTGCCGCGACGGCGGACGCCGATTATGCGCGCGCCTCTAAGCTTTCGATTGAACGCTGCTTGCGACGCGGGCGGGACGAGCTTAGGCAGCAGAATTTCGCTGGCTACAACTCGGCGTCGAACCAGGACGCGACGCAGCGCGCGCACCATCTGTTCGACTTCCGGCAGCTCAGGCATGAGCGAGAGTCTGAAGTCAGGCCCTGCCGAAAGTCAAAACGCACCTGTACGCTTTTGTTCTGAGCAGTGACGAGCAAGCGTCCCAGGTTAGAACACGCGCAAGACCAGGAGAATGACCACGATAAGCAGTATCAAGCCGAGCCCGCCGCTTGGGCCATAGCCCCAATTCCGGCTGTAAGGCCATGCTGGCACCGCACCGAGCAGCAAAATTATCAGAATTACTAGCAGAATCAGCCCCATAACGTGAAGCCTCCTGTGGTTCGTTTGCGCAACTGAGTTGCGCTGGGATCGAATTTCAGGCTGCTAGTGGGCAAGGACTGTGCCGAGCTTTGCGTTTCTTTGGGGCTTCGCGCCTTGGCGTGCGCTTGGTTCACGCGAAGTCGCAAAGTCGCCAAGATGCGCAAAGAAGAACGAGCTAGTGCGGCTTGGTTCCGATGATGCCTTCAACTTCGGCGTGGACTTTTTCGACTAAGCCTGGTTTGACGGCTTCGACGTTTAAGCGGAGCAGAGGTTCGGTGTTTGAAGGGCGAATGTTGAAGCGCCAATCGTCGCCGGTCAGCGAGTAACCGTCGGTGAAATCTTCTGTGCCTCGGCCGCTGAAATGCTGTTTGACTTGGTCGATGGTTTTCTGCGGATCGGCAACTTTGTAGTTCAACTCACCCGACATGTAATGACCTTGCATGTAAGGCTGCATCGTTTCCGAAAACGATTTACCCGTCCGTGACAGTAGTTCAAGGACGAGCAGGAAGGGAATCACACCATTGTCGGCGTAGAAGTTTTCGCGAAAGTAATAATGCGCGCTCATCTCGCCGGCGAAGATCGCGTTCTCTTTGCGCATGCGATCCTTGATGAAGGCGTGGCCGCTCTTGGAAACGATCGCTTCGGCGCCGTGCCGTTCACAGACCTTCGTCGTCGGCCAAATCACGCGGGGATCGAAAATGATCTTGTTGTCGCCGCCGTGCTTCGTCAGCAGCACGTCCGCGAGCATCGCCGTGACGTAAGCGCCAGAAATGAATTCACCCTTCTCGTCGAGGAACATGCAACGATCGGCATCGGCGTCCCAGATCGCCGCAAAGTGGAAATCGCCATCGCGCATCGCTTGTTCACTCTCAGCGCGATTCGCCGGCTGCATCGGATCGGGAGTGCCTTTCGGGAAGGTTCCGTCCGGCTCCCAATTCAGCCTGGTGAGCTTCAAACCAAGTTTTCCTGCAATTAGATCGACACCGTTGCCCACGTATCCGAAGTTCGCGTTAGCCAGCAGGTGAAACGGTTTGATTGACTCGCGATCGATGAAGCCAAGCACGTGCTCGACGTAATCGTGGAAAACATTTTTTTCAGAAACCTGGCCTTTCGTGTCTGAGGTAACGCCCTGGTCTTTGTCGGCCTTGATGATGTCGCGAATCTCGAACAGTCCCGTGTCGGAAGAGATGGCCGCAGCCTTTTCCTTCACCATTTTCGCGCCGTTGTACTCGCGCGGGTTGTGCGAGGCTGAAACAACGATGCCGCCCGAGTATTCGTTGTCAGCGCCAACTGCGAAATAGATCATGTCCGTGGTAATGCCGCCGATGTCGATCACATTCACACCTGCGTCGACGAACCCATCGGTCAGGGCTTTCTTCAACGCGGGACCGGATTCGCGCGCGTCCATACCCACGACCATCGTCTTGGGATGAAAGAGAAGTGTGTAGGCCTTGGCGATGCGATAGTAAGCCTCTTCGTCGAGATCGGTTGGATAAACGCCGCGAATATCGTAAGCGCGAAAGCAGTCGAAGTTCATAGGTTCATCCTTATCGGTCCCGAGAGGCGACGAAAATTTAGCCGCGGATTAACGCGAATTCACGCGGATGAAAAAAGAGAAGTCAAAAATCGGTCGAAATTCATATCAGCGTCTATCCGCGTTCATCCGCGGCAAGATCTCACCCGCACGTCTTGGTGTAATCCGTCAACGAAGTCTTGTCGCCAAGTATGCAACCGGGCCCGACATATGCCGAGCGCCCGATATGACAGCCGCGGCCGGCGATGGCATCCTGCACTCGCGCGGCCGTGCCGACGCGCGTGTGACTCCAAATCACCGAGTTCTCAATTCGCGCGCGTTCTTCGATATAGCAACCTGTCCCCAGCACGGAATTTATAATCTGCACACCGGGCTTCAGCACACAATCGTCGGCGATGATGGATAAGTCATCGATCTCGGAATGCGTGGCTGAATCAAAATTGCCGCGCCGGTCTTTCAGATGAAAGCGAGTGACCCGGTTCGCCAGCATGTCGTGATGAGCCTGCAAATATCTCGCCGGGGTCCCAATGTCCAACCAATATGTGCGCGGAGGAATGTGCGCATAGAAAGCTTCGCCCTTTTCCAGCAGCATCGGGAACAAGCCGTACTCGAACGAATAATTCTCACCCTTGGGAATCAAATCGAGGACGCTCGGCTCAAGCACATAAGTTCCGGCATTGATGTTTCGGCAAGGGGTATCTTCAGGCTTTGGCTTTTCCAGAAAGCGCAACACGCGATCCGCGTTATCGGTCTCGACGACTCCGAACATGCTTGGATCTTCAACCGGCGTCAGGACGATTGTCGCCGTTGCTTTGCGTTCTTTGTGTTGACGAATGACCGCTTTTAGATCCAAGTCAGTCAAAACGTCGCCATTGAAAACAACTGTCGGTTCACGAATCAGATCTTCGGCAAACTTGTAAGCACCCGCAGTCCCCATCGGCTGAGGTTCAACCGTGTACTTCAATTTCACGCCGAAGTTAGATCCATCTCCCATAATGTGCTCAATCTTCTCGGGCTGATAAGAGAGCGACAGCGTGATATCCGTGATGCCCGCGCGCTTGAGCGTGTCGATTTGATAAAGCAGGAAAGGGCGATTGCAAATGGGAACGATCGGTTTTGGCGTGTAGACCGTCAACGGACGCAGCCGTGTGCCTTTTCCTCCAGCCAGAATGAGTGCCTGCATACTTTAGCGTTGACGATGAATCAGATTAGTTAAAGGGGTTGAATTGCAAGCGGCGAGTCTAGCACTCGCGCGTAGTGATTTTCAATTTCGTGTCAGTACCGCGAGCGGTAGCGAGCGGATCTAGCGACATCCTAAGAGCCGGCTCTCTTCTTTCTAAACTGCATGGATGATCCGCTCGCTACTGCTCGCGGTACTGACACTTCGGTGTTGCTTGACACGTTGAAGATTAATAGCAATGCTAAATCATCCTTCATAGAAAGAGTCGTTATGTCGTCAATCAAACAACCAGTAATCATCAGTGCGGTGCGGACGCCTGTCGGAAAATTCCTGGGCGCGCTGAAAGGATTCAAAGCCACCGAGCTGGGCGCGATCGTTGTGCGCGAAGCCGTGAAGCGGGCGGGAGTAAAACCGGAAGATGTCGATGAAGTAATCATGGGGTGCGTGATTCAGGCCGGACTCGGACAGAATCCCGCGCGGCAGGCAGCGTTGCACGGCGGCTTACCGAACACGGTGTCAGCAGTGACGGTGAACAAGGTGTGCGGCTCAGGATTGAAAGCGATCATGATGGCCGCGCAAGGAATCGCGCTCGGCGACACTGACATCGTCGTTGCAGGTGGAATGGAATCGATGTCGAACGCGCCTTACCTGTTGGCGAAGGCTCGCGAAGGTTATCGACTGGGTCATGGCAAGATGCTCGATGCGATCATTCAGGATGGACTCTGGTGCGCGTTCGACGATCAGCACATGGGCTGCACCGGCGAAGTTGTTAGCGAACGATTTCACGTTTCGCGAGCCGAGCAGGACGAATACGCGATGAATTCGCATCGCAAGGCGAGCGCGGCAATTAAAGCCGGCAAGTTCAAGGACGAGATCGTGACGGTCGAGATTCCGCAGAAGAAAGGCGCTCCAGTTGTGTTCGATACCGATGAGCCGGTCCGTGAAGATACCTCGATTGAAAGTCTCGGCAAGCTGAAGCCGGCGTTCAAAGAAGGCGGCACCGTGACGGCGGGAAACGCACCGGGCGTCAACGATGGAGCGTCTGCGGTGGTCGTAACGTCTGATGAGCGCGCGAAGGCCCTGGGAGTCGAGCCGATGGCGCGGATCGTTGGACAAGCTACTTCGGGAACAGAACCGCAGCTCGTGATGATGGCGCCGGTCGAAGCAATCAAAAAGCTGTTGTTAAAGACCGGATGGTCACTCAATGATGTCGACTTGATCGAGTTGAATGAAGCTTTCGCAGTTCAGGCCGTCGCGATCACGCGCGAGCTGGATCTCGATCCGGAAAAAGTTAACGTCAACGGCGGCGCCGTGGCGCTGGGTCACGCGATTGGACAGTCAGGTTCGCGCATTCTGACGACGATGCTCTACGAGTTGAAACGGCGCGATGCGCATCGCGGAATCGCGGCGCTGTGTCTCGGCGGTGGCAACGCGGTGGCAATGGCTGTCGAACGATAGATGACCGCGGAAGAGCACAACAAGACGCTCGCGACGCTGTGGTTCATTTACGGTGCGATGCATGGATTGACGCTCCTGGGTTTGTTGCTGCTGGTTTTGATCGTCAAGCTGTCGGTATCTGAGGCGCTTTCCGTTTCAGGTTTTTGGATCGCGATGTCGGTGATCACATTTGTCGTTGTGATGATGATCGTTGGTTTGTTACCACTCGTCGTGGGAATCGGATTTCGAAAGCGCGCGCGTTGGCTGAAGCCTGCGGCACTGGCATTGTCAATCGCTTCGCTGATCAACATTCCGATTGGTACCGCGCTGGGAATCTATACGATCAAGTTTCTGCGCAGCGAAGCCGGAGTAGGCCTTTACGGCGGCAAAGCTTCGGCGGCGACCGACGCGGAATTGGCAGATGCGATGCGCGGCGCGCAGCCCTTGATGAATTGGACGAATAAGTCGAAATGAGGTTTGCTGGGAACGCGGACAGTCCTCGTCCGCACCGCGCTAAGAGTTTAGCGTGAATAGCTAGTTATGGAGTTATGCGGGCGAGGACGCCCGCGCTCCCAGGAAATCATGAGCGAAATTTTTGGAGTAATAGGCGCGGGCACGATGGGCAACGGGATTGCCCAGGTCGCCGCGCGCGCGGGCTTTGACGTCGTCATGCGTGACGTTGCGGATGAATTCGTGTCGCGCGGAATGAAAGCGATCGATAAGAGTCTGCAGCGCGATGTTGATAAGGAACGATTGAGCGCCGACGAGAAGAGTGCGATCGTTGGGCGAATCAAAACGGCCACGAATCTTGAAGCGCTGAAAGATGCGTTCATCGTGGTCGAAGCCGTGACCGAAGATTTCGATGTCAAAGCTGAGGTCTTCCGCGCCCTCGACACGATTACGAAGCCGAGTGCAATTCTCGCTTCGAACACTTCGTCGATCTCGATTACCAAGCTCGGCGCGGCGACGAAGCGACCTGACAAAGTCATCGGCATGCACTTCATGAATCCGGTGCCGGTGATGAAGCTGGTTGAAGTGATTCGCAGCGCAGCGACGTCCGGCGAAACATACGAGCAGGTTCGCGCCCTCACTGAGAAGCTGGGAAAGACGCCGCTCGATTGCCATGACTATCCCGGCTTCATTTCGAATCGCGTGCTGATGCCGATGATCAATGAAGCGATCTTCGCTTTGTACGAAGGCGTTGCGACCCGCGAGAGCATCGACGGCATAATGAAACTTGGTATGAATCATCCGATGGGGCCGCTCACGCTGGCGGATTTTATCGGCCTCGATGTTTGCCTTGCGATCATGAACGTGCTACATGATGGTTTCGGTGATTCGAAGTATCGCCCATGTCCTTTGTTGAAGCGTTACGTTGACGCCGGCTGGTTGGGACGAAAGAGCGGACAAGGTTTCTACGAATACTAACGTCCGACAAACTTTAGTTTGTCGAAGCGTTATTGAAGATGCGACAAACTGAAGTTTGTCGGACAATCAAATGCCACGCGCAATTTCACATTACTGTCAGAAGTGCCGGGCCGCCAATGAGCTGGGACAAGAGTTCTGCCAGCGCTGCGGCACTCGTTTGATGATCATCGTCGAGCCGCCATCGGTGCGAATCGACGTATCTTCGACGACGCCGCACGAAGAGCATCTGCTCGAGCGCATGACGATGCTCGAGAACACTCTGGCGCGACTCGCGGAACGGCTTGAACACGGATTGAAGTTGCTGCTGCGTCAGTCAGAAACGGCTTATCACAATCACGCTTTGGTCAAAAGCTTGATCGAGATGCTTAATGAGTGTGGCGTCGTGGACAATGGCAAACTCGAATCAATGTGGCGCGCGGAATGTAAGAAATTGAAAGAGTCCACCAGCGAGCCGCGCACGAAAGAACGCGCGCGAAAGAGCGCGAAGACGAAGCGGAAGCCAACTACGAGCGGCTGATTCGTCGACAAGAGTTCTTTCGCGCATTTTGCCGTTCGCCCCGGCGCGGCTATAATTAGCGACTTTGTGCCAGGCCCCCTGACGCAAGCTATAGAGCGCAGGGGGTTCAGCTATGCGGCTAGACCTTGAAAAACTGGAAGAATCCGGCGGTCGATTCGCGCAGGTTTACGAAATCGGCCAGTTGCTTTTCGACGATGCGGACTCGCGTTTGATAAGTCCGGTCGAAGTTCGCGGTCGTGTTCGCCGTCGAAAAGGTGAAGCCGAACTTACCGGTGAATTGCATACTCGAGTAGCAATTTCCTGTGGTCGTTGTTTGAAACCAGTCGAGTTGCCGATCGATGTAAATTTCGATGAGCGGTTCGTCGAAGCGGTCGCGTGGCGCGAAGAAGAACAGCACGAGTTGCAGGCCGACGATTTGAATCTTTCGGTCTTTGCCGGTGAGGCGATCGAACTGGACGACCTGGTGAAAGAAGAGATTCTCCTGGCTTTACCGGGACACATACTCTGCGGGGAAGATTGCCGAGGGCTTTGTCCGGTTTGCGGAATCGATCGAAACACGGCAACTTGTAATTGCGAGACTAAACCGATTGATTCGCGCTGGGAGAAGCTGAAGGATTTGCAGTTTTGAACTTTCAGCTTTGAACTTAGCACTTTGTTCTTGGTGCTTTGTACTTTGAATATCCCGCAGACTGCGGTAGCGTTCAAAGTACAAAGCTCAAAGTACCAAGTACAAAACAACAATCCAAATTTGAAATCTGAAACAAGAAAATTCTGGAGTCATTATGCCAAATCCAAAACGACGTCATTCAAAAGCACGAACCGGCAAGCGCCGGGCGCATGATGCTTTGCGCGCGCCGCAAACTGTTGCCTGTCCAAACTGCCAGGAGCCGCGCATGCAACATCGCGTGTGTCCGAAGTGCGGCTACTACAAAGGCCGCGAAGTTATTCAGGTGGAACAGAACGCCTGACGAATTTATTTGAGCCGTTTAGAAGTCGCGTGGGCGCGACGACCTGAAAGGGAGGTCTCGATTCTAAACGGCTTTTGAGTATCATCTAACAAAGTGAACGCAGGAATTCTCGGCACTGGCCATTCGTATCCTGAAGGAGTTCTGACGAACGCCGATCTGGAAAAGATCGTCGAGACGTCAGATGACTGGATCGTCTCGCGCACCGGCATTAAGCAGCGGCGGAAAGCCGGGCCCGGTGAATACACTTCTCAGTTCGCCGTGCGGGCCTCGCAGGAAGCGATCGAGCGGGCGGGCATCGACGCGGGCGATATCGATTTGATTCTGTGCGCGACCGTTACGCCGGATCAGATTCTTCCTTCGACGGCTTGTTTGATTCAGGCGCAGCTCGGCGCTAACAAAGCT
>DATLVM010000350.1:0-10098 GCA_035577445.1 Pyrinomonadaceae bacterium
CGAAGTAATGTACTTGCAGAACTCAAAATCCATCATGAACAAGACAGGTTTCACCTTCGTCGTAATTCTTATGTTTGCCACCGTCGCTGTTTCTCAGAAAGAACTCAAACCATGGAAACAGTGGAACCGGAAAGAAGCCGAAAAAGTGCTGAACGACTCGGCCTGGAGTCATTCACAAACCGAAACCGCGACTCCGCAATCCTCAGACGTTACTTCTAATTTCGGCGACACTCGCGGCCGTGAGGACGCGGCCCGCACCAACGCCACCAGCCCGAGTGTCACCCTGCAAGTCAGGTTCTTCACGGCGAAGCCGATCCGGCAGGCGTACGTACGCATGCTTGAGCTAGCCGACACGCCGCCCGACGCTGCGAATATTGAGAAGATGGAAGCTTGGGCTAATCTGGCGGCCGACGATCGCATAATCGTCACGCTCGGCTATTCGGGAGCTCAGTCTGCCGCCGCCAGAGTTGCCGGCGCACTGCGCCGGGCCACCATTGACGATCTCAAAGCGAATGTCTTTCTGGAACGTAACGACGGCAAGCGCGTCGCCTTGGCTGAATACGTCGCGCCCGGCAAAGATGTTTTTGGAGCCAGGTTTACTTTTCCGCGCACGGTCGACGGTCAACCCTTTCTGTCAGCAGACAGTGGCTCGGTGCGATTTCACATTGACTACGCTCCCGCGATGCAGGAGGCGACCACGGCCGCGCCCCAAACCAATTCGCGCCAGAGCACGCCGCGTCCCGATGCTTACAAGCTAAGGCTGGATATGAAATTCAAAGTTACGGAAATGATGTACGGCGGCGCGCTGGAATACTGATCGAGCTGAACAGAGATACTTACGCAGCGAGGAGTGTTATGAAGCAATCGTTCTTCGTCCTGGCCCTTGTCGGTTTGGTGGTCACGGGAGCGCTCGCGCAAAAGCAATATAAGCCCTGGGCGGACTGGACGAAGTCTGATGTCGAGAAGATCCTGAACGATTCGCCGTGGGGACAGACGCAGGTCGATACCGACACGTCTGAGATGGTTTACACGCCGACAACCTTGTCGGGTGCAGGCGATAGCGCGAGTCGCCGCGAACAGGGCGCGACCAATCAGGCAACCAGCGTGAAGTTCAGAATCCGTTGGCTGTCCGCGAAGCCGATCCGGGAAGCACTCGTCCGTCAGGAACAATTAACGACCGGCAAGATCAGCGAGCAGCTGCGATTTTTTGCGGAAGGTCCGTCCTACACCCGAATCGTCATCGCCGTTACGTTCGAAGCGAGCGATCAGCGGTTTGGCAACCGGGTGATGCAGGCGTTCCGCAGCGCCAATCTCAGCGTGCTTCAGAACAGTACCTATCTGGAATTGAAAGATGGAAAGCGGATCTTTCTTCAGCAGTACGTGGCGCCGCAGGACAACGTGCTGGGCGCGGCGATGTTTGTTTTTCCGCGCAACGCGGAAGGCCGGCCACTGCTGATTGCTGATGCCCTGTCGGTTCGTTTTCATTCCGAGTATGAAAACAAAGCCGCGCTCGACAATGCGATGAACCCGCCGGGACAGGTGGGCAATCCGCGACAGCCGGTCAGCAACAGCCGCGTGGCGAACCAGGGAGAGAGTCCATTCAAATTCAGACTCGACATGAAATTCAAAGTTCCGGACATGATCTATCACGACGAGCTGGAGTATTGAGCTTGTCGGGTTAGCCGAAACCTAATCGCACCGTAACGACCTGCGTTGTCCCTTCGTATCCCTCAGCAAATCAAAGAGTATCTGCGCGGCCGGATGGCGTTCATCCTGATTGGCATCGCCGCTTTCGTGATTCGCGCAGTCTATCTATTCGAATTGCGCGACACGCCTTTGTTCGCGGTCCTCATCGGTGACGGCAAGCAATATGATTCATGGGCGAGGCAGATCGCCGCCGGCCAGTGGCTGGGAACAGAAGTCTTTTATCAAACGCCGCTCTATCCTTACTTCCTCGCGGTCATCTTCAAACTTGCCGGTCACAGTTTGCTGACGGTCCGTCTGGTGCAGGCGCTGCTCGGCGCGGCGTCCTGCGTGCTGCTGGGTTTGGCTGCGCGACGCTGGTTCAATCAGAAAACTGCGCTGGTGGCCGCCGCCATGTTGGCCATCTATCCGCCGGCGATCTTTTTCGATGGATTAGTGCAAAAGTCATCGCTGGATCTGTTCTTGATCTGCGCGCTGCTGGCGGCGCTGGCAGAATTTATTCATCGCCGGAAATGGATGTGGTTAGCGCTGGCCGGAATTGCGTTGGGCGCCTTCACGCTCAATCGCGAGAACGCGCGCGTCCTCTATCCGGTGATCGTGATTTTCGTACTCGTCTATTTTCGGGATGTGTCATTGACGAAGCGATTGGCCTGGAGTGCGATGTTTACCGTGGCCGTGGCGTTGGTGTTGCTTCCGGTCGGCTATCGCAACTATCACGTCGCGGGAGAGTTCCTGGTTTCAACTTCGCAACTCGGCCCCAATCTCTACATCGGCAATCATTCAGGCGCCGGCGGATCGTACGAACCTCTGGTGCCCGGCCACGGCAGCGCTGCTTACGAACGGGAAGACGCAACGCGCCTGGCAGAGACCGCGATGCATCGCCGGCTTTCGCCGAACGAAGTTTCCAACTACTGGGTGCGCCAATCGCTCGAATACATCCACCGTCACCCGAGTGAGTGGATGAAGTTGATGATTCGCAAGATCGGACTCACTTTCGCCGCGAAGGAAACAGTCGACACCGAATCAATCGAAGCGTATTCAGATTATTCGCTAACCCTGCGGTGGCTGTTCTGGTTCACCTTCGGGATCATTTTGCCGCTGGCCGTCTTAGGCGCGTGGCTCACCCGCAGAGATTGGCACAAGCTGACGCTGCTCTACGCAATGATCTTCGCGATGGCGATCGCGGTAGCGCTGTTCTATGTCGTCGCGCGCTATCGCTATCCGCTCGCGCCAATTCTGATCATGTTCGCGGCGGCGGCACTGGTAAGTCTGCCCAGGCTGCGCACTGAAAGTTTGCAGGCCTGGCTACCGGGTGCCTTGCTGGCAGTTGCCGTTGCGCTTCCTAGCAACCTCTTGTTTCGCACGGCGAACGACGACACGCTTCTTAATATCGGCGAAGAACTGGTGCGCGCAGGTCGACCGTCCGAAGCAATCCCAGTGCTGCGGAAAGCGGCGGAGACCTCGTGGGATTACGCGCCTGCCCATTTCAATCTGGGCGTCGCATTGAACGAAGCAGGACGAAAAGAAGAGGCGCTCGATGCGTTTGATGCGGCCATCAAGGCCGACCCAAATTACTTTGAAGCGCGCGCCGCGATGGGTTTGACTCTGTTGGAAACTGGCCGGCCCACCGGCGCCGTTACTCAATTTCGCGAAGCTGTTCGTCTGCGGCCGGACGCGGCAAACGTGCATCGCGATCTCGGCAACGCCCTGTCACAAGCAGGTCAACCATCAGAAGCCATCAAGGAATATCAGGAGGCGCTGCGCTTGAATTCGAACGATGCGTCATCGCACAACAGTCTGGCCGTGGCGCTTCAGCAGGAAGGCAGAGTCGACGACGCCATCCAACACTATCAGGCTGCGTTGCAGTTACAACCTGACAATGCGGGCACACGCAGCAACCTGGCGCTGGCGTTTGAAGCGAAAGGCGATCACCACGCGGCAATTCAGCAGTTCCAGCAAGCGCTGCAATTGCAACCTGCGAACGCGGCGATCCACATGAACTTCGGCGACCTGCTGGCCCGCTTCAATCAATTCGAGGAAGCGATTGGTGAATATGAACAAGCGGTGAAGTTGAACGATTCTGTCGAACTGCGTTTTCAGCTCGCGCAGTATTACGAGCACGTCCACCGGATCGATGAGGCTATCGCGAATCTCGAGCGTGCCTCAGCTTTAGCCACCACCGGCGGCCGGCACGACGAGGCGCGCCAAATCAACTCGATGATCGAAGCGTTGCGCGCGCGCAGAGCATCGTCAACTCCCAAAGCGGCGAAACACTGACCGCTCATCTCAACCGCAAATCCAATTTATTCAACTTCTCATACAACTAATTGCAAATTGATGCCTCCGAATCTTTGGAGATTCCTTCAGATTTTCCGTCCACAAGATTTCGTTCACTGACTTCACTCAACCTGCGCACGCAAATTCCTAACAAGATCGATGATCGTTGATGGCGGAACATTGCTTGCTTCGCGGTAAATCCAAACCCCAGGCCCTGCGCATAGCCCTAGAGCAGGATCCAAGTTTTCAAAGGTCGAAGGAGGATAAGCTTCTATGCGTTACGTAGTTCGCTTAGTAACCAGCGCATTAGTATTAGGACTAGTCTGCGTGGCCGCGTCTGCGCAGGCAATCCAAACTGGCGGCATTTCCGGCGTCGTCACTGACAAGAACGGCGCGGTCGTTTCCGGCGCCACCGTTGACGTCGTCAGTGAAGCGACCGGCAAGTCCGCGCGCACGCTAACGACGGGGGACGAAGGCACCTTTTCCGTCACGCTGCTGCCGCCGGGCAAGTATCGACTCGAGATAGCCGCAGCGAATTTTAAGAAGGCGCACATCGCGGGCGTTGACGTAAGAATCACTGAGACGACGCGCCAGGATGTCTCGCTTGAGCCGGGCAGCATTCAGGAAGTCGTGAACGTCGAGGCTTCCCCGACGCTGATCAATCCTTCCAGTGCGGCGACAGGCCAGGCGCTCGACGGCGTGACGCTGCGGCAATTGCCGCTCGCCGCTCCGAATTTTCTTTTCCTGTTGAATCTATCGAGCGGCGTGGCGGGCGAGCCGACTGACGTTCGCGCGGCAGGTCGCGGCAGTGCTGACGTTACAGTCAACGGGCAGCGCACCAGCAACAACAGCGTTTCGCTCGAAGGCATCAACGTAAACGATTTCAACCTCGCGCACTTTGATACTGTGCCGTTGCCGAATCCCGACACGTTGCAAGAGATGAAGGTCGCGACTTCGCTCTACGATGCTTCGCAGGGCAGCAAGGGCGGCGGTGCTCTCGGTCTCGTCTTTAAGACCGGACAAAAAGATCTGCATTGGGATCTCTATTGGCAGCATCGCAACGACGCGCTGAACGCCAACGAGTGGTTTCGCAATGCCAACGGCGTCGCCAAACGCGCGCGGCTGCTGCAGAACGTGTTTGGCGGCAGCGCCAGTGGGCCGATACCGAAAGTCGGCGGATTCTGGTTCTTCAACTACCAGGGTGTGCGCGCTCGCAACGGTGTCGATCCGGCAGGTTCTTCGTTGACACCGACGATCCAGAACTTCCCAACGAATCCGGACGGATCGACATCGGCAGCGCTGCTCGCGGCTACGTTTAGCCTGACGCCAGCCCAGATTGATCCGGTTGCGGTAAACATCCTCAACCTCAAGAACGCCGCTTATGGCGGAACATATCTCGTGCCGCGTTCGGGACAAGCGGGTTGCAAGGCGGCCGGGAGCGCGACCGGCACTTTCAGTTGCAGCGTCTCAGGCATCGCGCCGATCACCGACAATCAATACACGATCGCTTACGATCGCACGTGGCGGAACGGCAACGAGAAGCTTTCAGGCCGTTGGTTCTGGGACGAAGGATTCGTTAACAAGCCCTTTGGTACTGACACGACTCTCGCGTTTCCGCGAACTGATACCCAGTTCAATCGCTTCCTCGCGATCACCGAAACGCACATTTTCAGCCCAACTAAGGTGAACGAGCTGCGCCTCGGCTACAGCCGTTTCATTTTCGCGAACATTCCAACCGACATCGTGAACCTTTCGGACATCAACGCCCAGCGCGGCAACAGCTCGGAATTTCCTGGAATGTACCGCGTCGGCATTACCGGCTTGTTCTCGATTGGCACCGGCGTGAACGACGATCGCGGAACAGTGTCGAACACCTACAACGCAGCTGACACGTTCTCATGGACCACTGGCAAGCACACGCTGCGCATGGGTGGCGAAAGCGTCCAGTATCAACTGAATCGCTTTAACAATTTCGCGGTGCGCGGTGCGTTGACATTCGATGCGACGACCGGCGCCGGCAACGCGTTCACCGCCTGGCAGAATTTTCTCCAGGGCCGCGTCACCGGCGTTCAGTCAGCGTTCGGCGATCCCGCGAGAAACTTTGTCGCGACGGATTATGCCGCGTTCATTCAGGACGATTATCGCTGGTCGACCAGATGGACATTCAATCTCGGCATCCGCTGGGAAGGCATGAGCTTTGGCCACGACAAGCTGTTCCGCGCCGGCATTTACGACCCGAGCCTCGCTGCCCGGGGACTGAACCCCTTCTTGATTCCTGAGAAGGTAAACCTGGCAGGCTTCAAAGGAACGCCCGGCGTTTCGGACTGCGCGCTGACGAGCTGTTTCGATGGAAACAACTTTGGGCCGCGCGTGGGCTTTGCGTGGGACATTCAGGGTAATCAGAAGACAGTTCTGCGCGGAGGCTATGGCATTTATTACCAGCGCCTATCGAACCAGAACATTCTGCAGAACTCTCTGGCAGCACCATTTACTGTGCAGCCGCTGTCCACTAATCCGGTTCCTAACGCGCTTCAGTTGGCGAATCCGTTGGCGTCGATTCCGCCGCCTTCAATCGTCGCCACCGCGTACATTCCGCAAGCAAGTCGCTTCGCCGGAATTTTCAACGCGGCCACGACCACCCAGAATGGAGTCGCGTCGGGTGCTGTTTCCAACAACCCCGCCGACATCAACAATCCGAACTTCAAACCGATCTTCGTCAACGAGCAGGGCCAGCGCTGTCTGAACTATGCCGCGGTTGATACGAATGTCGGCGCGACGAATTGCTCGATCAACCTGGCCTCGTTCACTACCGCTCCGTTGGATGCGTACACGCCTTACACGCAACAGTGGAACCTGACTGTGCAGCGCGATCTGTACAAGGGCTGGGCGCTTGAGCTTGGTTACGTGGGCACGCACTTCGTCGGCGGTCTTGGTATTTGGGATCCGTTCCTGGCCACGGTCGCAACTCCAACAAGTCCCGTCACCGTGCGCGACACCAACGGCGTGACTTACAGCATCACGGCGAACACCGCGAATAACGAAGAACTGCGTCACACGATCGTCGGCCTGTCCCGTAAGCGCGGAGCGCGCTATTCGGGCAACATCGGGTTTGCGACTTACAACTCGTTGCAGGCGACGCTATCGCGGCGTTTGAGCCGAGGCTTCTACTTCCAGGCTGCTTACACCTGGTCGCATGAAATCGACAACGTCAGCGGCTCGCTGAGCACTGACGAGTTGAATGCCACCCGCAACGGCCAGAACGGCGCGAACATTTACAACAACCAGGCGAACGTGCAACAGAACAAGGCGACCGGCGATTTCGATCGCACTCATCGCCTCGTGGTCAGTTATGTGTACGACCTGCCTCGGGCCAAGTCAGGCTTCCTGAGTCGCGAACCCTTCAAAGGTTGGTCAATCAGCGGCATCGTCACTTACCAGAGCGGCCTGCCGTTCTCAGTCACTGACAGCGGCGGCGGCGCGTTTGGCGGCGGCACGAGCACGGGCATCTTCATTTGTCCGAATGCTCAGGCTGCTTACAGCGGCGGTTCGACCTCGACGCAGATTGCACATTACCTGAACATCGCTTGCTGGACGACGAGTACGCAAGTGGCCAACAACGTTCCGTTTGCGGCAGGCGCCGGCGCCACCGGATATGGCAATACGCCGAGGAACGCTTTCCGCGGTCCATACCAACAGAATTGGGACTTCTCGGTTCAAAAGAGTTTCCGAATTAAGGAGAGCCACGATTTCGAGTTCCGTATGGACATGTTCAATGTTTGGAACCATCCGATCTTCCGCTTCCCGTCGTCAGTTGCTTTGCAAACTGCCTCGACATTCGGACAGATCACCCAAACCGCTGTGCCGGCACGTCTGATCCAGTTTGGTTTGACGTACCGCCACTGACGGTGGATTTCGATTGACCTTGACGGCCGGACGGGATAAAAACCGTCCGGCCTGATTTTTTCTATCGCGTGAGGGTTCGGATGCTCGATCGTGGTTTGTCCAAATCGAGTTTCGTTTTTGTGGTCATCGCGTTGCTGCCGTCGCTGGCGATCGCGCAACGTGATCGCGACACCTACAATCCCAGCAACCAATCCTTCGAAGTTTCCGGGCAAGTGAATCTCGCCGGCACGAACTCGCCGATCGTCGAGGTGCCGGTGCGCCTGGACAGATTCAGCGGCGGCATCGTCGATCAAATCAATACGGATGCGCGCGGCCGCTTTCGCTTCACCAATCTTCAGCGCGGCTACTACAAAGTGATTATCACGGCGGCAGGATTTGCGCCCGCCCAACAGGACGCCGATCTAACGCTGCTGTTCAAGACTTATCTTGTATTCGCCCTGACTAGGATCGATTCAAACGCGCGCGCGATCACCAACGAAGTGATTGATGCGCGCATTCCGCCTGAGGCTCGCGAAGAATATTCGCGGGGTCGTGACGCTCTCGCAAAATCGAATTCGCCTGAGGCGGTTGCGCATTTCCAGAAAGCTCTGAATCTGTATTCACAATTCTTCGAAGCTCAGTTATTGCTGGGCGAGGCCTTGATGGACTTGCGACGCTGGGCAGAAGCGGAAACCGCACTGACACGCGCACTGGAAATCAGGGCGGACAATCCAGCCGCCATGTTTGGGCTGGGTGAAGCTTATTGGCGAGAGAAACGCTTCGATGACGCCGAGCGGACGTTGGTGAGTGGATTGAAAATCGACGAGAAAAACTGGCATGGTTATTTCACGCTCGCGCGAGTCTACTGGGAAAAAGGCGACATGATGAAAGCTGCGCCGGCGATTGGACACACGCTGCAATTGAAAGCCGATTTCGCAGAAGGTCACCTGGTCGCTGGTAACATCCTGCTGCGGCTCAATCAACCGGAACGCGCGCTCATTGAATATGAAGAATACCTGCGACTGGCTCCTAAGGGTGAATATTCAAACGAAGCGCGGGGACTGGTTGTGAAGCTACGTGGGAACTCACGAAGGCCGTAGATGAACCACAGAGGGCACAGAGGAAGACATTGCAAATCGCTCCCTCTTCTTCTGGAAGAGGGCCAGGGTGAGGGTGCAAAGCTTGGCGAGTTTACAAAGTTATTTCTCCTGGTTCGCGAGGCTCCGCCTCGCGAACGAAATCAAAAGATTAATTGGTACGACGTAAGGCCCTCACCCAACCCTCTCCCAGAGGGAGAGGGAAAACTTTGCCAATTCTTCCTCTGTGTCCTCTGTGGTTAAAAGATATTTCTTGATTCAGCTTCCCCAGATCGGCGATCCTCTCTGCAATGCTGGACCATAACGAACTGGCGTTGGCGCCGCTCGGCGCCGGCGATCTCATTGATCGCGCCGTGCGCATGTACAGGCGTCACTTCCTGACGTTGATTCGCATCGCCGCGCCGCCGGTGTTGGTCTCGGCACTGGGGTCGACCTTGTTTACAATTGCCGTGCGCGCGATTAGCGCCACTTCGAGCGACGCGCGCGTAGCGCTTTACGTCTTGATCCTGATCGGTGGCATGGGTGTGACTGTCGCCGGCTCGCTCTTCAGCCTGATCGTGATGGGGGGAGCGACGCGCAATTTGGTTTCGCATCTGATCTGGAACGAGCCGGTCAGCTTTCGCGCCACTTATCGCGGCGTGAAGGCGCGCTTTTGGGGGCTGCTTGGCGCGAGCATCATCGTCGCCATGTGGCTGGCTTTCGCCGCGATGCTCGGGATCATGATCTACCTCATCCTGAGCATGTTAATTTTTGCCGCAGTTGCGTTCACCGGAACCATTCCCTGGATTACGGCGGTCGCGATTGGCATCGGCACCGTCGTCGCGATCACCGGCGCGTTGATTCTCTTCTTCCTGCTCGCCGGCAGAATGGCCTACGTGCCTCAGGCGATGCTGGTTGAAGGCCGCGGCGTCCTATCGGCAATCGGCCGCAGCTTTTCGCTTGCCAGCGGCAACGTGAAGCGCCTGATGGCGATGACGTTGTTTACTTTCTTTGCGACGTACTCGGCCTTGATGCTCTTGATGATTCCGCTGGGTTGGTACGGTTATCTGAACGGCGTTGACCTTTCGCCATTCGGCAGCGGACAGCCAACGTGGTATTCGATTGGTTACGAAGTGATTTTGCAATGCAGTCACATTCT
>DATLVM010000351.1:0-18558 GCA_035577445.1 Pyrinomonadaceae bacterium
GTCTTTCGCTATGTAAGTGTGTAAGTTTCGAAGGTCCTCGATTGCGGGATCTGTCCAAAGAATCTTCATTGGTGCGTAATCAAATCCTTCACTTTTTCGTGAGGGACCGTTCGTCCTTCATCTGCTGCCTTAATTCCCTCCTCAATTTTTCGCTTGACGTAAATCTTGTACATGATTTCATCCCAAGATGCTTCCTCCGGCAGTCGAGAAATTGTCTTGATGGCCTCTTCTTTTGCAGTACTCATAAATCTTCTCTCCCAGCGCTGAAGTCAGAAATATAACACAGAGATACGCGCATTAATTGTATACCCTTTGACTCGGTTCACTTCTGTGGATAAGTTCTCACGCGGTCGGCCACGCGTCGCCATACACTGCCGACTTCATAGTTGGTTGCCGCTTGGTCAAGTTCAAAGACACCTTTAAATCGATACAACTTTCCGTTCCAACCAAGGCTATGCCCAAATACAATTCGATTCCATCCAAATTGAGATCCACTCGCCATTTCCTTGTCCACGTATCTCTTCACCAGAGAGGGCGACTCAGAAATCTCCCAAATGGTTTTTCCATCGCCGGAAATTTTATTGTGCCATAGTTTGTTCGCGTATAATTTCGGAAACCAAATTCCTATTTGAAAGCCATTTGGATGTGGAATCCAGCCAAGCTGAAGGCCATCGTAATGTTTACCAAAACAGCTCGCTGCCTCAGCCTCTCTGCTGAAGGCAACATCATCGTCCAAGTCAATGTAACCTTGGGCTATCCACTTCTTCGGGTCCTGATGATCCCAATCGTTAAAGTTTTCTGACATAGTCAGTTCACCTTATCCGTTGGCTCCGGCGGCGTCCTGTTTCTTCGTCTTGCCGAGTACGATGTTATCAATCAATCGAGTCTGTCCGACAAACGCTGCCAGCGACAGAAGCGCGGGGCCGTCTTCGATTCGGTCGATCGGCTCTAATGTTTCAGTGTCGTTGATTGAGATGTAATCGATTCTCGCAAGCGGCTCTTCATCCAAAGTCGCACGCGCTATTTCAAGCACGCGCGACGCGCTGCGCTCACCATCTTCAAACGCGGCCGCGGCATTCATCAAGGCGCGATTCAGCACGGTGGCCGCCCGACGCTCGTGATCCGATAAATAACTGTTGCGCGAGGACATCGCCAGACCCGATTCTTCGCGCACAATTGGCGCAACCACCACCTCGGTCCGGAACGCAAGGTCGCGCACCACCCGTTTGATGACGATCGCCTGCTGCGCGTCCTTCTGTCCGAAGAAAGCAAAGTCGGGTCGCACAATGTTCAGCAGGATCGTCACCACCGTCGTCACGCCGCGAAAATGGCCGGGCCGTGATGCACCTTCGAGCTTGTCAGTTAATCCTTCAACTGTAACGTAGGTCGAAAATCCTTCCGGATAAATTTCTTCGACCGTGGGCGCGAAAACGTAATCGACGTTATATTCGGCGAGCAACCCGGCGTCACGCGTCAAATCGCGCGGGTAAGCGTTGAAATCTTCAGACGCACCGAACTGCGTCGGGTTCACGAAGACAGAAACAACCACGACGTCGCACAAGGCGCGCGCTTCGTGAATTAGGCTGAGGTGACCCTCATGCAACGCACCCATCGTCGGCACAAAGCCTATCGTACGATTTTCTTCGCGCCGCAGCTTGCGGGCAACCGACATCATGCGCTTGCGTCTGTTGATTATCTCCATAAAAAGAAGGTCAGTGGTCAGTTGTTCTTGGTCAGTGGTACGTCGATTACGCAAACAACTGACAACTAACAACTGACAACTGACCGATAGTCATTTTATGACTGTCTCAGTTCCTTCTTCGTCTTGATCTTCAATTCCTCGGCAGCTTCCGCAGGCAGAGCATACGACTCTGCATCCGAAGGATAAGTTCCGTTCCGAACATCTTCCGCCCAGCGCGTCACGGCGTCTGTGATCGTTTCGCGCAGGTTCGCATACTCGCGCACAAAGCGCGGCAGCTTCCCAAAAGCCATGCCGAGCAGATCGTGAAATACCAAAACCTGGATGTCGCAATGCGAGCCGGCGCCGATCCCGATCGTCGGCACCTTCACGCTCTCGGTGATCATCTGGGCGATCTCGCGCGGCACCAACTCAAGCACAATTGAACAGGCACCGGCGTCTTCCAGCGCGTAAGCATCGTCGAGCAAACGACGCGCAGCATCGGCGGTCTTTCCCTGCACTCGATACGCGCCGAGCTGATTGATCGACTGCGGTGTCAAACCGATGTGACCCATCACTGAGATTTCTTCGTTGACCAAACGCTTGACCAGCTTAACTCGTTTCAGGCCACCCTCGAGTTTCACGGCTTCGGCTTCGCCTTCCTTCACCAGGCGCAGCGCCGCGCGCACCGTATCATCCGCGCCGGTGTGAAACGATCCGTAAGGCATATCGGCGACGAGCAACGCCCGCTCGACGCCGCGCCGCACTGCTTTAACGTGAATCAAGATCTCGTCGAGCGTCACCGGCACGGTGTTGCCATAACCGAGCACGACATTGCCGAGGCTGTCGCCGACGAGAATGATGTCGATGCCGGCTTCGTCGACAATTCGCGCGGTTGGATAATCGTAAGCAGTCAGGCAAACGAGTCGCTCGCCGCGTTCTTTGCTGGCGCGCAACGAAGGCGCACTGACTTTTTCCGGACGTTCAGGTTTGAGATATGGCATGGCTTAGCTTTCTCGAATGACTTATCTCGGGCGACGCATAGTTAAGCTGAGGTCATTATATCGAGATTACCAGCGGCTGAAAAACTCCATTTCGCAGCGCATCAGCGAAAATCTCTGATCAGAACGATGTCCTGGTACTGATCTCCGTGGGACAAAGCGATCATCTTGCCGTCAGGCGAACGTGAATAGTAGTAAATCCACAATGATTTGAAGTTAGTGATCGGTTTCGGTGGGCTGCCGTCAATCGGCTGGCTCCAGACGTTGGCCAAATTATTCAAGCGATTCACAAACATGACGGATTTCCCGTCAGCCGACCAGGACGGATGGCCGTTAAGAGGGCGATCTTCCCATCGGGAGTCCACGAAATACCCGTGACTCCATCAAAGATGCCTTTCGTAATCTGCTTCGCGCGGCTTTTATCTTCGTTAGGAGCGGTAACCCAAACTTGCGATTCTGTTTTGTTTGATCGAATCTCGCTCGTTATAATCGCGCGCGGAATTCGGAGACGCACGCGAAACCAATGACGATTAATCTCAACGGCCTCTTGCTGCCCGTAACCACGCCTTTCACCGCGGATGAAGAAATCGATCTATCCGGACTCGCTTTGAATTTCGAAAAGTGGAACCAGACCAGCATCGCCGGTTATGTCGTACTCGGCTCAACCGGCGAGCGCGTGAACCTTGATGAGCGCGAGTACCTGGAAGTTATCGAAACCGCACGTCACGCAGTTCCCGCTTCGATGACCTTCATTGTCGGCGCCGGCCAACAGAGCACGCGCACGACGATTCAAGAAATCTCGCGTGCGGCAAATGCGGGCGCGGAAGCTGTGCTCGTCATCACGCCTCACTACTACAAATCGGCAATCACCCAAGACGCATTGGTGAACCATTATCGAGCCGTCGCAGATGCTTCGCCGATTCCGATCATTCTGTATAGCATGCCCGATCTCACTGGCATCAAGATCGAGCCAGAGACCGCTGCGCGTCTGAGCGAGCATCAGAACATCGCCGGCATGAAAGACAGCTCGAATGAAGTTGAAAAGCTCCGCGAGACGGTGCGGATGGTAAATCAGGATTTTGCGATGATGATCGGCAACGGAACTGTGTTCAATGAAGCAATGCAGGCCGGCGCGCGCGGCGGAATTCTCGCAGTCGGTTGCTGCGCTCCAGAGATTTGCCTGGAGATCAATCGCGCGGTTCAGGCTGGCGAAGTCGATCGAGCCGCAGGATTGCAAGAAAAGCTGACACCGCTCGCGCGTGCCGTCACCAAAACTTACGGAATCGGCGGATTGAAAACGGCCATGGAGATGGCCGGTTATGTGGGCGGCGACGTGCGCGCGCCCTTGCGACGACCGAGCGAAGAAGCGATTGCTGAGATTGGGTTATTGCTTCGAGACGCGATGTATGTGTCAGAAGTCCGAGCGTAAGCGAGGGCCCGATCCATCAAGCGATTCGCTGTCAGAGCTAGCCCTCGCTCACGCTCGGGCTTCTGATACGCTAGCACTCACAACACTCACCGCGTAAAATGTTCCGGCAGGAGCAACCCCTAAACTTTGAGTACCGCTGAAACTGCCTGTCACGCCACGCCGGAACAAGCCGGACTCCGCGTAGAGAAACTCTCGTTCGCCAACATTCCGGGTCAAAGCAAATTGTTTCTCGACTATCTGCGCGACCCGACGGCGCTGCGACGCTTCTATCCTGAAGCAGTCAAGAACCACTTCGATCTGCTTGAGCGGCGCGAACGTGTACTGGTGAACTATGAAACCGATAGAGCAGCGGTTTGCGACGCCCTCGAACGCATGAATAGAGGTTGGGGCGCGAGCGAGCAGACGCTCAAACACATTCAGACGCTTCGCGAGTCGGACTGCATTGCGGTCGTGTCAGGACAACAAGCCGGCTTATTCGGTGGGCCGCTGTACACGGTTTACAAAGCTCTGTCGGCGATCAAGCTGGCTGAATGTTTATCGTTGCGCGGTGTGAAAGCGGTGCCGGTCTTTTGGATCGCGACCGAAGATCACGACTTTGCGGAAGTTGCGACTGCCGAATTCGTCAATCGCGATTGCGGGTTGAGTAGCGTAAAAGTTTCAGAGAGCATTCACCACGAAGGCTCACCTGTCGGGCTGGCGGTGCTGGACGATTCAATCGATCAGACAATCAGCGGACTGCTGAATGCCCTTCCCCAAAATGAATTTAGTGATCATCTCACCAACCTTGTCCGCGACTGTTATCGCCGCGAAAAGGGATTCGGCGATGCCTTTGCGGCTTTCCTCACCAGGCTGACGCAGGATCGAGGATTGATTCTCCTCGATCCGCTGGATGCAAAGTTAAAGAAACTCGCCGCGCCTGTGTATTCACAAGCGGCCCAACGCGCTTCCGCAATCGCAAAGGCGATTGCCGATCGCAGTCGTGAGCTCGTCGAAGGGGGTTATCACGCGCAAGTCACTCCCTCGGAAGATTCATTTCCGCTGTTTCTGCACGACGAGGCCGGCGCGCGTCACGCGCTGACTCGAACGGCAAACGGAAGCTATCGAACCAAGAGCGAGAGTCAGAAGCCCGACCGTCAGGGAGGGCCACTTCAGCAAGAGTATTCTGCGGAGGAACTAGCGGATCTCGCTCAACGCGAGCCCGAGCGCTTTAGTCCAAACGTTACTTTGCGCGCCGTCGTGCAGGATTATTTGCTGCCGACGATTGCTTACTACGGCGGCTCGGCCGAGATTGCTTACTTCGCACAAACGTCCGAGGTTTATCGGATCCTCGATCGACCGGTGACGCCGATTCTGCCGCGCGCGAGCCTAACGTTTGTCGAGAAGCACACGTGGCGTTCATTTGAACGTTACGGTCTTGCGCTGGCTGATTTTTTTGAGGGCTCAGACCATGTGATCGCGCGGGTCGTGCAGAAATACCTGGGAAAAGAAACCGCTCAGACCTTCGAACATACGACAGAGACTTTCAACAAGGAACTCGATACGCTCCAGGAACAACTCCGTCGAGTTGATCCAACCTTGGCCGATGCATTGGATACAGGCCGGCGCAAAATCAACTATCAAATCGACGGTTTGCGGACCCGCTTCAATCGAGCACAAATCGCGCGCGATGAAGCGGTGCATCGCCAACTTGAACACGCATTCGATCTGCTCTATCCGAATAAGGCATTGCAGGAGCGACACATTAACGTCACCTCATTTATCGCGCGACACGGCTTGTATTTCATTGATTGGATATTTGATGCGATTGAGCTTGAAACAAATGAACACCAGATTGTGTATCTGTAACGGCGAATTCCTCCCCAACTTGAGGTCACAATTTGTGACTTCAAGTTTTTGGAATTCCTCATTAGTGAGTTCCAGCTAATTATGTCCAAGATTCGCGTACTCCCCGATCACCTTTCCAACCTAATCGCCGCCGGTGAGGTCGTCGAGCGCCCCGCATCGGTAGCGAAAGAGCTGGTCGAAAACGCCATCGACGCCGGCGCAACGCGAATCGTGATCGACGTTGAGTCCGGTGGCCGTCGCTTGTTAAAGATTACCGACGATGGCGAAGGCATGACGCGCGACGATGCGATCCTCGCTTTCGAACGCCACGCCACATCGAAGATTAGCAAAGCCGAAGATCTCGCCGCCATCGGCACGCTCGGTTTTCGCGGCGAGGCGCTGGCTTCAATCGCTTCCGTCGCGCGCGTTGAATTGATTACCTGCGCGGAAGATGCCTCCGCTGCAACGCGCGTCACGATCGAAGGCGGACGCATGCGCGATGTAAAAGATGCGGCGCATCCGCGGGGGACGACGATCGCGGTGCGCGATCTTTTCTTCAATACACCAGCGCGCAGAAAGTTTCTGCGTTCGGAATCCACCGAGAGTTATCACCTCACCAACCTCGTGACGCATTACGCGCTTGCGCATCCGGAAATCAGCTTCACATTGACGAATAACGGCCGCGAAACTTTAAGAGTCGCTCCAGCGAAAGATCTGCGCGAACGCGCCTATCAGATCTTCGGCGCGCAGTTTCTCGAAGGGCTTTTGGAAGTCAATAATATGTCAGAACCCGGAGCGGTAGCGACGGGATCGCATGGGCCCATCGATTCAATTGATCCGCTCGCTACCGCTCGCGGTTCTGTAACACAAATTGCGAAAGTCCAGGGTTTCGTTTCCGCGCCGCGCGAACGACGGACTTCACGAGACGCGCAGTTTCTCTTCGTCAACGGAAGGTTCGTGCGCGATCGTTTGATCGGCCGCGCGCTTTCCGAAGGCTATCGTTCAATCCTTCCGCACGGTGTCTATCCCGTCGCTTTGCTTTTCATTGACGTGCCGCTGGAGGAAGTCGATGTGAACGTGCATCCCGCGAAAACTGAAGTGCGTTTTCGCCGCGCCGCGGCGGTGGCCGACGCTGTCCGCGAAGCCGTGCGCACCGGTTTAGCCAGCGCTGGTTTTGCGCCCGCAACCGAGATTCGCGACACAGTTCCGATCGTTGAAGACACGGACGCTGACGAAGCCGTCGCAGCCCCCGCTGCTCAACCGGACGACACTGCGCCACTCACTAAAGAGCCTCCGGCACGTGGATTCGAATTGCGGTCACAGCCACAGCAAGACCGCATCGCTTTTGGAGTAGCGACAGCCATCGAGCGTGAGGCGTTTGAGTTAGTGTCAGAACCGGGAGCGGTAGCGACCGGATCAAGCGAGGCTCCGCTAGCAGTATCGATCGGCTCATCACACGTCACCGAAAGAACGGAGCACCAACAACCGGCAACGGGCCAACAGCAATCGCTCGATCCGGTCGCTACCGCTCGCGGTTCTGACACCTTGCCGCCTCTCGATTCAGCAATCAAGTTCGTGCGCGAAGTCCCGGTCGAATCTCTGTCAGCGAACATCCGGCCACTGGGACAGCTCGATGAGAGCTTTATCATCGCGACGGACGACGAGGGTTTGCTGTTGATCGATCAGCACGTCGCCCATGAGCGAGTGCTGTTCGACAAGTATCGCGCGCTCGAATCTTCGCGCAAACCTGAATCGCAGCAGATGTTGATCCCCGAGACTTTCGATCTGACGCCCGCGCAGGCGTCAGCGTTCGACGTGGTCGCTGAAGAACTCGAGGCTTACGGATTTGAATTGATGAGATTGTCAGGACGGACCGTCGCGATCAAATCAACTCCTGCCGATTTGCCGGCGAGTGAAGCGCGCAATGTTCTGTCGGAAGTTCTCGACACGGTTGATGCCGAGAAGCGCGGCGCAGCGCGGGCGAATCTCCGGGATGAGATCGCCGCTTCGCTCGCCTGTCACGCCGCGATTAAAGTGAATATGCCGCTCGCGCCTGAGAAGATGCGTTGGTTGATCGATCGACTGCTGCTGACTTCGTCGCCGACTACTTGTCCGCATGGCCGTCCGGTGATTTTGCGGTTAGCGACGCAAGACATTCTGAAAGGTTTTCACCGGATCTAATTTGGCCGCAGATAAGCGCAGATCTACGCGGATAAGACGAAGAACTCAGCCATTGGGCTTCTTTTCTTTCTTATCTGCGCCAATCCGCGTTCATCCGCGGCTAGTTCGCGTTCTTCAGTGCGCCCAGGGCAGGCTCTTCAATCGCCACTCATCATTCGGAAACTTTTCAGCTAACTCCGTTGCGGCCGTCCCTAGCGACGTGTGATCATTCGTGGCTTTGTAGTGGCACACATCGCGGTAATAGATCGCTTCGGCCGCCAGCGCCAAGTTGCCAAACTTCTCGATTACACCCTCATAAATCTTCTTTGCATCGGCGAACTTCTTGTGCATGAACGCGACGCGCGCAAGGCCCATCTCCAGACGCGCGCGGAACCATTCCTTCGGCAAGTAGCCTTCGATGCGATAACGCTCGACACCGTCCGAATCCATGATTATCACAGTCGGCGTCCAGTTGGCCTGAAATCGTTTGAAGTACGCGGGATGTTCTTTGATGTGGGCTTCGAGCGGAACGAAGGTGTTGTTAATGAAGTCCGCAATTTCTTGATCGGAGTATGACTCAGCTTCCAGCTGAGCACATGCGCCTCAGGCGGGCGCCGCAGAGAAATCGATCAAGAGAGGTTTGTTTTCATTCTTCGCCTGCGCGAGCGCCGCGTCAGCGTCTTTGATCCAGTTAACCAGCATGATGTTCCTCCTGTTTTGAGAGTCGTTTCAATTATCCGCGCAATTAGTGCCCACGGGAATGCGAGCACTCAAAGTTTTCCTAACGTTTCTATGAACAAATCCGGATCCAGCAGATCCGGCAAGAAAGCATCCGGGTTACACGCGCGCAATTCGTCTTTGGAATGAACGCGTCCGGTGCCCACCCCGAGAACTTTCGCGCCGAAGTGTCGCGCGCAAGCGACGTCATTCGGCGTGTCGCCGATAACGATGAACTGTTCGGGCAAAAGTTCGACACCGAGGTGATCATTGATTCGCTGCGCTGCCATGGCTGGAAGATCGCGACGATCGAACGATTCGTGACCGAATGCTCCGGGCAACGTGAAGAATTCAGCCAGGCCTGCTACCTCAACTTTCAAGTGCGCCGCCGGCTCGATATTGCCGGTCAAGAGGGCCGACTGGTAACGCGGATGATCGTGTGCGGCCTGTAGAGCTTCACGGGCGCCAGGGATCGCCTCGATGACGTGCGCGCCATTGCCAACCGCGAGCTTCATCTGCTCGACATAGCTGCGTATCAGATCATCTTTGCGCGCGGTGATGTGTTCCCGCGTAATGCCGGCGCTGCGCAAAGCTTCTTCGACGATCTGAAGATCGGTCATGCCTGAGACGACCATCTGGTGCAATGAACCTGAAGTGCCGAAGATCGATTCCAGCATCGGCGCGGTGTAATCTTTGTAACTGCCAAACCGTTTGCCACGAACCAGCGTGCCGTCGAGATCCCAGAGCAGGATTCGACGGTCCGATTTTTCAACAGAACTCAAAGACTTATTTGACATTTGATATTTGACATCTGACATTTTCGAATTGTCTATCGCTGGGCCCGTCAGAATTCTGGATTGGGGTCTTCCGAACAATCAACGACCAAATGAGAAATGTCCAATATCAAATGTCAAATAGTTCTTACTCGATCACCACCAGCACATCACCACCGTTAACAGTCGCGCCGACTTCCACATTGACCGCGCTCACCGTGCCGGCCTTTGGAGATTTCATCTCATTCTGCATCTTCATCGCCTCGACGACGACGACGCCGGCTCCGGCTTCAATCTGAGCGCCGACTTCCGCCAGAACGCGCACAATCTTACCCGGCATCGGAGCGACGATGCGCGCGGCTCCATCATCATGCGCCGACGGGTCTTGGGAACCTCGCAGTCGCTTGGGGTCAGCGAGCGTGACTTCGAAACTTCTCGTGCCGACGAAAACGGCTAGAGGCGCGCCGGATTCAGTGCTTCCCTCAACACGACAGTCAAAGACATGCCCGTCTGAGATCAGCAAGTAAGATCCAGGTCCTGTTTGCCGAGCATTCAGTTGATATTCGACGTCTCCCACGCGCGCGTGCAGCCGATCGGCTTCACGCCGAATTTCGACGTCGGTTTCAATCCCAGCGATTGCGGCGTGCAGCTTCATTCGAAAACCGATTTGCGGATCGTTGTCTGCCGGACGGCCCTCTCGCGCGCAGCGATTCTCCATTTGCTTTGCGGCACGTGATGATTGCCGGCGCGCAAACTGCGCTGGGCATCGCTGTAATCGAGCGCGGCAGCGATGATCGCGATGTGGCGTTCTGTTCGCGCTTCGCGTTCATTACGGGCAGGATGCCCGCGCTCCGATTGACGCGCCCGGCGCTCCTGGAAGCGCGGAATGAAACCTGTATCCAACTTTCCTGCAATGAAATCTTCGTCGCGCACGATCTCGCGGAAGAAGGGCAACGTCGTCTTGATCCCGCCGACTGCATATTCATCCAGCGCCCGCCGCATTCGATCGATTGCTTCTGAGCGAGTGCGCCCCCAGGCGGCCAGCTTGGAAATCATTGGATCGTAATGAATCGAGACTTCATCGCCCTGCGCCACTCCGCTGTCGTCACGAATGCCGGGGCCGCTGGGCACGCGGAGAAAAGTGATCCTGCCGGGTGATGGAAGAAAACTGCTGTCGGGATCCTCCGCATAAACGCGACACTCGATCGCATGACCATTCCACCGGACGTCGTCTTGGGTGAATGACAGAGGCGCGCCGGCCGCGACATTAATTTGTTCGCACACGAGATCGAACCCGGTCACCAACTCAGTGACCGGATGCTCGACCTGAAGCCGCGTGTTCATCTCGAGGAAGTAGAAGTCGCGCGTCACATCTGAAAACAGGAATTCAACTGTGCCGGCACCGACATAGTTCACGGCCTGGGCGATTTTGATCGCGGCTGCACCCATCCGTTGTCGCAAGTCCGCATCGTTGATTGGTGAAGGGCATTCCTCGATTACTTTTTGGTGCCGGCGTTGGATCGAGCATTCGCGCTCGCCGAGATGAACATAGTTACCGTGAACGTCGGCGAAGACTTGAATCTCGATGTGACGCGGTTTCTCGACAATCTTTTCCAGATAGACTTCTGAATCGCCGAATGCGGCGGCAGCTTCGGACTGGGCCGCCTCTAACGACGAACGCAGCTCGCTCTCGCTCGCAACCTGTCGCATTCCCTTGCCGCCGCCGCCGGCCGCAGCCTTCAGCATGATGGGATAGCCAAACTTCTCCGCGAGTTCGCGCGCTTCTTCAAAGCTCTTAAGTGCTTCGGTCGTGCCCGGCACCACCGGCGCGCCCGCCGCAATCGCCGCGCGCCGCGCGCTCGTCTTTGATCCCATCACTTTCATCGCCTCAGGCGTTGGGCCAATGAAGACCAAGCCAGCGTCCGTGACCGCGCGGGCGAAGTCAGCGTTCTCAGCGAGAAAGCCGTAACCCGGATGGATCGCATCCGCACTTGCCCGTTGGGCGACTTCGATAATCTTTTTGATGTTGAGATAGCTTTCGGTCGAAGCCGCCGCCCCGATGCAATACGCTTCGTCGGACATGCGGACGTGCAACGCAGCCGCGTCAGCCTCAGAGAAAACCGCAAGCGGCGAGATGTTCAGATCGCGACACGCACGAATAATACGAACGGCAATCTCGCCTCGATTAGCTATCAGAATTTTGCGAAACATTTAGATGCTGTGACAAGTTACGAGTGACAAGAATAGTAGCGAACTCGTGATTCCTTGTCACTCGTCACCTGTCACTTGTCACTGGTTAGACAACCAGTGAATTCGCCGGTCGTCGAGGATCATAACGAAGGTCAACCCGTGATCCGGGCAGGTAGCAATCTTTTCTGGTGAGTTGCTCAGCGTCGAGGTGTTGGACGGTTTCGTAGTCGACACTGCCCACGGTGTAGCAATAAGAAAGTAGCGTCTGGCCGTCGGCGTCAACATCGGAATCGAGAATCGTGGCTTCGCCGATACGGCCCGATTTCATGAGCAGAGCACGACGCGCGACTTCAGGATCTTCTTTTTGCCGGCGGAACTTGGCGAAGAACGACATACGCGTCAGGGATTTCTTGAACGCGAAGTATTCGATGAGGGAGATGCAACTTCGGAAGCTTTTTGGATCACACCGTCCTTGAGAATGTAATCATCGTCCGATCCGAGGAGGCGATGCTCGCTCGGCAGGCGCAGGCTATACGTATTGAATGACAGGGGCGCCGACTCGGCACTCGTCGCCGCATTTCCATCGCGCAACGCCGTGCCGCGCAGAATCAGCGGCTTTTTCTTGGGGGCGGAGGCTAACTGGGCGCTGGGTTCATAGGCGTTCGGATTGACGAAACGTAGCGCCTCAGCAATTG
Organism: Pyrinomonadaceae bacterium; assembly: GCA_035577445.1. Taxonomy (GTDB): domain Bacteria; phylum Acidobacteriota; class Blastocatellia; order Pyrinomonadales; family Pyrinomonadaceae; genus UBA11740. The sequence goes on from DATLVM010000351.1 coordinate 12,468, forward strand.
AGCCATCGGGATCCGGTAAGGTTCGAAGGGACTCGACGAATTTGTCGGGGTCAGTGGGATAAGTCCCGTGCAAGTCCCGATATGCAAGGAGTGCCCGGTTCAAGGTATAACCACGAGCATAAGTCGCAGCTTCAATTCCCCATTGCCTCCGCTCGAGTCTCACCGGAATAGTGATGCCAATCAGCGTCGCAATCAACACTCCGGCGGTAACTGCCAACAAAAGTCCAATGCGCGCTGCCTTGATCCCCATGTACCGCGCGGGATTCTGTTTAATGCTGCGCGTGACCTTTGCGCTCACGATTAGCAGCGCAATTAGAATCGGGATTGCCGGCCACTTCACTCGCCAAGCCGCCACTTCACCCGCGGAAACCAGAGTCCAAAATCCGGGCCAACTCTGTTTCTCTACGAGGACGGTAATCAACAACGCCAGGAACGTGCCCAGCGCCCCAAAGCCCGTGGCAAACACGATGCTGGCGCGTCCGAAAGACGGCAGTTCGTGCTCGGCTTTGGCCAGGGGAGGTCCGACTGCGCGTGCACCGCACGCGGAACAGCCTACGCAAAGATCGGCTTTAACAGTCGAACCGCAAGAGGGGCAGATAATCAATGCAAATTAACCTCGGAAAGATTGGAAAAGCGGAAATAAGTTAGAACGAGCGGGCCTGATAGTCAAGACCTCCGATCACAAAATGTCTGGAGATTTGGTTACGCGGCAAATTAGCTGGCTTTATGCGCGAGTGTGGGCTCAGGCCTGACCTCGGGAGCCTGCGATTTCGTAACGTCATTTGCCAGTGCGGCGTCATTGATCTCCTTCTTATTGACCTCAGTCCAGGTGTGGTACATGCGATGCGCGAACGTCCAGTACGAGCCCACCGCGAGCACCCAAAGCACCGCCGGCATGCGGTTCGCGAAGAAGTTGTTCGAACCCGGCACGGTTGACAGGGCGCCGATGATGAAAAGCACAACCCGCTCAGGCCGGCGCAGAAATCCCACGTCGCATTTTGGAATCATGCTCTCAGCGCGCGCGCTGGCATAGCTCACCATGACTGAGCCCATCATGCCCGCACCCGCCAGGAACACATTCAGCGTCGAGTGATACGGAGTATCGCGGGCATAAAAAACCATCAACCCCACGAACACCACCATGTCCGAAAGACGATCAAACGATGAATCAAGAAACCCCCCGAAGCTCGTAACGCGACCTGACAAGCGCGCGACTTGGCCGTCGAGCATGTCGAACAGATTTGCAACTATGAGAACGATGCCCGCCCCAAAAAACTTCCCGAATCCAAACAGCAAACCTGACCCGACGTTAATGGCAACGCCTATGAAGGTGAGAATATTCGGATTGATGTGACCGCGCGCCAACCATCGCACCATCGCATCGATGATGCGCTGCCCTGCGCGACCTATGCTGGCTCCAAACATTGATTATTTCGTGTGACAGGTATCGTCGCTGAAAACTGATGATAGGAAGCGCAGATAACAGTGTCAAGAATGATGACCAAAACCAAGCTCTTCGCCGTTGGCGATAAAGTGAAAACCCATCACCTTCAGAAGCTTCAAGAGCCGGCCTGGAACTACAAAAGCGACCTGAGCAAGCCTGAGGCCCTCACCGTGTCTCCGAACACGTCCAGTCCCAGGTGCAATCGATAAGCTGCGCAAGCTCTCGCCAAAGCTGACAGCGCCCCAAGATATCCGTGCGCGGCCACCCGATCATAGCTGGCCCATGGACACAGACCAATCAGTTCAGACATAGCCTCAGCCTGAGTAAGTCGTTCGGCTGCGCTTTCAGTTACATTCCCCACGCTTGGGAAAACGACAACGGACGGCGCGCACGATTCGACAAACTGATTCGGGAACGCTTCGAACGGATCGAATCTTCGCTTTGCAGGATCGAGCGCCATTGGTGCACCGAGCCCGTTCTCTAATTCGAGCAACCCGCCGGCGTCGATGGCCTGTTCAGTTACGGCAAAGATGCGGCGTAAAGCATGAACCTCTGGAAGCTCACGTTGCGTACGGAGCAAAAGTGAATCGTCGGACAAATAGCCCCAACCAGCAGCGGCCAGCTGCGCAGTCAAAGTAGATTTGCCGGAACCTGATGGCCCAATAAGCACCACGCCTTTGCCGCTCGTTGGCTCAACAATGCACCCCGCATGAAGTTCATAAAGGTTACAGCGCCGGACGGCAGCGGCAGCGGCAGTGAAGAACAGACGCGCCAACGCCGCGCCCGATAGAGCTGAAGCGCCGAGCCACACCTTCACAGTTGCCGGCGCCTTGCAATCGATGCTTACCAGTGAACCATTGTGGGCAATGTGATAGACGGATCCGTCAGTGAAACATCGGCCGCCTTCGGCGACTGCAAAACTCTCTAACCCGAAAGGCAACGCCGGCGGCCGCGAATCAAAGATGCGAATTGTCGTCGAGGGTGCCCCGTTTCGAGTTGAGGGCTTAAGGTGCGACCCGGAAAATTGCCGGTCGAACGCATCGGCAATCCAAGCTTCGTCACTCTCAACCCAAATGGAAAGACCGGCGACGGAATAGGTATTCACGTGCGCCGGTCGTGCGAACTGTTGAGATACGCTGACCATGTTATTGACGGTCGGGCATCATGGGGTCGTTCCGCTATCGACTGGGATGAAGAAGGTCGTCGCTTCAAGCACATCGACGGGCACCGAGATTTCCGGCTCGACGAACGGTTTCTTCGGAGTCGTAGCGTTCGGTTTCTCGGGCTCCTCAGTCTGAGAAACCTGCAAGGGATTTAAACTATTCGTTTGCTCGATCAAACTTTACCTCCCGATCCCGGACCACGGACTATTTCAAAAAGAACCCATCGACTGGATCATATCAAGACAGCGGAAACTAACATGATTCCACGAATAACGTCAATAATCTCATGCAATTCCCGTCAGTGACTCGCGAAGGCGCAAAGGCTGGTATCAATCCTTCGCGCCTCCCCGCTACATCCGTTAGGGCGTACCGAACCGCTGGCGATACTCGCCGGATCTGAGGAACGCTTTCACCATCTCAGCCGCCACGTAATCGCCGTTGAATTGATTGAGCTTGGTCAACCAGAAGTTGAATCCATTCAGGTTGCTGTCCGGATCCTCGTTCGGGTTGCGTCGCAAGTAACCAAAGTACTGCATCTGCACAAACCCGCGATTCAGTTCGCGGCTTTGGAATGCGGCATTCTGTGTGATGCGCAACAGCGCGCGCCCACGTGCTCCCGGATCGGATGCAGTTGACGCGGCGCCGAATTCGGCGATCGCGTCAGCTCGTTCCTGCGAGTTCGCGGGTGTGGTGTTCGCATGGCTGTAGAGCTTATCGACGTATTGCGACGGCGTATCCGTGGTCGAATACAAGCCGACAAACTCAGGCCGCATGACAAAGTCAGTCATGAACGCGGCGCGATTGGCATCGAGCGTGCGCTGCCAGTTGTCCTGGCCCACGACGACGCCGGCTTGCACCGCTTGCGTGTCTCGCGTGAACTCGGTGAAGCCAGGCATGTTGCCGCTCGCCGGGCGATCCAGAGCCGCGACATAGACGTCGCGCACCAAACCACCAGTACCGCGGAACTCGATCGATAGGAAGAACGCACCGGAAGTGTGCACGCGCTTGGTCTCGACACACGCCGCGGCGCCGCCATAGCGCGCAGCTTCCGTCGCATCGGTGTTGCAGATGTCGATGGTGTTCTTCCAGAAAGCCAGGCCCGCCGCATCAGGTTCGCGATTAAGAAAATCGTGATACTGCTGCCGCACGAAGATCGTCGTATCGTCGATCGCGTTAGGCGTCGGTGAGGCAGCATCGTCGATTATGATGTTGGCCGCAGCCGGCGTCACCAGCAACGCGTCAGTTCCGGTAACGTTCGACAGCGTTACTGTGAACGTCTCTGGTCCCTGCGTGTAACTATCCTGATTGATCGGAATGTCGACGATTTTTTCCGACTCGCCGGCAGCGAACCTGAGAGTGCCGTACATCGCCGTTACATCGCAGCGCAGCGAAGCCACGCCTCGAAGAGCCGCGCAGTTTCCTGAGCTACTGCCGTCCGTCGCGTAATCAACTGTTACCGGCACAGACAAGTCACCGGCACGATTGACCAGGACGCGGACGAAGCCGTCGCTCTGCTTCACATCGTAGTTGGCGACGGCAAAGTTAACCAACGGCCGATTCGTCACCACTTGAGCAAGACTGCTGCTGCTCGCGTTGAAGTTCGAATTGCCGCTGTACTGGACCGTGATTGAATGCGATCCGGCTGCCAGCGACGCCGTTGAGAACGTTGCCTGGCCGTTTCCGTCCAAAGCCGCCGCCGGACCCAGGTCAACGCCGTTGTCCTTGAACTGCACGGTGCCGGTGGCCGCCATGGTGTTCGCGGGTGGGGCTACAGTGGCAGTGAACGTCACGTTCTGCGTCAGTTTCGCCGTACTCAACGAGGAAGCAACCGAAAGTCCCGGCGTGGCCTTGTCAATAGCAAATGTCTGCTGCGTCGTGACCGGATTGTGGGTTGAGTCACCTGCCTGTGAAGCAGTTACAGTGCACGCTCCCGCGCCGGTCAGATGAACACTACCGCCGCTGCTCACCGCGCAGTTGCCAGCGCCCGCATAGCTCACTGGCAATCCGGATGAAGCAGTCGCACTGATATTGAAGTCAGTGTCGCCGAACCTGCGATTAGCAACCTGATCAAAGTTAATCGTCTGGTTCGCCGCAATCGTGATCTCTTCAACGAAGCTCGCCAGGGTCATACCTGGCTTATCCGGGTCGCCCCCGACCACGTCATCTTCAACGTTGACCAGCACGCGGAAGTGACCTCCCTGTACCACGCCGAACGAGAGTTGCACTTCGACACTTTGAGTGGCTGCCAGCTTGTTTCCAGGCAAGCCCGTCAGATCGACTCGCAACGACGAGTTGAAGCCGCCGCCGCTTGGTTGATTTGGAGGCATCTCGAGAGTGGTGCCTTTAACGTTTACCGTACAGTTCGAAGCCGTGCCCGCCGTACGATCCACGCACGTAGTCGTGTCGTGGATGTTCGAGATCGACACGTCGGACGAAGTGATGGCCCGCAGATCCGCAGTCCCACCGCCCGGGCTTGGGAAAGTGGTGATGTCGATGATGCGGAACCTCAACGCTGTCACATCACCGCCCGTGTTGTTTTGGATGCGCCGCCGCAATGACAGCACTCCGTTCGGCGCGGTTGGTCCACTCGGAACAAAAGTCCGATCCCGATTCGGCACCGCTGCCGCCGGGAGGCTGCTATCGAGCAAAGGCATGATTAGCGTCGAGTTGCGCTGGATGCCGCTGGTCTTGTTTTGCGGACCTGGCGCGCCCAACTGCTGCGGTACACCGCTAATGAGCGTGCCTTGTGTGTCAGCAAACATGAAGTCCGCCAAGTTGTTGTTCGAGTCTTTCGGGAACCCGTTGGCAAGACATGTCGTCCCGTTGAAGTCGCACTCCTTGCGGAAGAAGCTGTGCTCTGTAGTTGAGCCGCTAACTGGCGGCAAGTTCGTGCCTTCACGTAACAGATCACAGACGCCAGTGGTGACGCCGTCGCTGTTCGTCCCAAAGCCAACTGCATCCAACCGCGTGACTGTCGAGAGGTTGTTCACGTCGGCTGTATTGAACAGTCCAACGTTGCGATCGCTCTCGATGTCTGCGGTCAGCGTCTGATCACCTGTCGCGTAGGCGCCGAGGCTGTACTGCGATCCCACGAGCAGATAGTGTCCGCGGGCCGGGATTATAGTTCCATTCGTAATCGTGGCGATCAGTACCGGCGCGGCGTTGCAGTCCGCGCCCATCTTGAATACGCCATATCCGGCCGAGGCATCGGACGCCGCCACCGTCAATGGACTGTCGGTGTTGTTGTAGAGCTCGACGAAGTCATCGCCCAACCCAGATGGTCCTGAGGTGCGAATCTCAGAAATGATGAGGGTGCCGGCGAGGTTCGCCTGCTTGATCGTGCCGGTCGCCTGCGGACGAGAGATGGTTGCGCCACTCGCGTTCGACAGGTTCACCAATAACGTCTCATCGGACTCGTTCACGTTGTCCGAGCAGATGCTGACCTTAATGGTCTTGGTCGTTTCGCCCGGATTAAACGTGAGCG
>DATLVM010000352.1:0-8634 GCA_035577445.1 Pyrinomonadaceae bacterium
CGCTCCCGCTGGGTCGCACCACCACCTGATGCCCTTGGGCAGCTTGGCTGAGTGCTCTGGAATGGTCAAGTCTCGCCGGTAATAACATTCCGTTATCCACATTACTCCGTCGTGGTCTTCATAGCCCCAGAGAGCCACAAACGGGTTCCGCACGCCAAAATCCATCCCGCCAATGTCTGGAGTCTCTGGCCTGCTTTCCGCTTCAACGAGGCAATCCACAAACTCAGGGTAGACCAAACCCTCTTCGCGTACGTTCCAATTACCGTAGAGCAGCCTTTGTTGCTCGACTGGCGGGAGTGCGAGGAGCGTTGTCCGGTAGTCTTGGTTCGGGTCTTCATTGAGCGTTGGGTTGTCTTCTAGGCGGGCCGCGATAAAGGTCATGGACTTAGAAAAGGGCGTTCCATCATCAACCCAGCGTATCTCGCCCCTATCACGAACGAACCATTTAATTTCGCCAGATTTGAAGCGCTCTCCGGGCCACTCATCGTGAACCCACGGGGCGAGAAATTTACGTAGCCATCCTGGATCTGGATTCGTAGTGGCTCGTATATATGGTCGAACCCCACAGGTTGAACGATTGCGACTTGTGAGGAACAGAAACTGTGATTCGGTGAAGTGGTACAACTCATCGAATCCAAGATAGCAGATCTCCGACCCAGCATAGTTGTGCTTATCCTGCTCGTGCTCTACGTGTCGGAATGCGATTTTAGCTCCGCTTGGGAATCTGTACTCAAGGTCTCCGACGTGCGCAACGCCTCCGACATTAGGGTATATCTCGCACGCCTTATCCCAAAGACCCCCAGCCTCACGCACCTGTTTTGATGTGCGCCGGAAGATAACGGCGCTAAAGCCGGGAATCTCGTGGAGCCCTCTACAGATTGGTTCTGCAAGTAGTGCATGGCTCTTACCTGAACCGGCTGCCCCACCGTAAACAGCGATGTCCGCTTCGCACTCAATGAGCTGACATTGCTTTTCATGTGGATTAAGGTGCCAGGCCGTTGCCGGTGGTGTGACCGTTGCCATTACTGTGCGTAGCTAGATGCTGATCCCTTGGATTACGAATTCGGTCAACATATCCGAATGGCTTATCTTCGCTCGTGATATCCAATCGATCGCGATAACCCTTGCGGCTCTTGAGCCAGAACATACGAAGCGTGTTATTTGCTGGGTCAGGATCACAGGCATTGCGAAACGTGACAGCTTCGACCTCTGCGTCGGCATCTTCTCCAACATCCTTGATTGCTTTGGCGAATTCCGGGTCTTTCTGTGCCCATCGCCAAATGGTCATCATGCTTATGCCTGTCGCTTCGGCAACTTCTCGCCATGAGCAACCTTTTGCAAAGGCCGCAATTACCTCAGGTTTTTTATCCGTTAACATCGTTATCGATCACTTAACCACCAACCAAACCAACCCACTAATCACACACCCAGTTACAAACAGCACGCAAGCCACATCAACCAGCGATTTCCCGCGCTCCGACAGCTTGGAGTATTGACCCATTTTGAGCCGCCTTTTTGTTGGCCTCGATTGCTGCGGAGAGTAGCCCGTTAGCCAATGATACAGCGCCCTCAAAGTCCAGTTCCACAGCTCTCATCTGGCCATTGATGCCAAAGAGTATCGCCGCTTTCCCGTTAGCCATACCCGAGCCAATTGCAATCTGCTCCTGGCCAGGTACTGCTAGCGTTTTGTCGGGGGTTGCTATGAGGCTCACAACATCGGCTCCCTGGTACGCCAGGTCTCGGGCTTGAGCTTAGCCGCTTTCTCGCGCTCTTCCACAATTCTCACAGCCTCATCAATCACGTCCTGGCTGTAAGGTGGATCCCTGATTTCTGGTCGTGGGTCGGTCATTTCAGACCCCGCATTCAAATTGGCACCGCAGTCGCCTAACCCCTCGAACTTCATGTAGCTCACTTCGGCCACACTTTCCAGATAAGCAAACCCAAAAGCAACACAGCGAAGAACAGTTCCAGTCCTAAATGCAAGCTCACTCGTGGCGCGCGTTTCACGACTTCTTCTTCGAGCGCTTGTGCGACACGGTATTCTGCCGAGCCGTTGTGCGTGACTGCCTGCATGGTTTTGCCTTTCGCTTGAATGCCTGGCGAAGTTTCGGCCACCAACGGCATATTAGGTACGCTAAAAAGGCGCCAAGCTCCAGCCACGGTTTCACCTCATCTGGGTTGATTTTCATCGCTTCCTCATTTTTCGTGACGTTTGGTGTCGCGAAATTCGGTTCAATTTGAGGAGGCGATTTCCCTTACCTTTCTAGAGTATTTCCATACCTGGTCTTTCGATATCCCGAATCGTTTCGCAATCTTCCTCATGGATAGCCCGGCCTGAAGATCGATTGCAACCCGAGCCTTCAAGTCGGTGTCCATGGGGAGAGGATTACGCCGGATTGACGTGTAGCGAGTGCCATCTGGATTCGGCAGATATCCTGCCGTTTTTCCAGCACTCAATCTCCGCGCTAATTCCGGCGAACAACCAACCTGAAGCGCAATTTCGGGATATGTAAAACCTTGCTGTGCTAGCTCTCTGATCCTCCGTACTGTCTCAATGGTGAATCCATGTCGGCCATGATAAAGCACGTCCTGACTGTTTTGCTGATAACTGCCCCATGCCAGATTGTTTGGTCGATCGTCTTGGGCATTTCCGTCTAAGTGGCGACAAATAAGCCGCCTTCCCGGAACAACATCAGGAGCTGGGTGGAACGCCCGCAGCACGAAATAGGCCCGCGGGTACTTGACCTGTTTGCCTTCAAGGAATGGCCCAACATACCAGCGATCCTTGCAAAACCATTCCTTGAGGCGCCTCCACGAATTCTTCCGAGCACTCCACACCGATCCATCATTGCAAGCCACGTATCCTGGAAATCCTGGGATTGGCTTGAAAATTGTTTCGGTCTTTTCTTCCTCTGGACGATTAAACATTTGGCTTCCTGGTGTTAATAGCACCTGGTCGCAACTGGCCTGCATGGGTGTTACAAGCGCCCATGCAGGCTGGGCTGTTATCTTACATGCTCATCAAGAGCCGAATCGCGAAGATAGCCACGAAGCACACAACGACGATCCAAAATATCGTGATGATCCAAGGCGGGACCTGAATGCCGGTCTGACGCATCACTACGAACAAGATGCCGAATACACCGCACAAGACGATCAGAAAGATGATCACCTGAATCAGCGAGTAGCCACCTGCAAGCTGTGCGAGGATCGGTGTCATTTCTTCTCCTCCAGCGTATGCCAAACTCCCGGCAGACCTGAGTACTTGCTAGCCTCTTGCCAGGTTTCAAGTGTTGTGATTTCGCTAACCTCTGTCTGGTCCGAGTCGATGACCGGAGCGTGAAATGCTGCTCGAGCTTCCTCTTCGCTGCTAAAGTTCGTCACTTCTCGCAGTTCTCGTACTACTCGCCAGTTTGGGAGTTTGGGCTTCTTCACTTCGGGCTGTCTCCGCGGATCTCGCTTAGCCGCTGCTCTGGCGTCTGGACTACTGGGATGGGCTCGGGATTGACGATCTGCACTGGAACGATTGTAGGGCCTGGCTGCGCTTGCTGGGCTTTCAGCGTGGCTTCCATGGCGGCAATGCGACGATCAAACTCGGTGCGATCAGCCGTGATTTTCTTCTCGTGATCGTCGTGCATCTTGGAGATTGAAGCTTCAAACTCTTTCCGCTGTGCATCCATGGTCGCGCGAGTATTTTCGGCAAACAGTCGTTTGAATTCGTCTAGCCGACTATTCCACATGTCGTGCAAACCGTCTGTCTTGCGGTTCGATTCATCCACCTTGTTCTGGGTCAGTGCGGCGTTCTGTCTCGCCGCAGACTGACCATAGGCCATGTAGACGAGTACCGCGATTAGCCCCAGCAACTGGAGCCATGAGGTAACAGCGGGTGCGGCTACTGGGCTCAAGGGTTTGGGACAGGCTCAGCCGGTGCAAACGAAACGCCCTGAATAACGTCGGGGCTGGGAACAGCCTGAGGCAGCGCCACAGTGCCACTGACGACGTTCGATGGCGGAGCTGGGCCAGTGCTGTTAGACGCAATGGACACGACGCTGTAGGTGTCGCCCTCATTGCAAGGAAACGTTGGCGGGGTCGTGATGCCTTCCACGGGTGGAAGAGCAACTGAGTTGAGCGTGATCGTGACCATTCGAGAGGTCACGTGATCGCCTGGGATCGTTGGTGCCAGGATGACTGTTCCGACTGCTGCTGCCATGGGATGCTTGCCTTTCGCTTTCGAGATGACGACTCTGAGAACTTTGTCCGGGGTGGGTGGAGACTCTAGATAAACGACAGTCTTGGTTGTGGTTTCAATGACGAGCCGATGCATGGTGTCGCTTTCAAGGGCTAGTGAACTCGTCAATCAGCAATTCATCGTGGACAAGCTGAACTCTAACCTTCGGGTCGTTCGGCCCGTCATTCTTCATGTTCTCTTTGAGCCACTCGTAGAACGCTCGCGCGGTCTTCTCGTCGCGCTCTTGCGTTTCGGTGTCCTGGATGAGATGGACTGCCCAACCGCTCACGAGTGCGTCTCCAGATGCCATGGCTTCGTGGGGCTGACCACGCTCAAGTCCTCACGGAACACAATCGCAATTTGCGCCCCGCTGTCATCGACGATTGAGTATTGCACTGACGCTTCGTCGTTCGTGTCGAGTGCCAGAATGATCTGGCTGACAAACCCCTCACCGTCGATGCCAGCAACTGTAACTTGAGTATTCGGAGCGAGCAGCTTCATCGAACCTCCACACCGTGCCGGGTTGCCGAGTTGGAATCACCGTGCGTTCCTGGCCGGAGCTTATCACGGTGCGTCTCGGCGAAACTGTGACCCGGCCCCGGTGGAACAAACCTGTGATGCGCGCTACGGCTGGAGCGCTGCCAGTTGCCGCCGTCTGTAGAGCTGGCTTTCCACATCACAGGCTTGACTCAGAATGGATTCAAGCGTGACAGCAATCCGCCGCGAGGCTGATCGGTTGTCACTTCCTTGATATTGCCGAAAAAGTTCCGCTTGATCCTCACGTTGTTCACAAAGTTTGCGTTTACAGCCGTACCCTTTCGATCTCTCGCAACAATGTTGCTTCCGCCCGCTATCGCCCCCATTGTCCGAAGATAGAGAGCATGCTGGCGAGCGCCGGACACTCTGGTGAAATGCCCGCTATAAGTTGTTGCAAAAGGAATTCCGACCGGATGGTACTGCACAAACGGCACCGCTACCGGTGCATAGCCGACCGCTCCACACATTGGCGCAGGCGCTGCGAAACTCTGCTGGCATGGCGCAGGAGCCTCGACTGCTACCGGTGCCGGAGCTGCTACCTGAACTTGAGGAATGGTAACCGTCACTCGCACTGGCACTTCTACAGTCTGCGTTTGAGCCGAGAGAGAAAACGGTTCGGCTTGAGCTTGGCCATAAGCCTGGCTATAGCACGACTGCCCGAACACTTCAGAAGCGTATAGGCCAAGAAAGATTCCGACGCCAACAGCGATGAATTTTCTCATGCTATCCTCATTCAAAAGGGTTGCGTGGTTTGATGGGTTCAACAGCGGCTATGTTTTGCTGAGTTGTACCTGTCGCGATACCAGAAGATGCCAGCCGTAAGACGGCCGTCGCTTCGTGCAGCGCTAGCTTCTTGCCTGGTGGCATCCTGGCAGCGGGTTCCTCCGCCGTAATTCTTTCCATGATGTCTGCGAGGGGGATGTTGGCGTACAATTCGCCTCGCTGATCAAACATCGCAAATCCCGACTTCGGATTGTTGCCGGCTTGATGGCACTTGATGCAGTTCTGCTTGAGAACACCCGCGCCAGTTGACCCCACTACTTCGGCACCCACTGGCGCGGGTTGTGCAACAGCCACAGGAGAAGCCGTTGCGTCCACTTGAGCGACCTTTTGGGCCTGGTAGTCCCTGAACGACTGGAAGGCCGTTGCGTTAACGCTGTACTGGTACGCTTGCAAGTCCACAGCAACCGGAATCGTTGCGAGGGGGATTGCAGCCACGGCCTGATAGGTCGGGTAATACTGCTGGGCCTGATACGGCTGTGTATAAGTCTGTGTATAATTCGGCGCAGAATAGACAGGTTGCTGATAACAGCTTTGTTGCTGAATCTGAACTTGTCTCCCACCGCCGAACAGCCGCCGCAAAAACTGAGCTTGAACCGATGGAACCGGAAGAAGCACGAGAAAGCCGATGATTAAAGCTTTCCTCATGTCGGCCTCTTTATCGTTGCCTTGAACGGTTTGCGGCCTCGTACAAGCTCAAAGGTAATTGGCTTGCCCGCTCTCTGTTCGACTAGAAAATTGAGATTGCTCAGGATAAGCGGTGCGAACGTCTGGACGCCCTGAATCCCGGCTATGATATCCCCGCGCTTGATGCCTGCCTTTTCTGCCTGCCCTGTTGCGGCCTGGACAATGAGTTGCTTGGATCGCCCTGCTTGACGCTCAGATACAGTCAATCCGATCGCTTGAAGGGCTCCCACTGCACGGACGGTTCGGCTTCTCTGCGAAAGCTGAGCTTGAGCCAGTGAAGGCCACAACATGAACACAAGCGCCACTGTCATAAGACGCTTCATGGCCTGGTCTCCACCGGTATAACCAGCGAACCCACGTCCGTCACGATCTCAACCTGTTTCGAAAAGCCGTCTGCCCCACTCGTGAACGTGAAGGTAAGCTCGCGCTCCGTTGGCGTACCGCCCTGGGACACCATCACGGTTTTCTCGTTCCCACCGTCTTTCAGGTAGCTTTTTACCGTGAAGCCCTTCTCGCTCTTGATCACGATTTTCGCTGTTTGCTGCTCACCGATTTGGGCTGGCGGCTTGAGGATGAATCGCGGGGTGGTTTCTTCGGCCTTTGGTTCGGGCTTGGGTTCTCGTCGTTCCAATGCTGGTACAGAACCTGAAGCCACGGCGGGCAAATTGATTCTTGTCTTTGGCTGGGCTGGTCGCCCTTTGAGCAGCATGACGTCATCGAAAGTATCCTCCCACACATCGCGACTCAGCGTCCGTCCGGGCGCTTGAATGAGATACAATAGGTTCGGATCAATTGCCGGGGTGAGAACAGCGAGAAGTCCATCGTTCGACAAACCAGCTTCAAGAGCCGCTTGAGTGAACGTAACTCGTTGCTCCGCATAGCCTCTCCATACGTTCGAATACATCGCCGCTATCCGCTCTGGCGAAGTTCCCGTAAGATCCTCAACGGCAGCTCTGAACGTTTCTTGATCTGTGTAGATATTTCTCTGAATTGCTCTCTCATCATAGCGGCCCGCAAGTGCGATGGCATCATGAGGATTGATTGTTCGTAGAGTGACGACCTGATTTTCCAGGAGCTTGGCCTGATCAGAATGGAATGGCTTGATTCCCTGGTCGTGGCAGGTAATGCAGGAGCGACCCACGATGACACGATGGTCACGATAATTATCGTCATTAGCGATAGTTGTAGGAACTTCATCGACGCGGTTTCCCTTGGCGTCGTTAAGGAATCCGCCCCATAGTCCATTCCCCAATTCAAAGACGTGTTCCTGCCCATCAATATCAAGCTTATGAATATCACCACCAATAACGTCAAGCTGACGTAATGCATTCTTCCTGCCTTTGGAGTTCACAACGTCGTTTGAGCTCCAGACGTCAAAAGCGCCCTGCCGCCGCTCAAGGATGCGGTTATTGAGCGTCACTGTCAGGCCGTCTGTTTTGACTCCCGCTTTGACCCGGTTGTTGCTCGTTAATAATTCCTCGTTGATACCCAGTTGCTTGTAAAACTCGCCAACCGTCTTCGGTAAGCCAAGTAGTAGATAGTAATCCGCCCCCGTCGTAGAGTTTGATACAAATTCGTCTGCCCTCACTATCGGATACAACGTGTAGGTATAGCTCGATAGGAAGTTCCAAGTCGATTCTTCTATCCACTCCTGACGAAAATACGGGTCTTTCTTCGCGACCGAATCCCATGCTTCTACTGACCATCCGGGAGAATCAAGGTAAGTCGCAAACAGATCCTCTGATACGCGAATCAATGTCACTGGTGGATTCCGGCGATTCGTCTGGTTAATCGCAAACAAAAGCACCTTAACCATATCATCGAGCGGACTAAACGATTCCGTTTCGGCGCTTTTGCTGCCGAGCTTTTTGCGGGCGCCTTTTGCAGACATGTTGTACATGCTGAAAAAACGTAGATTCCTCGAATGGCGCAGAGCGCTCGGGGTTTTGGATTCGGTTTCAATGGCCTTTTTCAAAAACACGGCAGCTTCGTACGCGGAATCGTCTGGTGACTTCGGGAGCTTTTGCCCCGGCCTGAATTCCGGCGCGGGAAGCTGAATGAGCAGGAGTAGCGCGGACGTCACCCATGTCAATTTCGTGCAAACTCACCGTAATGCGTCTTTGCCGCTGCCGCATATGCCTCATTAGCTAAGGCTGGGTCACGAAAATAACCGAGACTGAGACGCTTCTTTTCCACCTGGATTCGGCTATGCCACAGACCACTCGGCTTGTGAAATTGAACGCCTTTGTAGCCGGACGTACTGGTGGCTCGCCTACGAGTATTCGCCTTGTTCTGCCCGTCGGTACATGGTCTCAAGTTACCAATCTCATCGTTCGTTTTGTTCAGGTCGCGGTGGTCAATTTGATTCGGCCACTCATCGAAATGCATGCACCACATTAACC
>DATLVM010000353.1:0-5839 GCA_035577445.1 Pyrinomonadaceae bacterium
CGGCGATGGTCCCACAATGCAAACCAATGTTCCGAGGATTGGAAGCTGCCGATTCCGTTTCGCTGGATCCGCATAAGTGGCTTTACACGCCGGTTGATTGTGGATGCTTGTTGCTGCGCGACGCAGCGGCCGCGCGCAAGCCATTCGTGGCAGAAGGCGAATACGTCAAAGTGCATGAGACCGCCGAGTCAGAGAGCTTCGCGTTCTGGGATTACGGCATCGAGTTGTCACGCAGATTTCGCGCACTAAAAGTTTGGATGACGCTTCGATATTACGGCGCGCGCCGCATCGCGGAAGCAATCGCCGAAGACATGGCAATGGTGAAATATATGGCTGAGCGAGTCGAAGCCGACGCGGAGTTTGAATTGCTCGCACCGGTTGTGTTGAGCATCTGCTGCTTTCGCTACATCCCAAATTCACTACGTGCCAGGTTTGCCGCAGCAAAGAATGCCGGCGAGCGCGACGATCTGAATTCGCAGTTCAATCGTCTCAACGAACGCATCATGCATCGAGTGCAGCGCGGCGGCCGCGCATACCTTTCGAACGCGATGCTGCGCGGTAAGTTCGCGCTGCGTGCTTGCATCATTAACTTTCGTACGACCCGTGCCGACATCGATCTGACTTTGGAAGCAGTGCGCGACGCGGCGCGCGAGATCGAAACTCAGGACGGGCAATGATCATCGCATGAAGCTCGATCATGAAATGAAAGTAGCGATTGATCTCGCGCGTGACGCGGGAGCGATTCTGCTCGCCCATTACCACAGCCCCTTTCTGGTCGAGCAGAAAGTAAACGCGCTTCAGGAACTTGAGGAAGTGACCGCGGCCGATCGCGAAGCCAACGATCTAATCGTGCGAACGCTGCTGACTGAATTTCCCGACGACGGAATCCTCGCGGAAGAGTCGAAGGACACTGAACGACGCCTCGGGAAAGAGCGCGTGTGGCTGATCGATCCGATGGATGGCACGAAGAACTTCATTCAGCGGGACGGGGATTTCGCCGTGCAGATCGGTTTAGCCGTTAACGGCGAGGTCGTCGCCGGCGTGGTTTATCAACCGGTGCGCGGCGTCCTTTATCGCGCGGCCCGCGGCGCCGGTTCGTGGATCGAGTCAACCGACAAACCGGTGGAGCGCATGCGGGTGTCTGCGCGCACTGATCCGCACGAGATGGCGCTCGCCTCCAGCCGTTCGCATCGCAGTCCGCGCATGGAGAAAGTTGTCAGCCGCTTTGGATTCAAGAACGAGGTACGCCGTGGATCAGTCGGCGTAAAGATCGGACTGATTACCGAACAACAGGCCGACATTTACTTGCACCTATCGCCCAGCACGAAGCAATGGGACACGTGCGGACCGCAAATCATTCTCGAAGAGGCTGGTGGAAAGCTGACGGATCTATTCGGACAGCCGCTCCGTTATAACGGAGTTCGCATCGACAATCGCAACGGCATAGTCGCGACTAACGGCGCCGCGCATGAAATGGTGATCGAAAATCTTAAGCCGTTGCTGGAAGAGTTTGGACGCGTGCCTGTCTGACTTGTCCGCAGACTACACAGCGCGTGTCAGAACCGCGAGCGGTAGCGAGCGGATCAAGAAGCCGCTGGAAAGGACTTCAACTCAAACTAGCGAAAGGCGCGCTTTGATCGGGTCGCTACCGCTCCCCGTTCTGACACGTTTGCGGATTAACTCGGCCCCTTCTTCAAAATCGCAATCTGCCCCGCATGATAAAGATCGTGCTGAATCACCCCATGCAGCGTGACGTAAATGCTCGACTTCCCTTCGAGAATCGGTTCATCCAAACGCGACTCATCAACGTGCTCGACTGCTTCGACCAACGCCTGATGACCGCGATCGAGCGCGGCCTTCGCCTGCTGCCACGCAGCCTCGCCGGTGTCTTCCGCGGGCGGCCAATCTTCGGGTGAAGAGATCGGAACTTCCGCCGGGTCGCCCTGCAATCGCCGGCGTCCAACGTCCTCCCAAACCGCGATATGCCGCACGAGTTCATAAATCGTGTGCCCATTCTGAATCGGCAGCGCATGCGCCTGTTCGGCTGTTACTCCGATCAGAACTTCCTTTACCGAAGGTCCATGCCATGCGCCGCCTTCGTATGCTCGCTTCAATTGATCCAGGATTCTCTCAATTTCAGTCATGATTCTCCTTACCTGGAGCGCGGCCATCCTGGCCGCAAGGCGCGCAACGCGCGCTCGAGTGTTCGCGCTACGCGCTCATGCGGGCAAAGATGCCCGCGCTCCGTTGGCTTTGCAAATCATTTTGTCGCCAGTTAGTCTTAGCGAAAAGTAATCATCATTTCAAAGTCATCCTGAGGAGAAGTCTTGGCTACGATACGTCCATTTTATGCGCTCCGGCCAGTGCCCGAACGCGCCGCTGAAGTCGCCGCCGTTCCATACGACGTCGTCAACACCGAGGAGGCGCGCGACATCGCGTCCGGCAATCGGTGGAGTTTCCTGCACGTGTCTCGTCCTGAAATCGATCTGCCTGACGGCACGCCAATCTATAGCGATGACGTTTACGCGAAGGCGGCCACGAATTTTGAAGCGCTCAAGCGCGATTGTCCGCTGACGCTGGAAGAGACGCCGAGCCTTTATCTCTATCGCTTGATCATGGGCCAGCACGAGCAGGTGGGCATCGTCGCTTGTTGCTCAGTCGAAGAATATGACGCGTCGATAATTCGTAAACATGAACGCACACGACGCGATAAAGAAGACGATCGCACGCGACACATACTCATTCTTCAGGCGCAGACCGGCCCCGTATTCTTAACTTATCGCGCTCAGGAGAAGATCGACGCATTGGTGGCGGAAGCGCTGACTGGGAATCCTCCGTTGTATGACTTCGTCGCCAATGACGATATTCGTCACACGATCTGGCGCGTGCCGAATTACGATCCACTGGTTGATGCTTTCAAAGAAGTTCCGTTCCTCTACATCGCTGATGGCCATCATCGCGCGGCCAGTGCCAGCCGTGCGCGCGCAGAGTTGAATGAGCAGAGCTTCGCGCGTGTTGGAAATGAAGAATACAACTTCTTTCAGTGCGTCATCTTTCCCGACAACCAGTTGCAGATTCTCCCGTACAACCGCATTGTGCGTGATTTGAATGGTATGTCTTCGCAGGATTTTCTGGCTCAAGTTCGTGAGCAGTTTGTTGTAACCGAAGACGGTTCGCCTTCGCCGCAGCAACGCGGCAACTGGAGCATGTACCTGGACGGCAAATGGTACGGCCTAGCTCTGAAAGATGAATCTTCCCGGCCGGCAGGCGCGGTTGAATCGCTTGATGTCAGCGTCTTGCAGGATCGTCTGCTCGATCCAATTTTGGGCATTAAAGACGTGCGCACCGACAAACGGATTGATTTCGTCGGCGGCATTCGCGGCGCCGCGGAATTGGAAAAGCTGGTGAAGGACGGAAAAGCCGCGGTCGCATTCTCGCTGTTCGCTACGACCATCGACGATTTGTTGAAGGTGAGCGACGCGGGCGAGATCATGCCGCCGAAATCGACCTGGTTCGAACCAAAGTTACGAGACGGGTTGTTGAGCCACGAGATTTAGAGGAGCGCGTACGGAGCGCGGCCATCCTTGGCCGCATGAGCGCGAAGCGCGAAGTCTACAGGGTAGATTTGAGCGTGCGCAGCACGCTTGCGGGCAAGGATGCCCGCGCTCCATTTGCGCTCCAATCACGCCAGCGCGGCAAACACTTCATTCGACAGCAATGCGCCGCGCGACGTTAGTTTCAGCACCTCAGAATTAATTTCAATCAGTCCAGCATCGCTCAATCGATCAAGCTCGCCGTTGAACTCCCCACGCAGGTCGCGACCGAAACGCGCACGATAACTCCGGAGATTGATTCCCTTCATCAGCCGTAACCCAAGAAAGATCGCTTCGGACTGCGCATCTTCGTCGCTCAACTCGGTCCGCTCAACTACTGGCGAGTCACCGCGATCGATCGCGTCGACGTACTTCGTTGCATCACGCTCGTTCGCCCAGCGTCGTCGCGTGCCGTCGTATGAATGTGCGGAATTTCCAAAGCCGTAATAAGGCGCGCCGCTCCAGTACTTGCTGTTGTGACGAGATTCGCATCCGGGCAAACAGAAGTTGGAGATTTCGTAATGCTCGTAACCGGCCGCGACAATTTCATTGATCATCAGCGCGTACATCTCAGCGGCTAAATCATCATCGGGCTTCGGTCGCATGCCGCGATTGATTTGATCGTGCAGCGGCGTGCCTTCGTGGACGTCCAACAAGTACAGTGAAAGATGCTCAGGCCGAAGCTGCAACGCTTGTTCGAGATTTCTCTTCCAGCCATCGAGCGTTTGCCCTGGCAATCCAGCGATCAGATCGAAGTTCACGTTATCGAATCCGGCCTCGCGCAGGAGCTGGAACGTCGTGCGAACGTCGGCCGCATCATGTGTGCGGCCGAGCATTTTCAGCTCGCGATCATCGAACGTCTGCGCGCCAAAACTGGCGCGGTTGATTCCGAGCCTCCGCCATTCAAGCATTGTGCGGCGCCGGTCATCAGCCGTTTCACCGCCATCGCCAGGATTAATCTCGAGCGTCACTTCCGCACCTTCAGCTACGATGAATCGATCGTGTACCGCGTTAAGAATCGATTCAATCTGCTTTGTCGATAACAACGATGGCGTGCCCCCGCCAAAATAAATCGTGTCGACCATTTCGCGCTTGCGCGGCTCGCTTTGTAGGGGCAGCCCTCGTGGCTGCCCGTCGCGGGCAGGGACAAGCCCTGCCCCTACAGATATCTCTTTCACCAGGGCGCGAACGTACCGATCGGCAATATTGCCCTCGTACATCCCCGTGGCGAAGTCACAATACGAACATCGCGAGCGGCAAAACGGAATGTGAAGGTAAACGCCGGCGCGATCCATGTCCGCAGATTACGCAGATTGAGCAGCACACTTCAAGTGTCTGAGTCCCGTCTCGCGCAACGCTACACACAAGATCACACCTTGAGCTGTTTCGCTTTTATGCTCTGTGTACCGTTTGAATGCTTGCTTTATCGGGGCGGCGCTTCTTGATCGCGCAAAATTTGCGGTCTTTGCTTTTGGCATAGACCTTGATGAGAGCAAAGCGTGGCCGCCGATTGTCCAAGCGGCCAATTCTCATCATCGAACAAAAGGGAGGAGTGGTTATGGCAGACGACAGAGAGAGAAATCAAGGTATGAAACAAGGCACCGGTGAAGGTACTGGCCAACATGCGCCGGGACGAAATCCGCAGGACGATCGCGCCGCGGGCGTTAAGCAGGGCGATCAGCAAAGCGGCCAAAAGCAGGGTGAAGGTACGCAACAGGGCGGAATCGAACGCGAAGGCGGCCAGAACGAACAGACCAGACACTAAAGTGCCGTCCACACTCCGAGGCTCACGCGTGATGATCCGGAAGGAACATCATTCGTGAGCCTTGATGCTTGGAGAGTAATCCGCAGATTACACAGATTACGCAGAGACAGAAAAAGAAATCAACCACAAGAAGCACAAAAGTAATTAC
The DNA here is from genome assembly GCA_035577445.1 of Pyrinomonadaceae bacterium. Classification (GTDB taxonomy): domain Bacteria; phylum Acidobacteriota; class Blastocatellia; order Pyrinomonadales; family Pyrinomonadaceae; genus UBA11740. The sequence continues at coordinate 5,507 of DATLVM010000353.1, forward strand.
ATCCTTAAGCCGCAGCGTGAAGCCGGAAGCAACTGATTCCTGGATTTTCGCTTTGGGCCTTTTGTGGGTATTGACATACTTGACTCATCAAGTCCCTAGCCCTTTCCGGTGCCAGCGGGAGCTGCGGAGCAGCGGTAGAAGTTAAGCCCAGGCGAGGCTCTGCGAGTGGGTGGTGGTCGTTGGTTATCTCAGAGCCGCGAAGCGGCGACAGAGAGTTAACGGGCAGGCTGAACTATCGATGCTTCGCCCCTTGCGGGGCTCAATCGCTCTACTTGTTTCGTTAACCCAGGCTCGCGGAGCCTCGCCTTGGGCTTAGTTCTGAGCGCTGCTGCC
>DATLVM010000354.1:0-4728 GCA_035577445.1 Pyrinomonadaceae bacterium
ACCGGAATGTCGTTGACGAAGGTGCCGTTACGGCTGCCGAGATCGGCGATGACAAATCGATCACCCTGTTTCTCGATCATCGCGTGCCGCCGCGAAACGGATGCGTTGCCGATCTTCAAAGTCGCCCCCGCTTGCCGGCCAATAAGCACGGGGCCTTCATTCATCGAAATGATCGTGTCTTCAAGCTTGCCGGTGATGGCGGCGATTCGCGGCTTCATGGGACCTCGCGGTGACGTCGAGCGCCGCCAAGTCTACGCCGCTACTTCCAATGCTGCAAGAATTTTCACCCAGAGGTGGATCTTCGATCTATCTAAAATGTTAACGGCTCTATCTGATTAGATAGGCTTGAGCCGGTCTGATGCCTGCTTAGACAAGGAACTGTTTACCGTTTCCGTTGCCGCTAACTAGTTTATGCGTGTGCAGCTTAGCGCACGCTGTTCGATCTCACGCGCACGCCGCGATCGCTCTGGCACGTCGCTAGCACTTACGCGACTGCAAATTCACGGTCGATACACCGACCAGGCTCCCGAGAGGAGTAGAGGAGGAAAGATGACAAAGCAGGTTCTGAAAGTTGCGGCGATGTTGATGCTGATTGCCGGATTGACGGCGGCTTCGGCGGCGGTTGCGAATGGTAAATCGACGAAGAGATTGGTTGTGCAAGTGCCATTCGACTTCAATATTGGCGATCAGGCGGTGCCCGCCGGACAGTACGACGTGATCATTCCGAGCAACACCGGCGGCGCGCTCTGGATCCTGAATCACGACGGCGAACCTCAGAGAATGATCCTCGTTCGCTCGGCTGAACGCCGCGGTGGCCAGATGATTGCGAAGCTCGTCTTCCATCGCTACGGTTCAACTTACTTCTTAGCTCAGGCATGGATGTCCGGTGAAAGTGCCGGGTGCGAACTTTCGAAGACGAAACAGGAACGCGCCCTTGAGCGCGAACTGGGAAAGATCGGCGCCTATCACGGCGACACCAAGCCGCTGTACGAAGTTGTTGAAGTAATCGCGATGGTGCGGTGACCGTACTCCCCAGCGACAGGCGAAAGTAATTGCTCGCCCCCGATAACAAAAACGGCAATGCCGATATCATCGGCATTGCCGTTGTCGCGTTTGCGATTGAGGTAACACGCGCATCTTGCGCGTATGTAACACGCGCGAGCCGCCCGTGCCACCCGTTGACACTAACTCTGATTCAGTTACGCCGCCGCGTCGTCGACACCAGCCAAGCCTTCGCCGGGTATCGCGCGATGACGTTCGACCATCTCGCTGGTAATCACAAATTCTTTCACGCGCTTTTGTGAGGGAAGCGTGTACATCGCCTCCAACAGCAACTCTTCGAGGATCATCATTAATCCACGCGCGCCAACCTTGCGCACCAGTGCCTGTCCAGCAACCGCGCGCAGCGCATCTTCAGTGAAGCGCAGCTTTACGTTGTCGAAATCAAATTTCTTTTGATACTGCCTCACGAGCGCGTTCTTCGGCTCGGTGAGGATCTTCACCAGCGCCGGCTCGTCGAGCTCATGCAACACGCCGCAAACCGGCAGGCGTCCCACGAACTCAGGAATCAATCCGTAGCGAATGAGATCTTCCGGTTGGACGTGCGCCAGGGCGTCGGCCTGTCGCTGCGCGCCTGATTTCACTTCCGCATGGAAGCCGAGCGATTTGTTTCGCAGCCGCCGCTCAACGACTTTCTCTAAACCCACAAACGCGCCGCCGCAGATAAAGAGGATGTTCGTCGTGTCGACCGGGAAGAATTCCTGATGCGGATGTTTGCGTCCACCCTGAGGCGGCACGTTAGCGATGGTGCCTTCGAGGATTTTCAGTAAAGCTTGTTGGACGCCTTCACCGGAAACGTCGCGAGTGATCGAAGGGTTCTCATCCTTGCGGCAAATCTTATCGATCTCGTCGATGTAGATAATGCCTTGCTGCGCTCGCTCGACATCGCCATTTGCCGCCTGAAGCAGTTTCAGGATGATGTTCTCGACATCTTCGCCGACGTAGCCGGCTTCGGTCAGCGTCGTCGCATCAACGATCGTGAACGGCACGCTCAGCATGCGCGCGAGCGTCTGTGCCAGCAAAGTCTTGCCGGTTCCGGTCGGCCCAATCAGCACGATGTTCGATTTTTGAATCTCGACATCGGCGCGGCGGCGAGCCAGTTCAATTCGTTTGTAATGCTGATAGACGGCCACCGCCAGGCGCTTCTTCGTTTCGTCCTGTCCGATGACGTATTCATCGAGGAACGATTTGATTTCACCCGGCTTGGGAAGTGGCGGACGAGACGCTACCGACTCAGCTTGCTGGTCGTCGCTGATGATCTCGTTGCAGATGTCGATGCACTCATTGCAGATGTAAACAGTGGGACCCGCAATGAGTTTCTTGACTTCATTCTGCGACTTACCGCAGAACGAACAGCGCAGCGTGTCGTCGGTTCTTCTTACCATAGCCTGGGGAACTCCGTCTGCCTGTAGCGCAACCCCGAATGGTCGGGGCTGCGATCTTCTTCAACTTCGCAATCCCGACTAATCGAGATTGCGCTACAAAAAACGGCCGCTACTCGCGGTGCGCGATCACCTCGTCTATTAAACCATATTCCTTAGCCTGGACGGCTGACAAATAGCGATCACGTTCAACATCGAGTTCGATTTGATCGAGACTCTGACCAGTATGTTTAGCAAGGATCTGCGAGGTCAGCTCGCGAATTCGTATGAGTTCTTCAGCATGAATGCGGACATCGGTGGCCTGGCCCTGCATGCCGCCTGAGGGTTGATGAATGAGAATGCGAGAATTCGGCAGCGCGAAACGTTTGCCTTTCGCGCCGGCGGTCAACAGCAGCGCACCCATCGAGGCGCACATGCCCACGCAGATCGTGGTCACATCCGGACGAATGAATTGCATCGTGTCATAGATCGCGAGGCCGGCCGTGACTGATCCGCCAGGTGAATTGATATAAAGATTGATGTCCTTCTCAGGATCTTCAGCTTCGAGGAAGAGCAACTGCGCGACGATCAGGTTGGCGATTTGATCGTCGATCGGCGTGCCGAGAAAAATGATGTTGTCTTTGAGAAGTCTGGAGTAGATATCAAACGCCCGCTCACCGCGCGACGTTTGCTCAACTACCATTGGGATGAGTGCCATAATAAATCAGGAGGCAGTAAGCAGTAGGCAGTAAGCAGAAAAAACGCGACACATGTTTATTCTGATTTCTGACCTGTGACTTCTGACTCCTGTTTTTCTTCCTTCCAAGCCTCGTCGGTTACCTTCGCATTCGCGACTAGAAAATCGAGCGCTTTGCGATTGCGCAACCTCCCCGCGATGCTACGTTCGCCTCCTTGCTTTGTCAAGACTGCTCGCACTTGTTCCGGAGTCTGTCTCGACGCGTCGGCGATCGCATTGATCTCGTCTTCGATTTCCTGATCGCTTACGTCGATCTTTTCTTTGTCGGCGATCTCTTCAAGCAGCAGCGAACTGCGCAATTCGTAACGCGCTTGCTCTTTCAAAGAGTCGCGCGCCTTCTCCCAATCGAGCTGCGGATTACGCGGATCGATACCCTGGCCGATCATGTCGCGCACGATTGATTCAAAGCGATGTTCAGTCTGATGTTCGACCAGCCGCTCAGGCAATTCAAACTCATGTCCTTCGACGAGTTGGCGCAAGAGATCAGTTCGCACTTTACCTTCAGCTTCATTCTTCGCTTGAGCTTCAAGATCGGAATGAATCTTCGCCTTAAGTTGATCGAGCGAAGCGATTTCGTCGCCTTCGCCAACAAGGCTTTGCGCCCATTCGTCATCCAATGCCGGCAGTTCTTTGACGCGGACTGCGCTGACTTTCACCTTGTATTCGATGGTCTTGCCCGCGAGGCCTTTTGCGCTGAAATCCTCAGGATATTCGACAGAAAACGTCTTTTCGTCGTCCGGCTTGGCGCCCGTCAGGTTGTCTGTAATCGCTTGCACCACGCCCGCGCCGCCCAGCACCACGTCGACATCTTCAACATTGATTGGCTCCGCCTCAGGCTCGTTAACGAACGTGCCGTGGAAGTTCGCCGTGACGGTGTCGTCGACCTGCGCACCTCGATCCTCCACCGGTTCCAGCGAAGCGGAATTGTCGCGGAGTTGCTCGATGACGCGATCGACGTCCTCATCTTTTACCGGTCGCGTGCTGCGCGAGGCTGCGAATCCCTTGTACTCGCCCAGCTTGATCTCCGGCAGGACATCAACATTAACGTTGAAAGTGATCGGCTTCTGTCCCAGCTGATCGAGCCCTTCGTTGTTGTCAAGATTCAGCTCAGGTTCACCCAGTGGCTCGAGGTTGTGTTCGCCGATCGCTTTTTGCACTGCGTCGGGAATTAATTCGCGGAGCAACTCGGTGCGAATCTGATCTTTGAAGCGCGTGCGCACGACGCCGCGCGGTGCGTGACCGGGACGAAAGCCGGGAACGTTCGCAGCCTTCGCGTACTGATCGCTGACGCGATCGTAAACCGCGCGCACTGCATCAGCTTCGATCTCGATATCAATCTGTTTTCGTGTTGGAGATATTTCTTTGAGTTCAGTTTTCATAAAGGTAGAGGTCAGAGATCAGAGGTCAGCGATCAGAAGTCAGATGTCAGACATCAGAAGTCAGAGTTCAGATAAATATTGTGTCCGACATGCTGACCTCTGATATCTGACTTCTGACCTCTGTTCTTTGGTGCGAAAGGGGGGACTCGAACCCCCACACCTTTCGGTACCA
>DATLVM010000355.1:0-6724 GCA_035577445.1 Pyrinomonadaceae bacterium
CGTCGCGCTGCGCGAGGATAAACTCGCCGGCCTTGCGCGCGGCGTTACGTTCGTTGACGATGTAGCCATTCTCATCCAGTTCGATGTTGGCCTGACCAACGACGTGCTTGTCCTCTTCCCACGCCGTCAAATAGAACGGAAATGGTTCGGAGCTCGCCTTGCCATCAGCACCGGCGCGCTTGTTGGCCTTCTCGACTTCTTCCGTAGGCACGTGGTCGTTAGGCTTGAACTTCGTGTCGCCGCCATTGACGATGCGAACGAATTCGACGACGCGGCCATCGACAACTTTGCGGTACGGCGCTTCGATGAAGCCGAACTCGTTGATGCGCGCGTAACACGACAGCGACGAGATCAGGCCGATGTTTGGACCTTCAGGCGTCTCAATCGGGCAGATGCGGCCATAGTGAGTCGGGTGCACATCGCGCACTTCAAATCCGGCGCGCTCGCGGCTCAGGCCACCCGGTCCCAGCGCTGACAAGCGGCGCTTGTGCGTAATTTCCGAAAGCGGATTCGTCTGATCCATGAACTGCGACAACTGTGACGAGCCGAAGAATTCACGGACCGCCGCCGTGACCGGCTTCGCGTTGATGAGGTCGCGCGGCATCGTCGTCTGCATCTCCTGATGGATCGACATCTTCTCTTTGATGGCGCGCTCCATCCGCTCGAGACCGATGCGGAACTGATTCTCAAGCAACTCGCCGACTGCCCGGACGCGCCGATTGCCGAGGTGGTCGATATCGTCAGCCTGATAGATTGGCCGCTTCTCGTCATCCACCGGATTGCGACGCATTTTCAGCACGTAATTCACGACTTCGAAAAAGTCGCTCGCCTGCAGGAGGGGATCCTCAATCCGCTCCATCTCAGGTTTGCCCATCTTGATGTTGAATTTCAGGCGGCCGACGCGCGAGAAATCGAACTTGCGCGGATCGAAGAACATGCCTTCCAGCAGACGATAAGCCGTCTGCACTGTCGGCGGGTCGCCGGGACGCATCTTGCGATAGATTTCCAGCAACGCGTCCACCGGCTTGCTGATCGTGTCCTTCTTCAGAGTCTGGGCGATCACAATGCCGACATCATCACCTTCGGGGAAGAACACCGCGAATGTCTGCACTCCGCTTTCAGCGACTTCCTGGAGCTTCGCCGGCGTGATCTCGTTGTTCGCTTCGACGATCACCTCACCGGTTTCGGTATTGACGACGTCGGCGGCAGCATGCGCGCCTTCGAACTGATTAAGATCGATTTCGATCTCGCCGATGTTCGCTTTCCGCAAACCTTCGAGCGAAGTGCGAGTGACTTCCTTGCCCTTCCGCACAATCGGATCGGGTCCGCGGCCCTTAACTTCAAAGTCGACCTTCATGCCGATGAGATTCGTCTTGCCTGAGTCAGGCACCTGCACCATCAGCTTGCCGTCTTCAACGCGCACCTCATCGACGACGTAGAACTTTCGAATCATGTCCTCGTCCGTGTACGCGGCATTCTTTACCGCGTCTTCCAACTGCGAATCGCTGCCGAACGCTTTCTTTTTGAACGGCTCGCCGAGCCACACGCCGAGCGCGCGCAGGAAGATTGTCGCGAGGAACTTGCGCTTGCCGACGCGGACGTAAAGCAAGTTCTTCTGATCGTATTCGAACTCAACCCACGAACCCCGATAAGGAATGATCTTCGCCACGAACAATTGGCCGCGCTTGAAGAAAACGCCGGGCGAACGATGCAGCTGCGAAACGATCACGCGCTCAGTTCCATTGATGATGAACGTGCCGTTGTCCGTCATCAGCGGAATCTCGCCAAAGAAAACTTCCTCTTCCTTGATGTCGCGGATCGATTTGACGTTCGTGTCAGGATCTTTATCGAAAACCGTGAGGCGAATCTTCACCTTCAGGGGCACGCTGTAGCTCATGCCGCGCTCCTGGCACTCCTGCTGATCGTGCTTGTGCTTCAGACCCACAGGCTCTCCGCAGTTCGGGCACAACTCGGGTCGCACCGAATTGAATGTGCCGCAGACGTGACAGAGAGTTTCACCGGGACGAAGCGGATCGACCTTGATGCTGGTGCCGCAACTCTTACAAGCCGAGCGCAAATAACGCAGGCCTTCCAGGTTGCCGCACTTACATTGCCAGTTGCCGATTTGGTATTCGACGAAATCAAGCGTCGCCGTTTCGCGAAAGTCAGAAATCGGAAACACCGACTGGAACACGGCCTGCAGGCCGGTCTTCTGGCGCTCCTCCGGCAATAGATCCATCTGGAGAAATCGGTTGTAGGACTCGCGCTGAATCTCGATCAGATTCGGAATCGGCACGGAGGTTTTGATCTTCGAAAAATCCTGACGCTGCGGTGCCTGGCTCGTTCGTCGTCCCAATCCTGTGTTAGTAGTTTCGAGTAGATTTGCTGACATGAATATTCCCTATCTCCGGTCGCTGGCACGACCTTCCTGCAATGAAAACTCCTGCGCCGACGGCGTTATGTGCACAAGACACGCTTAAGCGGTCAGGGCGCACAATGCCCTAACCGCTTTATCGTGAATAGCGATTCCGCCAAATCCAGTTTGTTGGGGAGTAACGCCAGCGCTTCAATACTCCCTAAATTTAACCGCTTGACCGCGCACAGTCAAGCAGACAAGAACTGCTGAAGTCGCGAGGCATCTCACCTCGGCGACTCTCATCACGTTGCGACTTCGATCTACTTAACTTCGACTGTCGCGCCCGCGTCAGCGAGCTTCTGTCGAATGGTCTCAGCTTCTTCTTTGGACACGCCTTCTTTGACGGCCTTCGGAGCAGCTTCGACCAGGTCCTTCGCTTCCTTCAGACCGAGCGCGGTGACTTCGCGAACAACTTTGATGACGTTGATCTTGTTGCCGCCCGCCGCCTGAAGAATGACGTCAAATTCCGTCTTCTCTTCCGCCGCCGCAGCCTCGCCGCCACCAACTGCCGCTGCTGCAGGTGCTGCTGCCACCGCTGCTGCTGCTGCCGACACGCCGAAGGTTTCCTCCATAGCCTTAACCAATTCGGAAGCTTCCAACAACGTCAATCCCTTAATCTGATCGACAATACCCTGAATATCAGCCATGACTAATCACGTTCTCCTGTATCGCTTTGCGCAAACCATTTTCAGATTCCCATCTCAAATTCGAGATTGGGTGGGTTTGCGAAATTCTCTCGGCGCCAGTCTCGGCTGCATCGCCGCGACTCTTGCCTTCCCTGGCTGTCCACTGACGAAAGCGACAGCCGCCAATTTCTGTTCGACAAACTTCAGTTTGTCGATTCGCTATTTAGAACTGACGACAAGCTGAAGCTTGTCGAACCTTTTTATGCTTGAGCTTCTTTCTGCGCGCGCACTTGATCGATCACCACCGCAAGGTTGCGCGGCACTGCTTGAATCACCGTCACCAGACGCTGGGCCTGGGCGTTGATGAGAAACATCATCTTCGAAATGAGTTCTTCGCGCGACGGCAAGTTAGCAATCGATTCGACCTGTTTCAGTTCGACAACCTTGCCCTCAACCAAGCCGACTTTGAAGCTGAAGATGTCCGGATTCGCTTTGCTGAATTTCGAAATCGCCTTCGACAATCCCACCGGATCCGTCGTGCTCAATGCGACTGCCGTGACGCCTTTGAAATGATCCGACATCGGCTCGATCGGAGTTCCGGCGGCGGCCTTGCGCGCCAGGGTGTTCTTCACCACTTCATAGGTAACACCTGCTTCGCGCAACTGGCGACGAAGCTCCTGGTCCTTCGCGACGGTCATTTTCTTAAAACTGACAAGCATCGCGGCGTTCGCCTGCTTGAATTGTTCAGCGAGGGCGTCGAGGTCTTTCTGTTTCTGTGCTTTTGTTTTCATTTTCGCTCCTCACCTATCTCGCAAACGCGGTTTCATCCAGCAGAATGCCGGGACTCATTGTCGAGGCCAGGTTGACCTTCTTCATGTACTTGCCTTTGGCCGTCGACGGTTTTGCTTTCGCCACCGCGTCTAACAAAGCGCGCGTGTTTTCGACGATCTTGTTCTCTTCAAACGAAACCTTGCCGACGCCTGTGTGAATCACGCCCGTTTTATCGACGCGATATTCAACTTTACCGGCTTTCGTTTCTTTCACTGCCGTTTTCACGTCAAACGTCACCGTGCCGGTCTTCGGATTCGGCATCAGGCCGCGCGGGCCGAGCACTTTTCCAAGTCCGCCCACCAGGCGCATCATGTCCGGCGTTGCGATGACGGCGTCAAAGTCCAGCCAGCCGCCTTTGATTTTGGTCACCATGTCCTCGCCGCCAACGAAATCCGCGCCGGCTTCCTCAGCCTCGCGAACCTTGTCGCCCTGCGCGATAACGAGGACTGTTTTCGATTTGCCCAAGCCGTGCGGCAAAACGAGCGTGCCGCGCACCAACTGATCAGCCTTGCGCGGATCTACGCCTAACCAAATCGTCAACTCAACTGTTTCATCGAATTTGGCGAAAGCGATTTCTTTGAGAGTCTTGACCGCCTCGTCAAGACTGTACTTGCGCGCCTGATCGACCTTCTCGGCCGCCGCGCGATATTTCTTACCGTGCTTCTTCATTTATTAACTCCGAGGTGCATGCGGAATTGCCGATTTCCAATTGCCGATTGCCGATTTTGGCAACCCAACTGAATTTCCAATTCCTCCCTCTCAAAACCGAACATCGTCCGCCCGCACGTCAAACCGGGCAATCGACAGTCCGTAATTACTCAACCGTCAAACCCATCTGTCGCGCGGTACCCTCGATTGTTCGCATCGCGCTTTCCAAATTTGTCGTATTCAGATCCGGCATCTTGGTTTTGGCGATTTCTTCAATCTTGGCTCGTGAAATCTTGCCGACCTTTTCCTTGTTCGGCTTGCCTGAGCCCGCCGAAATTCCCGCAGCCTTCTTCAGAAGGTCTGCCGCGGGCGGGGTCTTGGTCTCAAACGTGAAAGAACGATCGGCGTAAACCGTGATCACGACGGGGATTTTCATGTCGGGATCCATCTGCGCGGTCTTCGCGTTGAAGGCCTTGCAGAATTCCATGATATTCACGCCGTGCTGGCCGAGCGCCGGACCAATCGGCGGCGCCGGATTGGCTTTGCCGGCCGGCACTTGCAACTTGATATAACCTGAAATCTTCTTTGCCATTATTCTTCTTCCGTAAACTTTATCTTCTCAACATCGAGGAATGTCAGCTCAACCGGCTGAGTGCGGCCGAAAATCTTAACCATGACCTTCAGCGTCGCCTTGTCTTGATCGACTTCCTCGACTCTCCCGGTGAAATTTTGGAATGGGCCCACCTTGATGCGCACCACTTCACCTATTGAATACGAGAACCGCGCTTTCATTCCTCTTCGGTAAACGTAACTTTCTCGACATCGAGAAAATTCAATTCCACCGGCGTCGAGCGTCCAAAGATCGTCACCGTAACTTTCAAAGTCGACTTATCCTCGTTAACCTCTTCGACCTTGCCGGTGAAACTCTGAAAGGGACCTGATTTGATGCGCACAGTCTCACCCGCAGCGTAGGAAAACTTCGGCTTCGGCTTCTCTTCTGCCGCGGCCTGCTGATTCAGAATCTGCTCGACTTCGTCCTGAGTCAGTGGTGTCGGCGTTTGACCACCCACAAAGCCGGTAACTTTCGGCGTTGAGCGAATCGCGTGAAACACATCGTCGGGAATGTGACCGCGGTCGTCGCACTCGATGCGAATTAGCACATAACCCGGATAAAACATGCGCGAAGACTCGACGCGCTTGCTGCCACGCATCTCGACGACGGTTTCGGTCGGCACCAGGACTTCCGCAATCGCGCTTTCCAGTTCCGTACCGGCGACGCGAGCCTTCAGGCTTTCACAAACCTTCTTCTCGTGCCCCGAATAAGTATGAAGAATGAACCACTGCTGCATTTAGAAACTCTTTCGTCAGCCTCCCAGCCACGTTCGCAGATGCTCGATGACGTATGCCCACACGCGATCGATGCTGAATAAGTAAACCGCAAAGAAAATGACCGCGATCAGAGTAATGATGGTCGTGTTCTGCACTTCCTTCGCACCCGGCCACGACACGCGACGCATCTCAGCGCGCGTATCACGGAGAAAGTGCGTCGTGCGACCAACGAAGTTCTCGCCACCGGATGATTTCGATGGCTTGCGCTCGCGGCGCACGGCCGGGGCTGAGGGTACAGCACCGATTACGTCGTTTTCTTCTTCGCTCATTGAAACAGTAGCGTCTTTCAACTTCTGCTCGTGGCAGGGGTACCAGGATTCGAACCCGGACTTTCGGTTTTGGAGACCGACGTGCTAACCGTTGACACTATACCCCTGTGCACATTGTCGATTTCCGATTTGCGATTGCCGATTTCTGTATTCCCTTCGCAGCCATTTCAATCGGCAATTGGCAATCACCAGTCGGCAATGTCATTTCGTTTCCTTGTGATCCGTGTGTTTACGGCAGCGCCGGCAGAACTTCTTGAACTCCAGACGATCCGGAGTTGTTTTCTTGTTCTTCGTCGTTGTGTAATTGCGGCTCTTGCAATCACCGCACTGCAATACAATGTTATCGCGTGGCATAAATCCTTCCCTGGGTACGCGCGCGTCTCGCGCGCCAATTTCAGAAAGCACGCCAGAGGCGCGCGTACCCAACTACTCAACTACTTCCGAAACCGTTCCCGCGCCCACGGTGCGGCCGCCTTCACGAATCGCGAAGCGCAAGCCTTTCTCCATGGCAATCGGCGCGATCAACTCAATCTCCATCTGCACGT
>DATLVM010000356.1:0-4712 GCA_035577445.1 Pyrinomonadaceae bacterium
ATCCTTGCGCGCTGGGACGCCGAAAAGTTTGCGCGCGCGCGTGCGTGTCGCTGCCGACACGATGCTCATTAAAGCCAAGCCGCCTGGCGTAAACATCGAAGAGTTTTTCTTGCGCGTCCCAGTATTGACCTTTGCCTCGCATGCGTTCACCGAATTGGCTCGAATTGAGCTTTCCCCCACGCGCATCGCGAATTCGATTTAGCACGCGATCAGCTTTGGTGGGCAATTTCTCGCGGAGACGCTGTTCGAAGTAAGGCGCCACGCTTCCCGGCAGACGCAGCATGTTGATGAACGCTTTGGTGGCACCGCAATCTTTCGCGCGCTGCAACAGCGCGGGGATGTCACTCGACAATCCGGGAATCGTTGGCGCGATGCCAATGCCGACCTGAATGCCGGCGTCGGCCAATTCTTTCATCGCCGTGAAGCGCGCATTCGGCGAAGGCGCAAAGGGTTCGACCGCACGCGCGATTTCGTAGTCGGCAAACGGAATTGAAAAGTAGACGCCGACGTTGGCCTCGCTGGAAAGCTTCTGAAGCACGTCGATGTCACGCCGAATTAGCGCGGACTTGGTGACGATGCCCACGGGATTCCGAAATTCCGCGCAGACCTCCAGACACGCGCGCGTTAGTTTGTAATTCGCTTCGAGTGGAATATAGGGATCCGAAGTGAACGAGAAGACGATCTCGTCGCCCTTCCAGGAGGGCTTCATCAACTCTTTGCGCAGAAGCTCTGCGGCTTTTACTTTGACGACGATCTTGCGTTCGAAATCAGTGCCGGCGCCAAAATCGAGATACTCATGCGTTGGGCGGCTGAAGCAATAGGTGCAGCCATGAATGCATCCGCGGTAACAGTTGATCGAAAAATCGAAGGCGACATCAGGACTGTCGTTGCGGCTGATGATTGAGCGCGTTTCCGTCTCTTCGAAGACTTCGATCTTCGCCGGAGGCGGTTCTCCGATCCATTCGACCGAGTGGCTTAACCACGGATTTGGTGGATTATCGACGTGCCGCATGCTTGCAATCTCGTGCTATCGATGCAACGCAGCATAACGATTCACACCGACTTACGCAAGTCGATCGCTACAGCGTAAACAGATTGACAAACCTGGGTGAACGAGGATAGAAGAACGGCACGCGCTGGCGCCAGCTCGCTACTGAACAAGGGAGAGACTGAATATGAGGCCCGATGATGTCGTTGGATTAGTAATTGTACTTGTAATCTTTGCGGTGTTCCTGAGCGTTTACATCGGTCTCATCGTGTTGGGAGTCCGGATGGCCCAGCGCAAGAACCGTTCGCCGCATTGGATGTGGTTTGCGATTCATCCAGTAGGACTAATAATTACGTTGATCGTGATGGCGTGTCTGCCGCCGCTTAAGGTCTGTCCAAATTGCGTTCAGAGGTCAGCGAACACCGCGCGGCTCTGCGGTTTTTGTGGCTATGACTTTCTGGCTCAGACGTACATCCCGCCAAAGCCTGCAGCGTACGCGCCGCCGCAGGCTTATCGACAATCATGGTGAGAGATTCCGACGCGGCTTACTGTCGCGGTCTGACCGGAATGAAGAACGTGTCGCCCTGCCGATTAATCAGCAGCAGCGCCGGTTTGTTTCCGTTCTTATCGAGCGCGGCCCGCAAATCTGGGGGCGTACGCACCGGTTGCCGATTCACTTCCTGAATCACATCCCCGCGTTGAATGCCCGCAGTGAGTGCCGGGCCAGTCGGATCGACTGTGTCAACCACCAAGCCGGTTGTTCCCGGCTTTAATTGCAACTGTTGCGCGATGTCGGGCGTCAGCGGCACCACTGAGATTCCGAGCTTCCCTCCCTCTTCCGCGTTTGGGTTGTTGCCCTGATTTTCATTCTGGGCGCGCGCTGTCTCTTCGCTGAACTCACCGAGCGTCGCGCGGATCTTCTGTTCACGATTGTCTCGCAGAACGGTCAACGTCAACTCAGCGCCCGGGCCCATGCTCGCGACGTGATTACGAAAAGCGTTGGTGTCACTCACCGGCGTATCATTCACCGCCGTGATGATGTCGCCCTGTTTAATGCCGGCGCGTTCAGCAGCGCTGCCACTGCGCACAGAGTTGACGATCACGCCTTTCGCTTCCGACATGCCCAGACTCGCCGCCAGGTCACTCGTCACGCGACCGACGACCACGCCGAGCTGGCCACGCCGAACTTTGCCATTCTTCACCAGCTGATCCATAACGCTCTTCGCCATGTTCGACGGAATCGCGAAGCCAATGCCGATGTTCGCACCGCCGTTGCCGGGAACGATTTGCGAGTTGATGCCGATCAGTTCGCCCATTGTGTTGATGAGCGCGCCCCCCGAATTGCCATGATTGATTGGCGCATCAGTTTGTAAGAAGTCTTCAAAGGCACCGCTGCCGAGGCTGCCCGCCGGATTCGTTCGTCCTTTCGCGCTGATGATTCCCATCGTCACGGTCTGACCAATCCCGAGAGGATTACCGATCGCCAACGCCACGTCGCCGACCCGAACCTTGTCCGAATCGCCAGGCGTCATGAAGGTCATTCCGGACGCATTGATCTTCAACAAGGCCAAGTCGCTCGGTGGATCAGAGCCGATCAACTTCGCGTCGAGCGTGCGGCCGTCATTCAAATCAACTTTGATGTCCTGCGCGCCGTCAACAACGTGATGATTCGTCAGAATGTAACCGTCGGCGCTGACAATCACACCCGAGCCGAGCGCCTGCTCAATCGATTCGCGCGGCTGCTGTTGGCCTTGACCACCAAACAGCCCACGGAAAAATGGATCATCAAAGAATGGGAACTGCTGCGGATTTCGCACGCGCCTGTTCGAGCGAATGGTGATGACCGCAGGCGAGACTTTCGCAACCACATCGGCATAGGAGTTCTGCGGCTGTGTGTCCGGCACCGGCGCAAAGTTTAACGCCGGATTTGATGCCTTTCCTTTGCACGCGGTGATCGAAACGAATAAAGCCACGGCGACAATTACCGCGCGCAGCTTCTTATTTCTGCTCAAAAATATTCTGTCGAGATTCATAACAACTCTCCTAAATAAAGATAAAGATGTTTTCTTAAGGGACTATGCCCCAATTCTAGCAGATGAAGTTTTGGAAAGTGGAAGTCGCCTTGAGGAGGTCTCGGTGGCGCGGAAGAACGCCGCAGAGCGGCGAAATGTTTATAGATAAGACGGGGCTCTACTCCGCATCAGTCGAATTGAGCAAAACGAACTGCTTTCTGCTCAATTCGACTGTAATGCAATAACGCCGGGAGCTATAAACATCTCGTGCCTACGGCACGCAACGATAACCAAACGCGAGCTTTTGAGCTTCAACTGATCGTTGAGGCAAAGCATTCCCGCGGTACTGACACAGACTTAGTTCAAGTCATCGATCTGCAATCCAATCGGACTCGCGCCGGCGCCTTTCAAGCTGTCGAGCACCCGCACAACATCAGCGTAAGGAAGCGAACGTGGAGCCTTGATGAAGACTGTCTTTTCCACTCGGACGGAATCGGGTAAGTCATTCCGATCACGCAGTTCATCGCGATATACATGGTTCTGCAACCGCTGCTCGAAGAGATCGAACAGCGTCGATACTACTTTGCCGGGGTCGTTAACTGAGCCCATATCGGTCATCTTGTTTAGCATCAACGTGCGATCCGACTTGATGGTTACTACGAGTGTTTTGTCATTTGGCTGAATTCGATCGTCACGCTCAGGCTCTGACGGCACCTTCGTCAAGAACCGCGCCGGCTTCAACGGCGCCGCGATCATGAAGATGATCAGCATCACGAGTAGCACGTCGATTAAGGGCGTGACGTTGATGCTCGGTTTGGCGTGCGTAGTCACACGTCCACTATCAAGACCCAAAGTCATCTCGGTTGTACCTCCATCAGCAACGCTTTAGACTTCCCATCACAACGAATTGTTCCTGAGTTGCAAGCGGATGATGAACATTTCGACTTATCTCGATCGAATCAATCATCGCGGTCCACTAAATGCGGACGCCGAGACGCTGCGTCAACTTCATGTCGCCCATCTGCGCAGCGTGCCATTTGAAAACCTGAGCATCCACGCGCACGAGCCTATCTCACTCGACGATGAATCGTTGTTTGAGAAGATCGTGACTCGCCGTCGCGGTGGCTTTTGTTATGAGCTGAATGGATTGTTTGCCGCACTGCTGCGAGCGTTAGGATTTCAGGTGACGATGCTCTCTGCCGAAGTTGCCAACGATGACGGAACTTTCAGCAAGCCTTTCGACCACATGACGCTCATGGTCAACCTCGAGGATCGTTGGCTGGCCGATGTTGGGTTTGGTGATTCATTCATCGAGCCTTTGCGGATCGACGAACGCGGCGCGCAGATTCAGGGAGATCGCGCTTACCGTATCGAACCTGGCGGGGATTACGTGGTGATGCAACAGAAGACGAACGAGGTAGATGGCTGGAAATCTCAGTACCGATTCAATCTAACGACCTATCAGTACGCCGACTATCTCGACCGCTGTCTATATCATCAAACGTCGCCCGCTTCACATTTCACACAGAATCGCATCTGCTCGATGCTAACAACGAATGGCCGGATTTCAGTCAGCGACAAGCGCTTCATCGTGACCACGGATGGCGTTCGCAACGATTATCCGGTGGGCAGCGACGAAGAGTATCGAGCCTTACTCCTCGAACACTTCGGCGTCGTCATGTGAGCTCAATCCTCGCAGGATCGAACAAGAG
>DATLVM010000357.1:0-3611 GCA_035577445.1 Pyrinomonadaceae bacterium
CACGATCACATGTTCTTTCCCATGGGCGGTTCGCCGCCGATGTATTCGAACATGGGCTTCAGTTTTCCGCGTTTGTATCTCGCGCTCGGCGTGACGACGATTCGCACGACCGGCAGCGTGCAGCCTTATCTGGATCTGGAAATCAAGAAACTCATCGACAGCGGCCGCATGATTGGGCCAAAGATGCACATCACTGCTCCTTATCTTGAAGGCCCCGGATCGTTCACGCCGGTGATGCACACGCTGAAGGATGCGGATGATGCGCGCAAGATGGTGAACTACTGGGCCGACCAGGGCGCCGATTCTTTCAAAGCCTACATGAACATCACGCGCGACGAATTGCGCGCGGCGGTCGAAGAAGCGCACAAGCGCGGCCTGAAAGTTACCGGCCATCTCTGTTCG
This sequence comes from Pyrinomonadaceae bacterium, assembly GCA_035577445.1. GTDB lineage: Bacteria > Acidobacteriota > Blastocatellia > Pyrinomonadales > Pyrinomonadaceae > UBA11740. The sequence continues at coordinate 403 of DATLVM010000357.1, forward strand.
ATCGGATACAAAGAAGCGGCTGAGATTGGCATAGACAATCTTGAGCATGGCATCTTTCCCGATTCTGAATTCGTTCCCAACAAGCAGCCTGACAAGTGTCCCGGCGCCGCCGTCTCGCAAAGTTTGCGCACGCTCGACATCAACAGCGAGCCGGTGAAAGAGACGATCAGAACTCTGGTGGCGAAGCATGTTGCCGTCACTTCGACGCTGCCGGTTTTCGAAGCCGGTGCGCCGCTCGCATCGGCCGCTGGTACGGGTGGAGGCGGAGCGAGCACAGTTAGTCAAACGGCGATTGGCGCGTCCAGCGCCGTTCTGAACCCGCGCATGCTGAACGTAATGAACAACGAAGCTCGCGTGCGTTACCTGACCGCGCGCTCGCGCATCGCCGCCGATTCGCCAAGTCCCACTCTGATTCGCAAGTCGATGGATTTCGAGCGCGCTTTTGTCGCTGCGGGCGGTTTGCTGATCGCCGGTCTCGATCCGACTGGCAACGGCGGAGTCGTCGCAGGCTTTGGCGATCTGCGCGAAGTCGAGCTGCTCGTCGAAGCTGGCTTCACTCCGCTTGAAGCCATCAAGATCGCTTCGCTGAACGGCGCAAAGTTTCTCGGAGAAGATTCGCGGATCGGCTCGATTGCCGTCGGCAAACAAGCCGACCTGATGATCGTCAAAGGAAATCCCGCGACGAAGATCAGCGACATCGAAAACGTCGAGATCGTTTTCAAAGACGGCGTTGGATATGACTCAGAGAAACTGATTCAGAGTGTGCAGGGATTGGTGGGGATTAGGTAATCACGGCGTAGCCGTGAAAGAAAGTAGCCGGGGGTAAGTGCCAAGCACGCCACTCCTCGGATGACGTCGGCATCAACCTCAAGCCCGCTTTAGCAGGCGACAGCATCACATTCCAAGGCTGGATATCACAAATTGTGACATCCCATCCAACCGACATGAGCCGCACACAGATCAGTCGGATGCCAGCAACTTAAGCTTGCAAAATCCTTTACTTTCCCAATTCTCGGTCTTCCTCTAATATGCGCCATCAAAATGACGGCGCGAGCGAACTCATCGAAGCATTTATCTCTTCTTCCAATTGAGAAGATCGAACGCCTGATCTATTTCATTCGCGGAGAGAAAGTTATGTTGGATCGCGATCTGGCCGAACTTTACCAAGTGACAACTGCAGCGCTGAATCAGGCGTTGCGGAGAAATCGTGAGCGCTTCCCGAGCGACTTCACGTTCCAGCTGACGCAGTCCGAAGTTACTCAGCTGAACCGATCACAAATTGTGATCGGTTCAGAGAAACATCGCGACCCACGGTTTCGACCCTACGCATTCACCGAGCAAGGCATCGCGATGCTGTCCAGCGTGCTTCGCAGCAAACGCGCAATCTCCGTCAACATCGAAATCATGCGCGCGTTCGTGAAACTGAGACAAATGCTCGCGTCGAACTCCGAATTGTCTCGCCGTCTGGATGAGTTGGAAAACAAATACGATCGTCAGTTCAAGGTTGTGTTCGACGCGATTCGTCAATTGATGTCGCCACCTGCTCAGTCTCGCAAACAAATCGGATTTCGTTCGCGGTCGGTGAAGAAATAGGTTGCGCCGTGAAGCTCACCGACATCGCAACGTCGAAATCTTTTTCAAAGACGGAGTCGGTTGTGACTCAGAGAAACTGATTCAATCGGTTCAAGGGTTCGTTGGGATTCGGTAAATTAGGAGTGCGGTGGCAGGCGTAGCTCGCTTCGCCTTGCCGGCGCACTCCAAAACATCGGGATCGTTTTCAAGATGGCGTGGGCTATGATCGACTGTGAATAAGCGATCTGATCGAATGAAGCTGTCGACATTCAATCGTCCGCTGTCGAAATCGCTGTTTGTCAAAACTACTGAGTAGCCGTCGCGGCGAGACTGAGTAGTTATCTGACATAGAATCAGATCGTCTCCGCTCAAATCAGCGACGACAAGAGCGGGACGCCGTTTTCCAGGCTGCAAGTCTGTTTGAGGAAATGGTAAAACAACGACTTCGCCGACTACAGGTTTGCCCATGCGGCATCTTCCTCGGGAGTTTCCCAATCTTTAGCGAGCGCGGATTCGCTCAGGAGTAATCCATTGAAATGCTCGTCAGATTTTTCGCGTAAGAAGCGAACGAAGTCGTACACCTCGCGCTGTAGAGACTCAGGCAGATCCTCGACTTCTTTGCTGATTAATTCTGGCGTACTCATCGAACGCAGTTTATCTCATGACTCATTGTAGATGGAAGCTATCACTTACTGCAGCTTCAACAGAAAACCGCTTCGACTGATCGAGTTGACACAGGAAGTATCCAATCCGGTGGTGGTTCCTTTCTCAATGAAGCTCGTCATCAGATTGTCGATGCAATCAAGTCCGGTCAAGCCGCCGAAGCCGTGGCCGCCATGAGGCACGACGACATGAAGACTATGCGAAAGATGCTTCGCCGCGGTGTCGCCGTAAATCGGTGGAGTAACCGGGTCCCACTGACCAGTTAGAATCAAAGCGGGCACGCTGGAAGTGGTAGCTGCGGCGTAATTGGCGGGAACCTTTCCTCGCGGCCAAAGAGCGCAGGCGGCGCGCTGTTGACGCAAACGATAATCGCCGAGAAAAGTATTCGCTCCATTGCGCTCACCCTCGCCCGGCTTAATGAACGGCAAGTCTTCCGCACAAGTCACTGATAGATACATACCGTTGCTGCCGGTGGCTACCAGATTTTGGCGATAGTTAATTGCGGCATTTGCCAGCGGCACGAAGTTGCCCTGCGCGGCCAAGTGAATGAAAAGCGGAATGCGACTCGCCGCTGCCGGTTGATAGAGCATGTAGCGAACCGCTTCGCCAACCAGATCCCGCGAGAGACTAATACGCACACTTTCATTTGCAGTTCCGCGCTTGAGATCTACTTCGGTTGGACCACGCAAAAGTTGGGCGAGCACGCTTTTCTTTTCGGCTTCCAGATTCGGAAACGCCTCGTGACATGCCCTGTCCGCGGCGCACTCAGCCATGACACCATTGAGTGCCCGCTCGGTATGTTGGGGAAAGTCGCGCGGCATGGATTGATTCGTCGGCGAGACGCCGTGCAGGATCACCGCGCGTACGCTGTGGGGATGAAGCTTGAGAAAAACCTGAGCGGCGCGTGTTCCATACGAACCGCCGATGATATTGATCTTTCCATAGCCGAGTGCTCGTCTGACGTCTTCCAAATC
>DATLVM010000358.1:0-17621 GCA_035577445.1 Pyrinomonadaceae bacterium
GCGCCGTCGCCCTCGGTGTGAAAGACGTATAGATAACCGTCGATGTTCGGCTCGAGCGAAATGCGAATCCGATCGCCGTTATGGAATTCACGAGTTGGTTCGACGCGCACAGCGCGGCCGTTCACGTCGCGCAAGTAAAGCGTGTAACCGAGGCCGATCGCTTCGGCCGGCGCCGTTGCGCCTGAATTTCGGTTCGCCGAGGAGGTGTTGCCGTTCGCGAACTTATTGTTTGCATTAGCTACGTTGGAATTCGCAGTTGCTGACGAACTGTTCGTGCCGGTTCTGCGAACTGGCCGACGTCGCCGCGGAGCATTCGCGTTCGTTGTCTTTGGCCGCGAACTTAGAAAAGCGCCGCGTACATCTTCATCCTGCTGCGCGCTCACGATGACGAGGCCGCCGACGAACATCGCAAGGACAAAGAGCGTGACTAGAGTCTTCGAGATCATTTTGAAACTCCCATCAATTCAAAACTCAAAACTTAGAACTCAAAACTGAAAACTGAACTTACTGGTGATCGATCTTGACTTTGAAAACAACAGGCGCGCCTTCCGACGCAGTTTGGGGGACTTTTACTGAGACAAACGGCGACGCGCCGGTTTTGATGACTTCGGTGCCGAGCAAGTTCGCTTTAGCCTGCGTCAGGAAATCCGCGAGCTGTTTCTGCTCGTCCTGATTAAGCGCGTGTCCCGACGCGGTCCTCAGAAATTCAGGGGTCGGCAATTGTTGACCCGAGAAAATCACAGTGAACTCGTCACTGCCTGCACGCTTATCCAGGCTAATCCAGTTTACAGCTTTGCCGGTGTCCTGAGGAAAAGTGAAGTCATCGCTGCTCTTGATTTCATTGGAACGCACGCCGGATTCCGGCGCAGGTTTGGCCGTCAGAAAAGTTGTCGGCGCATTATTTTCACCCGGGCCAATGATGTAAAGATAACCGTTTTCGCTCGGAGAAAAATGAAGCTTGAACTGCTGGCCTGAAAGCATTGTCACCGCTTCACCGGCGCGCACGGCATTCGAAGGATCGTTGACTTGAAGCCAGAAGCGGCCAACTTCATGACCCGCGGCCACGTCAACTCCGCCCGACGTTGTCGTCGCAGGATTCGATGATGCTGTGCCGGGCGATTTGTTCATCAGCGTGTGCATCACGATGTAGCCCCCGCCACCCGCAATCAATAACAGGACCACGAGGCCAATGCCCGCGAACAGCAGCGCGTTTCCGCGACGCGCGGGCGGCGCAGGCTGCGGCGGCGCCACAGCCGGTGGCGGCACGACCATCGTCATGGGCGCGGCCGACTGAGCCGGCTTCGGTTGCGCGATTACTGTCGGCATGGTCGCGGCCTGGCTCGGAATCTTTTGCTCGCCAGACTTCGCCGCGCTGCTGTCGGCGATTCCGGTGACTAAGGTCGCGGCTGTTTGGTGAGGTGAAGTCGTCACCCCGCGTCCAGCGCTCGGCTCGGCAGGAGTCAACGACATGTCTGCGAGCGAAACCATTGTGGGAATGCCTTGTGCCGTTAACGCCGCGGTCAGTTCCTGCTCTAACTCGCCCGCGGTCTCCTGACGATTGCTGCGATCCTTGGCCATGGCGCGAGAGATTGCGCGGCTGAAGCTTTCGGGCACTCCGGCGTCAACTTCATGCAAAGGCGGCGGTGTGACTTGAATGTGCTCGCGCCGCAGTTCCGGCAGTGTCATGCCGGCGAATGGACGACGGCCGGCGATGATTTCATACATGACGACGCCCAGGCTGTAGATGTCCGCGCGGCCATCGATTTCCGAATTGCCATCGTCCGGCAACTCGCCCCACTGTTCCGGCGACATGTAGTAAGGCGTGCCGAGCATCTGTCCCGCGATCGTCAGATTTGTGTTGCCGGTTTTCTCAGCGCCCGCGACTTCGCGAAGTTTGGCGATGCCAAGATCCAGCAGCTTCACGATCGGCTCACCGCCGGTCGAAGCCTTTCCGATCATGATGTTCTCGGGTTTCAGATCGCGGTGCACCACACCCATCGCATGCGCGGCATTCAGCACGCTCATCACCGGAGTCATCACGGTCAACGCTTCGGCCGCCGAGAACTTGCCACGCCGCTTCAGCTCACTGTCGAGCGTGTTGCCTTCGACGTATTCCATCACGAGATAGATCGTGCCATCGGCGGAGGTGCGAAGATCGTAAACGGTGACGGCGTTCGGATGCCGAAAGCGACGCGCGGCCTGGCCTTCACGCTGGAAGCGACGCAGCCACTCGGCGTTGCTGCGCATCTCGGGAGGAAGGATCTTGATCGCGACGCGATCGCCGAGCAGGATGTGCCGAGCGCGATAGACTGCGCCCATGCCACCTTTACCGAGCAGGGCTTCGATTTGATATTGGCCGTCGAGCGCTGTGCCGACGAGCGAGCCGGGATCTTCTTCCAACACCTCGCCGTCTTTCGGGCAGAAGCTTATGGTGTCGTCGAATTTTTGATTGCAGACTGAGCAGTACTTCATTGGCGGGATAGTTTACAACGAAGAGGGAGGTGTCAGAAGCCCGAGCGTCAGCGAGGGCTACGCTGCGTTGGAGAATTAGCCGCGGATGAACGCGAATTTACGCAGATATAAACGCAAGAAGCCTATTTCTCTTTGCTCTTATCCGTGTTTATCTGTGTGCATCTGTGGCTTATTTCTTCCCGATGTGGCCCTCCCTTACGGTCGGGCTTCTGACACGATCAGTAGATTCTTTCCACGTACTCGGCCACCATGCGGTCGCTACTGAACTGGGGCACGAGCGTTTGGATCGACCGCTTCATCATCGCGACCCAGCGGCGCGGGATTCCGGCGTCATCGCGTTCGTAGAAGCGCGATATCACTTCATCAGTCAGCACGCGATACATTGATTCAGCATCAGCGCGATCCATCTCGGCATCGCTGGTTTCGCGCAGATCTCCAATCGCGAAGCCGTTGTCGCCGTCATAGCCTTCCAGCCACCAGCCATCCAGCACCGAGAAATTCAGTCCGCCATTGATCGCAACCTTTTGTCCGCTGGTGCCCGAAGCCTCCATCGGCCGGCGCGGCACGTTCATCCAAACGTCGACACCCTGGACCATCTGCCGGGCAATCTCCTGGTCGTAGTCTTCGATGAACGCCACGCGCTGGCGCACCGCCGGCTCGCGGTGCCAATCAAGCAGTTTTTGCAGAATGCGTTTCGCCCCTTCGTCCTGCGGATGCGCTTTGCCCGCAAACACAAACTGGATCGGACGTTCAGCATCATTGATGAGCGTCGTCAGACGATGCGGATCGCTCAACAACAAATCCCATCGTTTGTAACCGGCCACGCGTCGCGCAAAGCCAATCGTCAGAACTTTCGGATCGAACATCGTGCGGGCTGATTCGATGTGTTCTTCGCTCTCACCACGCGCCAGGCGCGCATCGAACGAATGATCGCGAATGAACGCAACCAGACGTTGCTTCAAAAGTAAGTGTCCTTTCCAAAGCTCCTCGTCGGAAAGCTTGTCGATCCCGTAGGCCCAAACATTTTTTCCGCGGGCGCGATCAACCCAATCTTCGCCTACGCTCTCTTCGTAAAGCCGCCGCAGCAAAGGTGCGACCCATGTTGATGGGTGCACGCCGTTCGTCAGCGATGTGATTGGAACTTGCTCTACGGGGCGGTCCTTCCACATTTTGTGCCACAGTTCGCGTGAGACTGCGCCGTGCTTTTGGCTGACGCCGTTCGTCGAACGGCACATCCGCAGAGCCAACGGCGTCAGGCCAAACGATTCATTTGCATCGCCATTCACGCGACCGAGCTTCAAGAATTCTTCCTGAGACAGAGCCAGCGCAGTCTGGGGCCAATCGCCGAATCCCTTTGCCACCAGGGCTGAATCGAATTCATCGTGGCCGGCGGCTACGGGTGTGTGCGTCGTAAACACGCAATGTTCGTGCACGCGTTCCGCAGCTTCGTAGAAATTGATGTGGTCGCATTCCATCGCGCGTCGCGCGAGTTCCAGCGTCAGGAACGCCGAGTGACCTTCGTTCAGATGAAACACTGACGGTGCAAAACCCAGACTGTAGAGCAAGCGAACTCCGCCGATACCCAACATCATCTCCTGCACGAGACGCGTTTCCCGATCGCCGCCATACAGATGACCCGTGACCAGTCGATCGATTGGTTCGTTTTCCGCAACGTTCGTGTCGAGCAGATAAAGTTGCACGCGACCAACATCCGCGCGCCAGACTCGCGCGTGCACGACCCGGCCGCGCATGGTGACCTGAATCAGCAACGGCTGGCCTTGCTCATCGTCGACACTGTTCACCGCGAGTTCGTCGATGTGGTTCTCTCGATATTGCTCTTCCTGCCAATCTTCGAGTCGCATACGCTGGCGAAAGTAACCAAAGCGATATAGCAGTCCGACGGCGACTAGGGGGAGATTCAAATCGCTCGCTGACTTCAGATGATCGCCCGCGAGAATTCCCAAACCGCCGGAGTAGAGCGGCAGCGAGTTGTGCACGCCGAACTCTGCACAGAAATATGCGACTGGAGTCTGTCGCGTGATGTAGGGTTTCAGTTGAAGCTTCGGCCACGGACGCAAATCACTCATATACGCGCTGAATCGCTCGTGCAGTTTTTGCACGCGAGCGGCGTAATCGGGATCGGCGGCCATCTGCGTGAGGCGCAAATCCGTCACCTGGCTCAACAGCAGACGCGGGTTTTGCTCGCATTGTCGCCACAGTGCGCGATCCAGATCGCGAAAGACTTCCAGACCATCCGGCGCCCAGCTCCACCAATAATTCCACGAGAGCTCTTCGAGCGGTTGCAGCGTTGCCGGTAGTTCGCGCACAGGCACGGCCGATGGTTTCGGTTCGTTCTGAATGTCAGGGGTCATTGAATCTCGCAGGTATAAGGGCAAGAGTAAGGCGGCCATCGCCGCCGTTAAGAATGCGTGATTTTGCAGAAAATAGTTTGTCGCGTCAACAAGGTGTCAGAAGCCCGAGCGTGAGTAAAGGCCGACGAGGAGATTAACCACAGATGAACACCGATGTGCACAGATAGAAAGGGTAATCGTCCTTGTCCTTATCTGTGCTCATCTGTGTAAATCTGTGGTTAATTCATCTGCACAATCGAGACTCCCGGTACTGACACTACTCGCTGAATTTTTGATTGGCCAAAAAGATTTCGGCGTCTCCTTCGCGAAAGAAAACCAGTCGCACTTCCTTCAACTGCCTGTCGGTGGTGAGAAAGTTTTCGATCGTGCGCGATGAAACTTCCGCTGCTTCGGCTCGTGGATACGCGTAGACGCCGGTTGAGATCGAAGGGAAGGCGACTGAACTCAAATTCTTCTCGACGGCCAACGTCAAAGAGTTGTGATAGCAGTTCGCGAGGAGTTCAGCTTCTTTGCCGTGTTGTTCTCCCCAAATTGGACCGACCGTGTGAATTACGTAGAGCGCTTTCAAGTTTCCGCCCGTCGTGATGACGGCTTCGCCCGATGGCAGACCTTGCGGAAAACGCGTGCGGCGAATGTCCCGACACTCTTCGAGGATCGCCGGTCCACCCGCGCGATGGATCGCGCCATCCACGCCGCCACCGCCCAGTAGTGATGAATTAGCAGCGTTGACGATCGCTTCGACATCCTGTTTGGTGATGTCGCCGACAATCACGGCGATGCGGCCGTTAAGAAACTCAGCCCCAAGCCTTTTCTGATCTGCGTTCATCTGCGTTAATCGGCGGCCAATTCTTCCTCTCGCGGCTCGACACTTACTTCATCGAACATGTCCTGGCGACGCAACGATTCGGCGACTCCCTTGGCTTTGTGTTCAGTCAACGGACGATCGGGATCGACGCTGGCAATCTCGAACACTCGGTCATCGATCATCACTACACCAAGCAAGCCCAGCGTCACGCCCGGCGTAACTTGAATGTCGTCCATGTTGTGAATCTTGAAGTTGCCGTGCTGCTCGACCCAATCTTCGATAAACGGATCGCGCAAAGCATGCTCAGCTTCCGACTCGGTCAGATAAGCGCCTTCGACGATGAGACAGAATTCGCGGCCTTTGTTCTCAGTCATTGTCCGGAGTTGAAGTTGGTGCAAAGAGCGCGCGGGGGTTGCGCGGCTCGAGATTCAGGGGCGACCTCAGCTTTATGGCCAGTCATGACGAAGGCCGATGGCGATTGCTTTCGGCTTGATTTGTGACGGCTAACTTTAGCACCGAGCAAGCTTTCAGCGCCAGAGTTTTTCGCGTTTGCGATTCGGATGAGAGAATTGCGCGATTTAATGCGGTTGAAGGTTCGCGTTTCCGAAACATCCTGGGGCTAAGGTATCTTCGCTTTAATGATTGATTGGAACGAAATTCGAAAAAGATTTCCTGTGACTGAGCGCGTTGCTTATTTGAATAGCGCGGCGGCTGGGCCCGTCTCGGTTGCTTCACAGGGAGCCGCGGCGGGCTACTACGAAAAGATGATGCGTGACGGCGACGTGCATTGGAATCGCTGGCTCGCCGATCGCGAGGCCGTGCGCCAGAAGGTCGCGAATTACCTCAATGCTGAACCAGAAGAGATCGCCTTCACGACCAACACTTCACAGGGCATGAATGTGATTGTCGATGCGCTTGAAGATCGCGGCGAAGTCATTTCGAGCGAACTGGAGTTTCCGGTAACGACCTTGCCTTGGATGCATCGACGAATCCCAGTGCATCTGTTGAAGGCTGTCGCTGGTGAGGTCCGCGTCGAAGATGTTAGCGACGCGATGAGCGATAAGACGGGCGTCATCGCCCTGAGTCATGTGCAGTTCTCAAATGGTTGCCGGATCGTTCCATCTGCTTTCGGAGAAGTTAAGGGGCGTCACATACTCGTGATCAATGCGAGTCAATCGGCAGGCGCTTTCGCGATCGACGTGAAGGAAATGAAGATCGATGCGCTGTGCGCGACCGGTCACAAATGGCTGCTGTCGGGATACGGCTCCGGATTCGTATATCTAAGTCGTGAACTACTGGCTCAGTCGATGCCGCGATCGATTAGTTGGCTGAGCGTCGAAGATCCGTTCGCGATGCGCAACGATGAATTTCGCCCGCGTCATGATGCAGCGGCTGGAGTAGAGCTAGGTTGTCCGCATTTCGCCGGAATATTTTCGCTGGGAGCTTCTCTCGATCTAATCGCTGAAGTCGGAATCGAGAACATTCAGAGTCGCGTGCTTGAATTGAATAGCTATTTGACCGCGCGCTTAATCGATAATGGCTGGACAGTTCTTTCGCCGATTGAAAACGAAAACTCACGATCGGCAGAAACTTTGGTTGCAGCGGAGGATCCTGCTAGGTTGACCCGGCATCTATTCAAAAATGGAATAGTCGTTACTGAAAAACCGCAAGGTATTCGTATTGCGACGCACTTCTTCAATAATGAAGATGAGATCGACAGATTGATCGCGGCGATGAACGAAACAAGAGGCAGTTAACTTGACGCGGCCTTCTTCTTTGGCTTCTGTTTTGGCCGTGGCGGTTGCGTTGAAGGTTTCGCGAAGTGCTCGCGGCAAAGCTGTAGGAACGTCAGATGAATTGGCGACTCGTATCCACCAACCAGCCGTGCCATCCCTAACTGCCAATTGATCTGTGCGCCCTCGATCCACCAGCGCACCAGGCTTCCCTTGGCGACCTCTTCCGTAACCGACTGGCGAGGCACGATGCCAACACCCATGTCTTCTTCGACCATGCGTTTGATCGCGGCGAGCCGAGCCAATTCCATCTTGACCTTGGGCGAGACTCCGGCTTGCGCAAAAAATTGATCGAGCAGACGCCGTGTATTTCCGCCTCGCTCGCCCAGGATCAGCTTCTCTCCGGCCAGCGCATACGCGCTGACGACTTTCTGCTTGGCAAGTTTGTGACGCGGCGATGCGATGCCGACGAGCGAGTCTTCGCTCAACAATTCAGTCTGCACGCCCCGCGCCTCTACCGGCAGCGAAACGAAGGCAACGTCCAGCTCTCCGGACAGAATTTGTTGTACCAGTTGCTCGCTGGTGCCCGATGCGACTGAAGCTTCGACGCCGGGGTGTTGGTTTTTCAGCTCTCGAAGAATTTGGGGCAGCGGCGATCCGCTGATTCCCGATGAAGCTGTGCCGATCCGCAAACGACCTCGATGCGCGCCCGTCAACGCAGCTAATTCTTCCAATGCCGCGTTGTGCTCGCGCAGGATTATGTATGCGCGCTCCAGCAGCTTCTCGCCGGCTTCGGTCAAAATAATTTTTCGTGGCGCCCGGACAAAAAGTTGGGCGCCCGTTTCATTCTCCAATTGCCGGATTTGCATGCTGATCGCGGCTTGCGTGACATGGACGCGCGCGGCGCCCGCAGTAAAAGTCCCGCTTTCTGCGATGGCCACAAAAGCTTTCAGTTGTCGGATGTCCATAACCCTACTCTACATCAACATGCGTTATTACGGGAATAAGATCTTTTAGTTTCCATTATGGCTGGAGCGCTGCCTAGAATGGAATCTCCGCACCCTTGCCGGACATCGAACCATTACATGACGATGACCGCACAGACGATTAAGATGACGCCCCGCAGACTTGCTCCGTTACGACAATTGGTTGTCGGCGTAGATGGCGGCGGGACTCAAACGCGCGCTGCCGTGTTGGACAATGGCCGCGTGTTGGGTGAGGGCTCTGCTGGGCCGTCCAATCCTTTGCGCGTTGGTATCGGTAACGGTGCGACCGCGATTCGTGAGGCAGTAGACAAGGCTTGCGCAGCGGCGCGCATTCATCGAGACGATATCGTTGCGGCCGGCGTCGGTCTTGCCGGAGTGCGTCGCACAGATATTCGAGCCCGCATGCATGACGTCCTGGTCGAGAGCCTGGGAATCCAAAACATTGAGTTAGTAACCGACGGTGACATCGCTTTGTACGGCGCGACTGATGGTCACGCTGGAATCGTGATCATCTCAGGCACGGGATCGATTTCGGTCGGGGTCAATCGTCAGGGCAAGCGCGCGTCCGCCGGTGGTTGGGGCCCGGTGGCGGGCGATGAGGGCAGTGCGTCGTGGATCGCGCGTCGAGCTTTGCAATCCGTGGCGCGCGCGTGTGACGGACGTGGGCCAAAGACCTCTTTGACTGAAGCTGCCTGTGAATTCTTTCAAGTGGCGACTCCGGATGATCTCTCCACCGCCATCTACGCGCCGTCAATGACAAACGATCGAATCGCCGCGTTCAGCAAGAACGTAATCGAGGCTGCGCGAGCAGGGGATGATGTGGCTCGCGAGATCCTGCACGAAGCCGGAACCGAATTGGCCCGAGCTGCAATGACAGTGATCCGCAAGCTAAAGATGGAACAGGAGCGATTTCAAATTGCGTTCGTCGGTGGCGTCTTTGCCGCCGGCGAATTGATCGTTCGTCCTCTACGCGAACAGGTGCTGCGGGTCGCGCGCAAAGCTTTCATCGCCAATCCAGCTTTTTTACCAACGATCGCCGCCGGCCGCATGGCCCAGGAGCATTTGCACCGGTTGCCGGTTGCGGTTTGATCGCTCCTCGTGGTTATCTCATCGGCAATGCCGCAACCTGGCGAATCAATTCCGTTAACCGAACAAGAGAATCCGCGCACCGCGCAAATCAGCTCTTTACCAATTGAAGAGATTCTGCGCCTGATGAATGAAGAGGACGCGCGTGCGCCCGAAGCTGTCGCTCGTGTCCTGCCCAAGATTACAAAAGCCGTCGAGGGCCTTGTCGAGAGACTCGAACAAGGCGGGCGTCTTTTCTACGTCGGCACCGGAACGTCGGGACGGCTCGGTGTGCTGGACGCTTCGGAATGTCCGCCGACCTTTGGCGTCTCGCCTGATTTGGTTCAAGCCGTCATTGCGGGTGGATACGACGCGTGCTATCGAGCGGTCGAAGCGTCGGAAGACGACGAAGAAGCCGGCGCCCGCGATCTCGATCAGCGAGGATTCACGAACGCAGATGTGCTGGTGGGAATCGCCGCGTCGGGTCGTACGCCCTATACAGTCGGCGCGGTCAATCATGCAAGAGAGATCGGCGCACTGACGATCGCGATCACCTGCGTGCCTGATTCACGCATCGCGAAAGCTGCCGAGATTTCAATCGTTCCAGTCGTTGGCCCCGAAGTCGTAGCGGGATCGACTCGATTGAAAGCCGGCACTGCGCAGAAGTTGGTTTTGAACATGCTTTCGACGGCGACGATGATTCGTCTGGGCTACGTCACCGGCAATCGCATGACGAACGTGCAAACGCGGAATGTGAAGTTGCACACGCGGGCGATCAGGATTCTTGAATCAGAATTGGGTTTGAGCGAGAAAGATGCGACGGTCGCGCTCGACGCTGCGAAAGGAAGTTTGCCGGCGGCGATCGTCATGCAGAAGAGCGGGCGATCGCTTGATGAAGCCGCGCGGGCGTTAGAGCAATCGCGCGGTGTGATCGCGGACGCGTTGGATCTCCTGAAGCTGCGTTAGCAGCTCAATGTTTATAGCGACTGGAGTGACAAAATCGATATCAGCGAGAAGCGAAATCGCATTTCGCTTCTCGCTGATCAGACCGGGGAAGCGTCCGGCACTATAAACATCTCGTGCCTAACGGCACGACCAATTGACCATGGGTTTCTCTGCCATCGATTACATTGTGCTCCTCGCCTATCTCGCGGGCATCACGGCTTTCGGCGTGATGTTTCGCAAGTCACAGCGAACGGTCAAAGACTATTTCGTCGGCGCAAAGAATACTCACTGGATCATCATCAGCCTTTCGATTGTCGCGACTGAGACCAGCACGATAACGCTCATCGGGGTTCCGGCGATTGCTTATGCGAATTACGCGCGACCCGAGCAGGGCGGCAACTTCACCTATCTGCAGGTGGTCGTCGGCTACATCATCGCGCGCGTAGTCATTGCCCTGATCTTCATTCCCGCTTACTTTCGCGGCGATTTGCTGACCGCGTACGAACTTCTCAAGCAGAGGTTCGGGCCGCATACGAAAAACTTTGCCGCTTCGCTTTTCCTTGGGATGCGCGCAATTGGCGAAGGCATTCGCATCTTCTCGGCGTCGCTCGTCCTCGCCGCAGTGATTGGCGCGAGTCTGCCAAACCTGCCTTACCTTTGGCTCTGGTCGATCATTATCGTCGGGCTGCTGACGCTCGTTTACACATTCGAAGGCGGGATTGCGGCGGTCATCTGGACGGACCTGATTCAACTGATCATCTACATTGGCGGGTCGTTGCTGGCTGCGTACATGTTGCTGCATCTCGTGCCGGGCGGGTGGCCCACGATCGCGTCAACGGCGGGAGCCGCCGGAAAATTCCAGATCTTCTCGTTCAAACTCGATTTCACCGTGCCGTTTACGTTCTGGGCGGGATTGTTGGGTGGAACATTCCTGACGATGGCTTCGCATGGAACCGATCAGCTTCTCGTGCAGCGTCTGCTCACCTGCCGTAACAAGCGCGACAGTCAGAAGGCGATCATCCTGAGCGGTTTTGTGGTGTTCCTGCAGTTCACGCTGTTTCTGCTGATTGGCGTGATGCTGTTTACCTACTATCAAACCGGAGCCACGAAGCCGGTGCTGGAAAGCAACGATCAAGTCTTCCCGTTCTTCATCGTTCGTCAACTGCCGCACGGAATTTCCGGCTTGGTGATCGCGGCGATCTTCGCGGCGGCGATGTCGAACCTCAGCGGCTCGTTGAATTCTCTGTCGTCCAGCACGGTGATCGATTTCTACCGGCCCTTGGTGAATCCGAACGCCAGCGATGATTACCTGCTTCGTCTTTCAAAATGGTTTACAGTCGCCTGGGGCATAATTCTAATCGTGATTGCCATCGCTTCGAAGAGTTTCACCAAGTCGGTACTCAACACCGCGTTGACGATCGCGTCGCTGCCTTACGGCGCGATGCTGGGAGCGTTTCTGCTC
Organism: Pyrinomonadaceae bacterium; assembly: GCA_035577445.1. Taxonomy (GTDB): domain Bacteria; phylum Acidobacteriota; class Blastocatellia; order Pyrinomonadales; family Pyrinomonadaceae; genus UBA11740. Next base: position 11,841 of record DATLVM010000358.1, read on the forward strand.
GGCGTGCTGACCAAGCGCGCGAACCAGCGCGGCGTGATGACTGGGATGGCGGTAGCGCTGGCAGTGATGTTGTATGTTTGGCTCAGGACGCCGCTCGCGTGGACCTGGTACGTTTTGACGGGCACGATGATTTGTTCATCGGTTGGTTATCTAGTGAGTTTGATAACCGCGCCAACGAAATCTCCGGCGATTGACACTAACTGAGAAGAGATGTTCAGAAGTATTAACCATATTCGTCTCGTGGCGAGCGCTCTGCTCCTGGCATTCGCTCTGTCACAGCCCTTCGTCCTAATCACTCACGCGAACATCGCACCTGCGAACTCGCCGAAGCCATATTCGCGCAAGCCATCGAAAGAAGCGCTCAAGTGGGCCGACACCGAACTAAAAAAGATGTCGCTCGATGAAAAGATCGGGCAGCTCATTTACGTAGGTGTTAACGCAACCTTCCTGAATCAGGACAGCGAAGCATTCCAGGCGCTGCGTCATCAGGTGGTTGATAATCACGTCGGTGGAATCATTCTCTTTCGCGGCCCGGTTTATGAATCCGTCGTGTTGGTGAATCGCATGCAGCAGTTAGCGAAGTATCCGCTGCTGATCTCCGCCGATCTCGAAGCTGGTTCGGGAATGCGTTTCGACGATACGGTGAACTTTCCCTGGAACATGGCGATCGCGGCGACTGGCAATCCGGATTACGCGCGGCGCGCGGGCGAACTCACTGGACGCGAAGCGCGCGCCATGGGCATTCAGCAAATCTACGCGCCGGTCTCCGACGTCAATAACAACGCCGCTAATCCGGTCATCAACGTGCGGTCTTACGGCGAAGATCCAAAGGACGTGGCGCGCTTCGTCGCCGCGTTCGTAGAAGGCGCGCAGCGCGCGGGAGTCATCGCCACAGCCAAACATTTTCCCGGCCATGGGGACACGGCCACAGATTCGCATCGCGGTCTTCCCGAGATCGATGTCACGCGTGAACGCTTGAATTCCGTCGAGCTGGTTCCATTCCGCGCAGCCGTCGATGCTGGTGTGGGCGCGGTAATGACCGGACACATCGGGTTGCCGCTGATTGATTCGACTGCGATTCAGCCGTTGCCTCGCGACGTGAAAATCAAAGCGATCGACACCAGCGATGACGGCGAGATCATCGCGGCCGGAACGATGCCGACAACCCTGTCGCCGGTGATGAACGGCATACTGCGAAACGATCTGCACTTCGATGGATTGATCGTGACTGATGCGATGAGCATGAGCGGCCTGACGATTTACTTCACGCAGGAAGAAGCGTCGGTACGCGCCATCGAAGCGGGCGCCGATCTACTTTTGAAGCCGGCCGACCCGGATGCAAGTTTGCGTGGTGTGCGCGACGCGGTGAAGCAAGGCCGCTTGACCCAAGCGCGTATCGAGCAGTCCGCGCGAAAGGTCCTCGCTGCAAAATACGACCTTGGTCTGACGCAGCAGCGTCTCACTTCGCTCGATCAAATCGACCAGGAAGTCGCGGGAAAGAAAGCTAATGAACTCGCGGACGACATCGCTGATGACGCGATTACGCTGGTGAAGAATGATGCGAAGCTTCTGCCCTGGAAGCGCTCGCCTAATGCGAAAGTCTTCAATCTGGCGATCACGAACGGCGACGATCGCTTATTCATTACGCAGGCATTCGTCGGCGCGATGTCGCGCGGCGGAGTGAAGATGGAGACGATGGTGCTCGACGATCGCTCGTCGGAACCGGAAGTCGCCAAAGCGATCGATAAAGCCGCGCGCGCCGATATTGTAATCGTCTCGATGTACGGCCGCGTGCGCACCGGACAAGCGCGCAGTGTCGCTCTGCCCGAACCCGGGACCAACGCTTTGAATCAACTCATCGAGAAGAACGCCCGCTTGATTGGAATTAGTTTCGGCAATCCTTACATCCTGATGAGCTTTCCGAAACTGCAAACATACCTTGTCGCGTACGGCGACATGCCAAGTTTGCAGGAGGCGGCGGCGGAGTCGCTCTTGGGCCAAAACGAGATCAAAGGTCGTTTGCCGATTTCGCTTCCCGGAATGTATCCTCGCGGCACCGGAATCCAGTTGAAAGCCAAACCGTAGCCGGAAGCTTCTGCGTTTGTTAGAATTGGAACGAATCTGAGAGGACATATGAACTCGGAAGAACGCATCGCTCGGCTTGAGAGACTTACAAAGCTGTTCGCGCGCGCGGGCCGTCGGGAACGACGGCGCATTGGTACCGTCGAGGAGAAGATCGACATTATCATCGATTTTCAAATCGCCAATGAGGAGCGCTTCGCAAGAAACGAGGAACAGTTCGCAAGAAACGAGGAGCGCTTCGCGCAGTTAGCCGAGGCTCAGACTCAAACCCAAAAACGGCTAGACGCGCTCATGCAAGCAATCGAACGAGACCGCAACGGTCATTCGTCCTAGTGGCAGGATCATGACCTTCCCGTCGCTGCTAAATCGGATCTCCGCCCTAGCTTGCCTCCTCGTTTTTCTCAGCCAAGCATTTTCGCAACAGTTACCCATCGCGCCTGCCGCAGCCGCCGGCATTTCCGCCGAGCGCCTCGGGCGCATGGACGCGGTCATCACCGCTTCAATTGAGAAGAAAGAGTTGCCGGGTGCGGTGGTGCTGGTCGCGCGTCACGGAAAAATCGTCTGGCGCAAAGCGTACGGCGCTCGCGCGGTCGAACCTCAACGCGAAGCAATGACGCTCGATACGATCTTCGATCTCGCAAGTCTCACCAAAGTCGTCGCGACGACCACCAGCATCATGATGCTGGTCGAGGAAGGGAAAATTCGCTTAGCCGATCCGGTCACTCAATTCATTCCCGAGATGAAAGGCGAAGGCCGCGACGCGATTACGATCGAACACTTGATGACGCACGTCAGTGGCTTCGCGCCCGATTTCGATTTGCGCGAACGTTGGACTGGTTACGACGAAGCGATCAAGCATTTGTATCGCGAACCTCTGAGGACTCCGCCGGGAATGCGCTTCGTTTACAGTGACATCAACTACATCGCGCTCGGTGAAGTCGTGCATCGGGTCAGTGGATTGATGCTGGATGAGTTTGCGCGACGAAATGTTTTTGCGCCGCTCGGAATGCGCGACACTGGATTTAATCCCAATTCCAGTCTGCGCGCTCGCATCGCACCAACAGAAAAGCGACGCGGTCAGATGAATTACCTCGGTGACAGCGGCGCGAACGCGGGCGCCGAAGGCGAGCAATGGCTGCGCGGTCAGGTGCACGATCCGACTTCCTTTCGCATGGGCGGTGTGGCTGGTCACGCAGGATTGTTCTCGACGGCAAACGATCTCGCGATCTTTTGCCAGATGCTTTTGAACGGCGGCGTTTACAATGGCGTGCGCATCTTGAGTCCGATGACGATCGCGACGATGACGCGGCCGCGTGCAGTTTCGGAAACTGGCGCAGCACGCGGACTCGGCTGGGATCTCGCGACCACCTTTTCTTCGAACAAAGGCGATCTCTTCCCGCTGGGTTCGTTTGGTCATACGGGTTTCACGGGAACTTCGATCTGGATCGATCCGGCCGGCGATTCATTCGTGATCTTTCTCAGCAACCGCGTTCACCCGGACGGCAAAGGTGATGTGGGGCCTTTGCGCGGACGAGTCGCTTCGATCGTCGCCAGTTCAATCACCGACACGACTGCATCAAAAGCGCGCGAAGAATCAGCAAACACGGCGGCCGAGTTGCTCGTGAGTCTGGCCCGCCTGAATACAAACGCGAATCGCGCGAGCAGCACCGCGGTAACTCCAGCCGACGCGCAAGTCTTGACCGGCATCGACGTGCTCGAGCGCGACGGATTCAAGCAGCTTGCGAACCTGCGGATTGGACTGGTGACGAATCAGACTGGCCGCGATCGCACTGGAAACTCAACCATCGATGTGCTTTTCAAAGCGCCTAACGTGAAGCTGGTTGCGTTGTTTTCTCCTGAACACGGCATTCGCGGACTGTCTGACGAAAAAGTTTCCGACACAAAAGATGAACAGACAGGCTTGCCCATCTATTCTCTGTACGGCGAGTCGCGCCGGCCAAAGCCCGAACAGTTAAAGGATCTCGACGCGTTGGTCTATGACATTCAGGACGTCGGCGCGCGTTTCTACACGTACATCTCGACGCTGGGAAACGTGATCGAAGAAGCGGGCAAAGCGAAGTTGCCGATCTTCATACTCGATCGGCCCAACCCAATCAACGGCGTCGATGTCGAAGGTCCGATTGCCGATGCGGATAAACTTTCGTTCACCGCTTATCACACCATTCCCGTGCGCCACGGAATGACGGTCGGTGAACTTGCGCGCCTTTACAATGACGACAAAAAACTCGGCGCGGACGTGCGGGTGATTCAAATGGAAAACTGGCGGCGGGCGATGTGGTTCGATTCGACGAATTTGAGTTGGATTAATCCGTCGCCGAATATGCGAAGTTTGACGGAAGCCGCGTTATATCCGGGAATCGGCTTACTCGAGACAACGAACGTTTCGGTGGGCCGTGGCACCGACACTCCGTTCGAGGTCGTCGGCGCGCCGTGGTTGGATGGACAGAAGCTTGCGAGTTATCTCAACGCACGTAGGATTCCGGGCGTTCGCTTTATTCCAATTCGCTTCAAACCGAATACGTCAGTCTTCAAGAATGAAGAATGCAGCGGCGTGAACGTTGTCATTACCGATCGTTCCAACTTTCGATCAGTGCGAACCGGAATCGAAGTTGCGGTCGCACTTCACCGTCTTTATCCCGCCGAATGGAAAGTTGATTCTTATTCCCGCTTGCTGGTGAATGCAGACGCGCTGGAAAAACTAAAGCGCGGCGCGTCGCCGGAAGAACTCACGCAATCGTGGTCCGGACCGCTCGAGAACTTCCAGAAAACGCGAGCGAAAGTGCTGCTTTATCAGTAAAGCATTTGACCGCTTGTTGATTCGGACTTACTTGCTTAAGCCAAGCTGAAATCTCAAAGCATTAAGCACCTGAATCTTCAAACTCTCATCATCAATAGTTTCCCAGGTTCTTAGCCAGTCGCTGTTGATCAAGCGTGCGAATCTGATAACAGAGAACGATTGACTCCAGGTCAAGCCCGGCAGTTCCCGCCGAGAGCAACTCTTCATTGGGATAGATGCGGCGGTTGCGTTTGCGCGAGGTGATTGGAAGAACATTAACTACCGGAAGAACGTGATTCAGCTTCGCACCGCTTATCACCAAAACTGGGCGAGTCCTACCTTGTTCTGAGCCAATGACGGACCAAGGTTCGCGAGCCAAACGCTCCAGCGTTCCGGAGTCATGCCGTGGTTCCCTCGGAATCAACATAACGATAGTCGTCCATCACTTCGTGCAGGTCAGCGAGAAATAACTCGTCCTTCATCGCTTCCTGCATCAACACGAGCCGTGCATCCATCTCATCATTCCGATCGGTTTCCCGATTGAGTTTCGACACTTTTTCCATCAAAGCCTGCTGCTCTGACGGATTGAGTTGAGTGATTGTGCGTGCGAGTTCGTCGATTGATTGCATGATCCGGCTCCTGTTGTATCGATGTTATCGCTTCTTTAGGAGAGCGGACAAGCTGAAGGGCTCAAATCCTCTCGTCGTAGTCTTCACGATGGATGAACCGCAAGGGTATTGACATACTTGACTCATCAAGTACTAGCCCTTTCCGGTGCAAGCGGGAGCTGCGGAGCAGCGGTAGGAGCTAAGCCCAAGGCGAGGCTCTGCGAGCCTTGGGTGGTGGTCGTTGGTTATTTCAGAGCCGCGAAGCGGCGACAGAGAGTTAACGGGCAGGCTGAT
>DATLVM010000359.1:0-5070 GCA_035577445.1 Pyrinomonadaceae bacterium
CTCGAGTTGCGCCAAGTTGGTTGCTCTGCCTCGGGCATCCACGACGTGAATCTTTCCGTGCGCGCGGGCGAGATTGTCGGATTGGCGGGCTTGGTCGGAGGTGGACGCACTGAATTGGCGCGGACAATCTTTGGCCTGACCCCTGCTGACGCAGGCGAAATTCTTCTCCGGGGAAAACAAGTGACCATCAGAAGCGCGGCGCAGGCGATCGAATCCGGCATTGCCTACGTGCCGGAGGATCGGCGTCGTCACGGTGTGATTCTCGATCTCGCGATCAGCGCGAATATCACGCTGGCTTCGCTGGATCAGTTTTCGCGGATGGGCGCGCTCGATTTCCGCCGCGAAAAAGAGGTGGCGGCTGATTACACGCGGAAACTCGGAATCAAAACGCCGACGATATTCGCGCCGGTCGCGACGTTGTCCGGCGGCAATCAGCAGAAGGTTGCGCTCAGCCGGTGGCTGGTCACAAAACCTTCGCAGCTGATCCTCGACGAGCCAACCCAGGGCATCGACGTCGGCGCCAAGTCCGAGGTGCATGCATTGATGACTGAGCTGGCCTCGCAGGGCGTAGCGATTCTGATGATTTCATCTGAACTGCCGGAAGTGCTGGGCATGAGCGATCGGATCGCGGTGATGTACGGTGGGACGATCGTGGCAACACTTGATCGATCCGAAGCGACCCAGGAAAAGATCCTCGCGCTGGCGTTGGGTCATAGTGAAGTGTCAGAACCGGGAGCGGTAGCGACCGGGTCAAGTGGGAGCATTGAGGCGTCACATGATCCCGTCGCTACCGCTCCGGGTTCTGATACAACCGCCCCATGAAAATTGGTCGTTACAAGCGAGAACTATCCGCCGCGCTAGCTTACGCCGCGTTGCTTATCGCGGTTGCCATCATCGCGCCTGCGTTTTTTAGCGCGGCTAATCTGCGAGACCTCACGCTCAACAATGTGCCCGTCCTGCTGGTTGCCATCGGCATGACGATGGTGATCCTCGTGGCGCAGATCGATATTTCGGTAGGTTCGCAGTTTGCGATCGCCAGCGTGGCCGCGGGCGCTTTGGCAAAATCCGGAGTGCCGATGCCGTTAGTCTTGATCTGCGTCGTCATGATTGGTGCGGCGATGGGTGCAATCAATGGCGCGCTCATCGGAACGCTTCGATTGCCGTCAATTATCGTGACGCTGGCGATGCTGGTTGCGTGGCGCGATGCATTGCGTTGGACCACCGGCGGCGAGTGGGTGCAGAACCTGCCTGCCAATTTTCAATGGCTGGGACTCGGACAGAGTTTGGGACAATGGCTGATCGTGATCGCATCGCTGCTGGTGCTCGGATTCTTCGCCTGGACGTTGCGGAGCATGGCGGTGGGCCGGGCGGTTTATGCAGTTGGGTCGGACACTGAAGCTGCGCGATTGGCGGGAATCGAGCCGACGCGAGTCACGTTCTTTGTCTTTGTTTTGATGGGAGCGCTGGTCGGTCTCGCGGCCTTGCTAAACGCAGTGCGCTTCTCGACAGTGCCGAGCAACGCAGGCATCGGCTTGGAGCTGAAAGCGATCGCGGCTGTCGTGGTCGGAGGGACCGCAATCACCGGCGGACGCGGCACACTCATCGGCACGCTCATCGGCGTGGCGCTGCTGGGTACCATCGGAACGGCGCTCACGTTCGTCGGCGTCAATCCTTTTTGGGAGAAGGCGATTCAAGGCGCGATCATCCTGGCGGCACTCGCTTCCGATTTCGTGCTGGGAAGGGTCGAGCGAATGCGAGTCGCGCAACAGGTAAGTTAATTGGCCGCAGATGCACGCGGATGAACGCGGATACGGAAAAAAGGTCAAAAAAAGGAAAGTGTTTGGGTGTTTGGCTTTTGCTTATCTGCGTAAATCCGCGTCTATCCGCGGCTAGTTTTCCTGTTCTTCAGCGACACGTCAGATGAAATCAGTTTCTCAGCCAGAATCACGCGATCTTCAATTAACTCCGCCGTGGCGCGAGCGGTTCTTTCCCAACAACGAATGGGTTCTGCTGCTCGTGATCGTGATCGAGTGCGTCATCTTCAGCGTAACCGGAAATAATTTTCTCTCGGCGGCGAACGCATTCGAGATCACGCGACTGAGTGTTGAAATCGGATTGCTCGCGCTGGTACTCACGCCCATCATCATCACCGGCGGCATCGATCTGTCGGTAGGTTCGATGATCGGCCTGTCAGCGGTCGTGCTCGGCGGATTGTGGCGCGACGCTCATCTGCCTATCGCGATCGCGGCTTTAGTAACGCTGGTGATCGGCGTTCTCGGTGGAGCGCTAAACGCTTTCATGATCTCGCGCTTGAAGTTTCCACCGCTGATTGTGACGCTCGGAACGTTTTCGCTTTTTCGCGGAATCGCGGAAGGACTGACTCGCGGCATCGAAAACTATTCCGGGTTCTCTCCGCGATTTCTGTTTCTGGGCCAGGGCTACCTTGGCGGGATTGTACCGACTCAACTGCTCGTCCTGATCGTCGCCATCGTTGCCTTTGGATGGTGGCTTCATCGCACGATCTATGGACGAAGTCTGTACGCGATTGGCTACTCAGCCGAAGGAGCGCGATACGCCGGAATCCCTGTTGCACGCCGGCTGGCCGTTGTTTATGTGCTGTCGGGATTGGTTTCCAGCAGCGCTGCGATTATTTATGTTGCGCATTTGGGTCAGGCAAAATCGGACGCGGGCACGGGCTATGAGTTGATGGCGATCACGGCGGTGGTGCTCGGGGGCACTTCGATCTTTGGCGGTCGCGGCACAGTGTTGGGAACTGTGCTCGGTTTGTTTGCCATTGTGATTTTGCAAAACGGATTACGCCTGAGCGCGCAGCCCGCGGAATTGGCAGGCATTCTCACCGGCGCGCTGCTGGTGGGAACAATTCTTATCGATCGCCTGTCGGCTCGTGTAAGATCCGCGCGCCAAACGGCATTGAGTTCCGCAGGACGCTTAGCAACGGCGGGCGGCGATCGGCAAACGTTTGAGGAGGAATTCGAAGTGCGAAATTCGCAAATCGCTATCTTGAGTGCGGTGATTCTCATCGCGGCCCTGATTGTCGCCGGCAGCAACTGGATGTTGACGCGTTCGCTGCGACAGCAATTGGGCGCCGCCGGCAAGACTGCTGCCGGACGCAAACCAGTGATTGCGTTGATGCCAAAAGCGAAAGGCGATCCTTACTTCGTCAGTTGCAAGCAAGGCGCCGACGAAGCCGCGAAGGAATTGGGCGTTGAGTTGTTGTGGGATGGCCCGACCGATCTCGATCCGGCGAAGCAGAATGAAGTTGTCGAAGCGTGGATTACTCGTGGTGTCGACGTGATTGCGGTGAGCGTTGAAAACAAGGTCGGCATCTCAACCGTGCTGCGCAAGGCCAAAGAGAAGGGAATCAAAGTCATCACCTGGGATGCGGACGCCGAGAAAGACGCGCGCGATTTCTTCGTCGATCAAGCCACGCCCCAGGGGATTGGCTATACGCTGACAGATGAAGCCGCGCGAATTCTCAACAACCAAGGTGAGTTCGCGATCATCACCGCGTCGTTGAGCGCGGCGAATCAAAACGAGTGGATCAAGTACATCAAAGAGCGAATGGCGCAGAAATACCCCGACTTGAAGCTAGTCGCGATTCAGCCCAGCGAGGGCGATCGTGATCGGGCGTTCTCCGAAACCCAGACTGTGCTCAAGGTGTATCCGAACGCGAAGTTAATTATGGCGATCGCCGCGCCCGCGGTTCCCGGCGCTGCTGAGGCTGTGCAGCAATCAGGCCGCAAGGACGTGCAAGTCACGGGCTTGTCGCTGCCGAACATGAACAAGCCTTACGTTCACGCCGGTGTCGTCGACAGCGTCGTGCTGTGGAACACGGTCGACCTTGGATACTTGACGGTTTATGCGGCGAACGCCTTCGCGACGGGACAGCTAAAACGTGGCGACAAAGAGATAAGCGTTGGTCGACTGGGCAAGATCGAAGTTGCCGATGACGAGGTGCGTCTTGGTGCTCCGTTCGTCTTCAATAAGAGCAATATCGATCGATTCAACTTTTGATACAGCGATGATTCGCAAAGCGTTCGTGATGATGCTCAAGCCGGGTTCGCGCGCGGAATACGAGCGCCGGCACAATCCAATTTGGCCTGAGTTGGAAACGGCTTTGAAGGAACACGGCGTGAGTAATTATTCAATCTTTTGCGACGATGCGACTGATCGATTGTTCGCCTACGTCGAGATCGAATCAGAAGTGCGCTGGCAGCAAATCGCCGAGACTGAAATCTGCAAACGCTGGTGGGCAGACATGAGCGATCTGATGTTGACGAATGCTGATAACAGTCCGGCGACGACCGAATTGGATTGCGTCTTCCATTTGGATTAATCGCTTGAGACGATTCATGAAACTACTTCGTTACGCGTTGCTCTTCACGTTAGTCACTTCGAACGGGCATTTCGCTGCTTCAGGAAGACACGTCCTTAATAATTTTGTGAGCAGTTCTCGATCCGTATCTTTGCGATCCTTTGCGCCTTTGCGGCTTTGTGTGAAATGCGCCGTGGGTCTCACGCAAAGTCGCAAAGACGCAAAGAAGAGCCGCCAAGTCAGAGACGATTCCTCGAAAGAGAATCCGTCGATCGCTCGCGACGCCTATGTCTTTAGTTACTTCAAAGGAAATGGCGAAGATGGTTTGCATCTTGCCTACAGCGAAGATGGATTAGTTTGGCATGACCTAAACGGCGGCAAGTCGCTCTTGCAACCGGTCGTCGGCCGCAGCAAGTTGATGCGCGATCCACAGATCATCGTCGGGCCGGATCGATTGTTCCACCTGGTCTGGACGACTTCATGGAACGATCAAGTGCTCGGCTATGCTACTTCGAAAGATCTGATCCATTGGTCTCGGCAGCGCGGCTTTACACCGCTCAGGCGTGAGCCGACGGCGTTGAACCTTTGGGCGCCGGAACTTTTCTATGATGCGAAGACACGAGACTACCTGCTGTTTTGGTCAACGACGATTCCGGGGCGATTTCCCGCAACCGATCGAAGCGGGGACAATGGACGAAACCATCGCATCTATGTGACTACGACGAAGGACTTTC
>DATLVM010000360.1:0-2682 GCA_035577445.1 Pyrinomonadaceae bacterium
GCTTAACCATCCAGTACGTTATCCGCTGGCTGCGGCAAGCGGTGTATCGGTCTTTGGTTTCCAGCGCAAGACCGGCTTGCGCGCCGCGGCGGCTTCATCCAGACGCCCAATGCGTGTGGTGTGCGGAGCGTTCAGGACCAACTCGGGATCGTCGTCGGCTTCTTGCGCGATCGATCGCATGGCTTCGATGAATTGATCGAGTTCCTGTCTGCCGACCGATTCAGTTGGCTCAATTAGCATCGCGCCGGAGACGATCAAAGGGAAGTAGATCGTCATCGGATGAAAACCGTAATCGATCAACCGCTTCGCGATGTCCAGCGTGTGCGCGCCTTTCCGTGCCTGACGTTTGTCGGTAAAGACGACCTCGTGCATCGGATCGCCCGCGAAAGGTTTGTCGTAATCTGAGATCAGACCGTGAGCAATGTAGCGCGCGTTGAGCACGGCCGCTTCTGTAGCTTCACGCAATCCGTCATAGCCGTGAGTCAGGATGTAGGCCAGAGCGCGTAGCATCATCCCGTAATTTCCGTAGAAGGCCTTCACCCGACCGATTGATTGCGGATATTCGGAATGTAACGCGAACTTTAGTTTGCGATCACCGGCAGCGTCGCAAACTAAAGTTTGCGCTACTACACGCGGGACCGGTAAGAAAGGTTCAAGCGCAGTTGTGCAACAGCACGGACCCGAGCCAGGGCCTCCGCCACCGTGCGGCGTGGAAAAAGTCTTGTGCAGATTTAGGTGAATCACGTCAACGCCCATGTCGCCGGGTCGCGCGACACCAACCAACGCGTTCATGTTCGCGCCGTCCATGTACACGAGACCGCCCGCATCATGCACGATGCGACAAATCTCCTGGATGTTTTTCTCAAACAGGCCGAGCGTATTCGGATTCGTCAACATCAATCCAGCCACATCGCCATGCGCGCAGAGTTCACGCAAGTGATCGAGATCAGTCAAACCTTCCGCCGTCGATCGAATTGTTTTGACGGTGAAGCCCGACAAGTGCGCCGACGCGGGGTTCGTGCCATGCGCCGAATCGGGAATCAGCATGGTGCGCCGCTTCGCAGAAACTTCTTTGCCATCGCGAGCATCGATAAAAGCGCGAATGATCATGATGCCGGTCATTTCGCCGTGCGCCCCCGCTGCGGGTTGCAACGAAATTCCGGGCAGACCGGTGATCTCGGCGAGATGCTGTTGAAGTTCATAGATGACTTCCAGGGCGCCTTGCGCGTCAGCTTCGGAAGCGAGCGGATGAAGATTCGCGAACCCCGCGATCCGCGCGACCTTCTCGTTCAGCCGCGAGTTGTACTTCATCGTGCACGAGCCGAGTGGATACATGCCGAGATCAATCGAATAATTCCAGGTCGATATGCGCGTGAAGTGGCGCACCACGTCGACTTCAGTGACCTCGGGCATGCCCGCCAGATCGTCTTCGCGTTGCAGCTCAGGCGGAATGATTTCGTCGAGCGAGGCTTCTTCGACGTCGAGCGGCGGCAAGCTGTAGCCGGCGCGACCTTCCTGCGAGCGTTCAAAGATGAGCTGCTCGTTTTGGCTGGGGTGATTGGTAACTTTTGAAATGTGCGAAGTCATCGTTTAGGGGCGGGCTACTGCCCGCCATGGTTTCGTAAGACGGGGCGGGCGGTAGCCCGCCTCTAAACATATTTAGCTTATCGACCGCAAACCGTCGACCAGCGCATCAATCTGTCCGCGCGTGTTCGTCTCGGTGACACAAACCAGAAAATCGTTCGGGCGATTCGAATCGAACCGTGATAAAGCGATCCCGCCGTCGATCTCTTTGTCGTTTGCAAGTTTCGCGAGTAAATCGGCAGCGCCGACCGGCGCGTTGACGATGAACTCGTTGAAGAAAGGCGCAGAGTAGGGAAGCGAGAATCCTTTAAGCTTCGCAATCTCACGCGCGGCGTAATGAGCCTTCTGCGCGCACTGTTGCGCTGCTTCCTGGACACCGCGTCGGCCCATTGTTTCCAGATAGACTGTCGCGGCCAGCGCGATCAATCCTTCGTTCGTACAGATATTAGAAGTCGCTTTCTCGCGGCGAATGTGCTGTTCGCGCGTCGCCAGCGTCAGCACGAATCCGCGACGGCCTTGCTTGTCGTAAGCCTCGCCGACCAATCGTCCCGGAATCTGCCGCGCATATTTCTCGCGCGTGGCGAACAATCCGACGTAGGGTCCGCCAAACGAAACGGGCACGCCAAACGATTGTCCTTCGGCCACGACAATGTCGGCGCCGCAAGCGCCCGGCGACTTCAACAATCCAAACGACATTGCTTCTGTAACGACGACTACGAGCAATGCGCCGGCGGCATGAGCCTTTTCCGCGATCGCCGTGACGTCTTCGATGCAGCCAAAGAAATTTGGTGATTGCACGATGACGGCGGCCGTGTTGTCATCGATCGAATCCAACAAAGTTTGCCCGATCTGATCGTCAATCTTTGCATGCTGCAGCTCGATGCCTGCGTGCTGGACGTAAGTGTGCGCTACTTCGAGATATTGCGGGTGAATCGCCGACGAAACGATTACCTTCGATCGTCTTGTGACGCGTTCGGCCATCAGCACGGCTTCAGCCATCGCGGTCGACCCGTCGTACATCGAGGCATTCGCGATATCCATTCCGGTCAACTGGCACACGAGCGTTTGAAATTCGAAAATGGCTTGCAGGGTGCCTTG
>DATLVM010000361.1:0-2902 GCA_035577445.1 Pyrinomonadaceae bacterium
TGCTCGGATATCCGTCCAGCTACACAGTTCAGACCGCTCCTTTTTCGCCGCACTTGTCCTATACGGACATGGGCTTTTATCTACAGGACGACTGGAAGCTGACCCGGAGTTTGACGGCGAATGTGGGACTGCGTTGGGAATATTTTGGCCGGCCAGTCGAGCGGGATGATCAAATTGCGAGTTTTGATCTCGCCACTGGCCAGCAGGTGTTCCCCGGGCAAAATGGATACCCGCGTAGTTTGGTCAACGCTTATTACAAGAATTTTTCGCCGAGGATTGGACTTGCCTGGCAGGTGACAGATCGGCTCACGCTTCGTGGCGGATATGGATTGTTCTACACGCCTGACGTGATCAACTCGTACCGGCAACTCGCGTTTCAGAATCCGTTTGGTGTTGTCAGCAACCTGGTTGTTCGTCCCGCAGATCCGAGAAATCCTCTACCCGTGTTTACCGTGGACGATCCTCTCGCCCAGAGCACTCGAATGATCACCAACAACCGCATCGGGATGCAGCGCAACCTCCGCGATGGTCAGGTGCAGCAGTGGAACACGAGCGTTCAATATCTCATCACGAAGGATATGGTGTTGGAGGCCGCCTATCATGGTTCGCGAAGCACGCATTTGATGAGTCCGCTTAATTACAACGAGCCTAACCCCTTCCCGGCTCAGCCTCCTGATTTCGCGCCCGTCTTTCCATATCCGCAGTTGGGTAGTGTCACAATCTACGAGTCACGCGCGACCGCAAATTACCATGCACTGCAAGCGCGACTTGAACGACGCTTCGTCAACGGTCTTACGTTTCTGGTTTCATATACCTTTCAGAAGACTTTGACTGATTTGGATGCGAGCAGCGTTGGCGTTGCATTTGGTGCTGGAGCGGGCTTGCAAACGATGAAGAATATTCGCGCCAACTATGGTCCCGCGCCATTTGATCGGCCGCACCGCTTGATCAGCTCCTGGCTTTACGAACTCCCATTTTTTAGAAACAGAAAAGACCTGGTGGGGGTAATCGCCGGCGGCTGGCAGATCGGCGCGATCGCAACGTTCCAGGATGGTCCCTCTCTAACACCCACTTCTTTCGGCGTTCCGTTCATCGGGTCGCACGCGAATCTTTTGGGTAATCCGAACTTACCGCGCGGTGAGCGGACAATTGATCGATGGTTCGACGTCAGCAAGCTGGCGAATCCGGCGCCCGGTCAGCTCGGTAATGCAGGGAAGGGAGTGATCCGCGGCAGCGGAAACAACAGATGGGATGTGGTTATTTCAAAATTCCTACGTGTTACTGATCGGCAGCGAGTAGAGTTGAGGGCCGAATTGTTTAATGCATTCAATCATCCGCAGTTCGACGATCCAGTGGTGACGCCGGGCAACAACCCGCTCGCGGGGAAAATAACTTCAGCCAGCGACTTCGGGTTTACGCAAACGGAACGGGTGATCCAGTTGGGATTGAAGTATAGCTTTTAGGCGCGCATGGTGCTCGCACAAAGGGGATCGTGTTTAGCATCAGCGGATTGAACATCAATGCGGCTCGTTTGTGGTCCGAATCTAAGATGAAGAGAGCGAACAGCATTATCGCGCTAGGGTTTCTCCTCGTATTTTGCCCTTGTGTCTTCGCATTAAACCCATCACTCGATGTCAATCAATACGACCACGCCTCATGGAAACTCGGCGAAGGATTTTCGAAAGGGATAATCCGAACGCTGGCACAAACTCCCGATGGCTATCTCTGGCTGGGCACTGAATTCGGCTTGCTCCGATTTGACGGTGTGCGGGCCACACCGTGGCAGGTACCTCCGGGCGAGCGTCTTGCCAACACCGACATCAGAAGCTTGCAGGCCGCTCGCGATGGACGCCTTTGGATTGGTACCTTTAGTGGGCTGGCGAGCTGGAAGGATAACAAGCTCACTCACTACCCTGAACTGGATGGGCAGGTTATCGAAGCGCTGCTTGAAGATCGCGACGGAAAGATTTGGGTTGCCGGCTGGTCGCCTTCCGTGGGCAGACTGTGTCGAATTGAGGGCGGCAATACCCAGTGCTATGGCGAGGATGGCCGCTTGGGCTCCGGCGTGACCTCGCTATACGAAGACAGCGACGGCAACCTCTGGGCGGGAGCGGCGAATGGGCTGTGGCGATGGAAGCCTGGTCGGCCCGAACTCTATCCCATGCCAGATCCGACCCAGCGAATCTACTCGCTGAGCCAGAGCGACGACGGCGGAATCCTGGTTGCCAAGCGCACCGGGATCACCAAGCTGCGAAACGGTAAATCGGAGCTGTATCCGCTTCCGACCGCGCTGCCATTTCAACCTTATAAGCTTTTCCGGGAGCGTGATGGAGGCCTGTGGATTGGCGCTCTGGTAGACAGCGGGCTATTGCATTTGCACGAGGGAAGAGCGGATCTATTTAACCGAACCGATGGCCTGTCGGGCCAATCGGTCCTCTCATTTCTCGAGGATCGGGAGGGTAATATTTGGGTGGCGACCGGAGATGGCCTGGACAAGTTTCGCGACTTTGCCATCCCAACCTTCTCCGTCCAGCAAGGTTTCTCCAGCGGAGGGATCTTTTCCATTCTCGCCGCCCGCGACGGCAGTCTTTGGCTGGGCACGGCTGACGGCCTGAATAGATGGGATAAAGGACAGATTACGGTTTATCGCAAGGGAGGCGCGCTTGGCACTCGCGGTAGCGCCGCGGGCAGCAGACCCACCCAGGGAACGGCGCCGCCGCCGGGGGTTACCGTTCGTGAGATAACCGACAGTGGATTGCCAAACAACCAGGCGCAAAGCCTCTTTCAAGACGATCGCGGGCAGATTTGGGTCGGCACCCAAAGTGGGGTTGCCTTCCTGAAGGGTGACCGGTTTGTGCCGGTCGCGTCCGTTCCGGGCGGAGTCGCATATTCGTTTGCCGAG
>DATLVM010000362.1:0-2405 GCA_035577445.1 Pyrinomonadaceae bacterium
CACGACGAACGAGGCGCGTTCCTGTCGCCCCACATTGATCGCGTGATCAGGCAGACCCACGCGCTCGCAAACCAGTGAGGACGTGACCAGATAAAAACGCTGATGCGCAGGCTGATAGAGCTTTAGTTTCTTTGGTTGCGGAGATGCGCCGGTAACCATCAGCGACGACACGCCCTTGCCGCCGGGCACCAGCGCGGCGTTTTTCGATCGCGCCGCGACCAGACCTAAACGGTTCATCGTGCGGGCAAAGAGCGGCACGTTCGGCAGTGGCTCGGGCGCTGCGGCCGGTCCCCGCCACGTTTCGGGGATGGCCACATAGTTGACCAGCCGCGCGGGATCCTGGTCGAGCATGTCGGAGAAATCGTTCATGAAATTGTCAGTGGCAAAACGCAGGATCGCCGGCTGCCGCAGCGTCGTGCGGCGCACGTTGGCGTCAACCGCACTCATCGCGTGTGGCCAGAGCGGTGGCGGCGATGCCCATTGGATTTGATCCTTCGCCATTAGCTCACCAAATGTTTCCTGCGCCGGGCGTGTAGGACGCGCTGATCACGCTGTTGCTGATCATCGTGTCGCATTGCACGACGCCGCTGAACTTCGACATGCCCGCATCGACCGTCACTATTCCGGCCGACACGGCGACTTGTGACGCGTTGATGGTCACTTTCGCCGCGGCGGTGATCGTGATGCCGCTGGTTTCGAGCTTCACTGAGTTGCCGTTGCTGTCGACTATCTCGACTGAGCCCGGACCGTCTTTCATCGTCATCTTCTGGCCGCCCGGCGTTTCCAGAATCAGTTTCTCCTGCCCGTCCTGATCGTCGAGCGTCACCTTCACGCCGTTCCGCGATCGCAGCACTTTCTTGTAGTTGTTGCCGGAGCCGTCCATCGATTCCGGCGGCGCGTCGCTGCCATTCCACAGCGCGCCGATAACATAAGGACGCCGCGGATCGCCGCCTTCGAAAACCACCAGTACCTCGTCGTTGACATCGGGAATGAACCAACTGCCGCGATTGTTGCCACCCATAAACGTGGCGAGCCGCGCCCAGTACTCATACTTCGCGCCCGCGGTATCAGCCGACCACGGCAAAGAGATCTTCACGCGGCCCTGGCCGTCGGGATCCTTGATGTCGGTCACCAGCGCGGGAAACGCGCCGTACCAGCGCCCGCCCAATCCGCTGGGAACGCGCACATCAAGAATCATTTCGAATGGCAGCTTGTCAGACATTCCCTTTACTTCCCGATGCCCAGCCGTTCCGACTTGAACTCTGTTCGCAGGCCTTTCGCCAAATCAAAAATGTGTTTCACTTCGACGGCGTAGTACTTGCCGTTGAAGAGCGGGCCCAGTCCCTGCAGATCGAGTTTCGTCCCTACACGCAGCGTCGCTTTCGTCTGGGCGACGCCCCGCCCGACGACGAATCGCCGCGCGCTCATCTTGAAGAAAGTTTCCGCTTCGTGCTGCGCCTCGTCGTGATTGAGCGGCACCGTGTGCGCGAGCGCTTCCTTGCGCGCACCCAACGCAGACTGCAGGATGCTGACGCCGCTGGTATCACCGTTCAGCTCGCTGCTAATTACTGAATCGGTTGCTTCGTATTGCAACGCCGACTTGCTCGAGACATCCCACCCGTTCACTGCGACGCTGGTGCGCTGCATCGCCAAATCCGCGAGCACTGTGAATTCGCGCAGCTCTTTGCCATACGTCATTTGCAAATCAGCGCCGTTGCGGCCGGTGTGCGCTTTCGCGTTCAGGTTGTTCCCTTCCATCCAGACTTCCGCGTCGATGGACCGCGCGCGCTCGCGAATGAACGCGAGGTCGCTCTGGTTGACCTGCGCCAGCACTTTGTAAGTCGGTCCGGAGACATCGACGCTCGGGCTCAGCCCATGATCGGTAGCGATCTGATTGATTACGTCTGAGTCGCTGACGTCGGTAAAGGTCCGCGTGCGGCGGTTCATGCGCAGATCCTGAAAACGATCTTCCGCCAGCACGCTGATCTCCGGCGATTTGTCTTCCGGAAAGGAAGCTTCCATTCCCATGATCTTCCCTTGAAACAAGGAATCCGATTCCAGCTTGACCTCGAAATCTTTACCAAAGTCGAGCGTCTTTCGATCGAAATACAGAAAATCCGTCGTGTTATTGATCGAGCCCCAATTGCTGAACGTCGCTTCACAGCGATACAAGCCCGTGGTGCTCTCGGCAATCATCAGGCTCTCCATCGCGGCGCCGAGCTCGGGCACTTCCTGCCCGCCCACGAAGATATTCGGGCGCGATGATTTCAGTCCTGCACTGTCGTCCGGCATTGGTTTATCAGTAAGCGCGAACGCGTTCGCTGCGGCTCGCATGAAGTTCCACGAGCCTCTCTATGTCATGTTCTGACGGCTGCGATTCCTCTCCGCCGCCAGCCGCGGATTGG
>DATLVM010000363.1:0-6430 GCA_035577445.1 Pyrinomonadaceae bacterium
CAACGCGACCGCAACCGCATTCAGCGGTGCAGCTCAAGTCGTCGGACAAAATGGATCGGGTGACATTCAGAAAGGCGAATCGCTCACCGTGTCGTGTCAGGGGAATTCGCCGGCAGTGATGTCGAAAGTGGAACCTAATCAGGCAGGATCATACATCGACAACTATTATCGCGAGCGATATCCGAAGCGTTACGACGGCCGCTATCGGAGCTACTACACCTATCTCGACGATCCTTATGCTTACGAGCCAGACCGACTCTATAGCAGTTACAACTACGTCAGCGACTACGTTCCGGGCATCGACGATCTCGATGACTATGGCGATTGGCAGTACGTAAGCGACTACGGCTACGCCTGGCACCCGCATGAATCCGCCGGGTGGGCGCCGTACCAGTCAGGCTACTGGACCAC
Source organism: Pyrinomonadaceae bacterium (assembly GCA_035577445.1). Classification (GTDB taxonomy): domain Bacteria; phylum Acidobacteriota; class Blastocatellia; order Pyrinomonadales; family Pyrinomonadaceae; genus UBA11740. The sequence goes on from DATLVM010000363.1 coordinate 412, forward strand.
GGATTATCCGTACGGGGTGACGTGGGTGTCGTCTGAGCCTTGGGGCTATGCGCCTTATCACTATGGACGCTGGGCGTATGCTTCGAACGATTGGTACTGGGTGCCTGAAAGAGTGAACACCTATCCGACGTACTCCCCAGCGCTCGTCGCCTTTCTTCCGCTTGGACAATCGAGCGTGGCCTGGGTCGCCTTAGGTCCGAGCGATCCATACGTCACCAGATATTACGATCCCTATTGGCAACCGAGTTATGTGTATCCGAATAATGTCGTCGTCGACCGGGTAGTCAACATCGGTGTGCCAAATGCTGTGAGCGTTGTGCCGGTGCGGGATTTTGGCCGCCCGATCGATCGGACGGTGATCACTAGCGTCGATTCGCAGACGCTGGCAACGGTCCGGCCAGTGCTCGATCCGTTGACTGTCAATCCTCTGCGTCAAGTTGCGTTGCAGACGCGCGAAGCGAGAAGGCAGATCGACGTCCCACGCGAAATCGACCAGAGGATAGCTAACGCGCCGGTCGTCGCAACGAATACACCAGTCGCGCCTCCGTTCAAACGCGATCTCGCACGGTCGTTCAATGTCCAACCATTGCCGGCAAGAGTTCGCAACCAGAAGCTGGAGATTTCAGATCATCGAAACGCGACGGCACAGCAGGCCGCTCCGCAACCGAACGTTGCGGCCGACCAGGCCCGCGAGCGTCAGATGGCCGACCTCGCTCGACAAGCAGCGCGAGGCAACGAGTCTGCGCGACAGCAAATGCGACAGTTGCGACAGCAACAGGCGCCGCAACCATTGGCAGGCGTGCGTGCCACCGGTGAAGCGCAAGGACAGCGTGTCGCTCAACCAATGCAGCCGCAACAGTCTCAACGCGCCGCTATTCGGCAACAACAGCAGGCGCAGAGAGAAGCTGCGCGCCAGCAGATGATCACATCACAGCAGCAGCGTCGTGCGATGCAAGAACAAACACGAACGCAGCGGCAACAGACGCAGCGCGCAATTCGAAATGTGCCTTCGGCGCAGCCACGCGTGATCGCGCCGCCGCCGCAGCGAATTGAAAGAAGCTCTACGCAGGGACAGACTCGCCGGTCGCCGCAGGCTCAGCCACAGCCGCGGCCTGCTCTGCCACCGCAGGCTCAACCGCGCTCTCAGCCCGTACGGACACAACCACAGGTTGCGCGACCGCAACCACAGGCTCAGCCGCGACCTCAGGTCGTGCAGCCAAAACCGCAGGCGCAACCGCGTCCGGGCAAGCCGCCTGAACAAAAAGGTGGTGGAAAGAAGAAACCTGGTGGGCCTAATAATTAAGAGCTGATTAAAGTTCTCACTGAGGCGAGTGCCGGCCCTCACCATCCGGCACTCATGGCCGCTCAATCCGGCTGATCAGGATCCGAGAAGTCATAACTCGCGACATAGGATCGGGTTGAGGGAATCTGCCGGTCCGTGAGGCGAGACAATTGGCATAACTGGACGCTTGGGTTCCACACCGTCAATAAGGACAGTTGAGTTTTGCGCTGAACGGTTTATGGCAAAGAGGGGGACCGGAATATCAAATTGACAAAAAGACCGGGAAGATATTACACGTCGCCTATTACAAGTAGGAGTGATGCTGAAGGTCATCGCTAAGAGAGAGCCGTGAACGGAAGGTTCGATGCGAAGCACAGAGGTTACTTCGCAAGCGAACGCTTTGCGCAAAACGATCTTTACGGTGGAAGCTACAACTTCACCGATCTACAAAGTCTCAACCGATATGAATACACGAAGAACGATCCGGTGAACTTCCGTGACCCTTCAGGACTCGGGATCATGAGCCTTCTGCGAAAAATCGGTGGATGGTTGAAGGAAGGTTATCCTAGCCGCGGCGGTCCAAGCTTCGATTGGGGGAATGGGCGTCGTACTTGAATAAGATGAGGGGAGTGGCGAGTCCGGCGGTGGGCAGAACCCGACTATGTGGCTTGCCCTTTAATTTGGTTTGATTGGTGAGTGGCCGCCATTTCGGTATCGCCAGCGAAAGCTTCTTAGTTCTCGAACATCTGTGTTCTTACTCTTACGATACTTGCCTTCAACAATTCCGTAGACGCACGTCTCCTCGCCCAGCGGTTCAAGATATCGAAAGTCCTCAACCAACGCTCGGGCGGCCGCCAAAGTCCCCATGCCGCCAAAGCCAGCCAATACAATTAGTTTGATATTGAGTTTTGTTCCGAAAGGCTTGTTAGCCACGAAGGCCAGTCCACAATCAAGACCTTCATTCGTTTTCCATTCCAGGAATTCCTTGAGCGGCTTGTAGTGAGCCTCAACGTGTGTACCGTCGATCACGGCAATGCCAGGTCGATTTTGCACTTCTTTTCGAGCGATAGCCGAGCAGGCCAGACTGCTTCTCTGTACTATCTCGGGTACTATCTCGCTGTCGTCAGGCCAGCAAAAGCCGAAAGGAATCTTACGCCGGTTCTCCACCGATGGATCGAAAGGTGCTGCGTCAAAGAATCTGCTCAGAAGAATCTCCGTCGCGGCATTGGTCTTCGGCGAGCCAATCACGATGCAGTTCTGGCCCTTGGCTTTCTTAAGTAACTCGGCCTCATCCTGACGGTGGTCCGCAAAGGGAGGCTCAGCACAATCCAGAAGGAACTTGCGCATGAAGTCCTTTACCACGTGTGTCGCCTCATCGTCGTACCTTGGTATATATTGCTGGTCTTTGCTAATGCCCTCTTGTGAACCTCGAAGAAGGATGGATCCCTTTGCGTCCTCAATCGGCTTCCAGAAATCAACTGGGACAAGCTCGAATACGTCGGACACTTCCAATTCCAAGAAGTCGATGGTCCTCTCAAGCGCATCTCGAGTGATGTATTCCCACTCATCACGCATGATTGCATTTAGCTTCTGCGTGGAGACACCAATCTTTTTTGCTAGGGCGGACTTCGTATGTTCCTCAGCCAGTCGCCTGTTCAAAGGCTCCGCCAAGTTCGTTTTGAGGATTCTCGTTTTCATTAAGGCCGCGAACTCTAACACCCAAGCGCTCCTGACTACAAGCGCTTTCATTGCACTTACTTTCACTAGAAAGACTTTGCGCGGCGATTTTTCCTCAGAAAAAGCTTGCTCAAATGATGAGGCGGTGCTAGGCTTTCGTTGCCCTCGCTCTGAGCTAATGTAGTAGGCGTATCCTTACAAGTTTTCTGAGGAGTTGCGTGTTCTATTTTGCGGGAACGGCCGCACCTTTCGCCGTCTCGAACAATCAAGCGGCGATGGCAGCGCGCAGTCCACGAAAAGAAATCTTTTCAATGAGTTTTCAATTCCGATTAGGGATAGGCTTTTCGCATCGCGCGATTCGAGCGTTCAGTTCCCGTCAGCCCTATCTTTGCCCCACTTGCGGAATAAGAGATGGGGAACGACACCCGGACTCAATGATCTATTTATCTCACTAGATAGGAAATCAAGTCCCGATGAGTCTTCCACTCAGTAACGTTAGCCGATCTCGGCTTAGGAGAGACTGATGATCCTCAATTCCTCCGTCCCCACCACCTTTCTGCGCTTCCTATCAACACTGGCACTAGTTGGGCTGACCATCTTGCTCGCCGGCACCAGCTTTCTGGTTGAACCCGCGCAGTCGCTCGCGAACCGCGCCCTTTTTTCGCTGAACGCAAAAACCTCCAATAATCAGACAATTATTGTTGGCGGTAGCGTCAGGCACGCCTCTCCCGAAAATGCGCCCGTGGTTTCGAATAACGTGGTTCCTGAAAGCACCATGCCAAGTTTGCAAGCGCGCGCACTGAGTCTCCCGGCTGACCTGAGCATCCAGGACATTCAAATGCTCAACCCAATGGCTGGCTGGTTGTGGGGTCATGGCTCAGAACTCTACAAGACGGCGGACGGTGGCGAGCATTGGAGTCGGGTCCAATTGAAACTGCCGACGCGAAGCTATGTGACAGATGCTTATTTCATTAGTCCTGATACCGGTTGGATCGCGGCCTGCAGAACAGAACTTGATTTTGATAACGCAAAGGGCACTGGCGTCTACGACAACGCCACCTGGATATTCGAAACACGTGACGGCGGAAAGACCTTGATTGAAAGATTAACGATTAAAGACGGCCAGATCACCAAAATCCGATTTGTCGATGAGAGCGAGGGGTGGGCCACAGGACGAATGTTGTCGAGAGGATATCCGGAGCGCGATTCTAATCTAGTCTTAAAGTCCACCACCGGAGGTAAAGATTGGAAAAACCTCTCGGCCCTCCTTCCCCAGGATAGGGGCGTTGAGGGATTGCACGTGAGCGGCCCGCGGACGATGTTCGTGTTAACAGTCGACGGCTTAATCTACCAGACAACGGATGGAGGAGAGCATTGGACGCGCGTTGAGAAGTTGGAGCACAAGAACGACCAAGTCGCTATTTGGCGCTTCAACGTTGCAAAAGACAACCGTCTATTGATCGTTGGGGGCGCTAGTGCCATGGAGGGCACCCATGGTCTTCTGGCCACCAAGGATGAAGGCAAGGATTGGGTGATACACGAGATTTTGAACACTCACCTGACCGACGCCATGTTTCTGTCTGATTCGGAGATACTCGCCTGCGGCTCCATGTTGCTAGAACCTAATTCGCTTAAGCCAGAGGTTCGGGAAGCCGTACTGTTGTATTCGCCAGACAAAGGTAAAACGTGGACTCTGCTCTCTCGGTATCCGCGGTCGACTTTCTTAACCGCGCTCACCACGACCGACGCCAATCACGTTTTGGCAGTCGGTTTTCAAGGTTTAGTACTTAAGCTCAAGCTTCCACTGGATCAGATTCCAGTCCAGTCTGTGATCTTCACCGTTCCAGCAAGTCAGTTGAAACAGAGCTTCGATATAGCAGTACCATTCAATTACACAGCACTAATGGCCGCGTTTTCCTGGCTTGACCATGATCAACTCAAGGGTCTTCGCGATGACATACAAAGAAACTGTGGCACGCCAGGTTTTGCGCTTGGCAATTGAGGGCTAACGTGAAGACTTCACACTCGACCAGTCGATTGCAAACCTTGCTGCTGGGCGCAGCGAACGGAGCGCTCTATGCGATCACCATGTTTTTCATGATTTCGCTGGCGCGAGGTTATTTTCAACAACGATACACGACGGAAGCCACCCGACTAGGTTTTCCAATTGTACAGTTTGGCAGTAACGAGCGCTGGTCAGGAATTGCGATTTTCATGATTTTGGCGTTCGCGTTTTCGGCTTATGCAGCGCACCGCTTTTGCCGAGCTCATTTAGGTTCTCTTCTGTTTTGGGAACTCGTCGGCGTGATCGCGGTAGCTGGATGGAACGTGTTCATGCTAACGACCACCTGGTTTGAGAAAGAGCTTTCAGCCCAAACATTGACTTACGGCTGGGTAACTTCTCGCTCAAATTGGTTATACGGACCAATCAGTCTTGGCGCGGTGATTTTGATTAATCTCCTTTACGGCAGTGTGGTTCGAGTCTTTCAGCGGGCGACTTAAACAAATAATGACTAGAATTGGCCTTTGTTTCATCCTGGCAGTGGTCGCGTTTCCGGCTAGTTTATCAACTGCTCCTGCGCAGACGAATGGAAAGCCATCCAAACTAGATAGATCGCAGAAGCCTCTCGAGAGTTACAAAGTTATCAGCACTGAAACTTAGGAACCCGTACTGGATATGGTGTACGCGTAGGATCGAAGATCCATGATAAACAGACACATTTGTTCGTTCTGCGCCTTGGTATTGCTATTGGTTTGTTGCGCTTGCGGAACTAGACAGAAGGAGACGATTTCAGCGAGCAGTTCCCCAGAGGCAGTTATAAGCAAAGACACTGCAACACTAATCGCTAGGCGAGACGCATTTCACGATTATGACCTGAGTGAATATGACGTAAGGGTAGAAGAACAACCCTCTGCGTGGAAGGTCGTATTCAAGCTTAAAGATCGAAACAGATTTGGAGGGGGACCGGAATATCAAATTGACAAAAAGACCGGGAAGATATTACACGTCGCCTATTACAAGTAGGAGTGATGCTGAAGGTCATCGCTAAGAGAGAGCCG
>DATLVM010000364.1:0-2822 GCA_035577445.1 Pyrinomonadaceae bacterium
GACGATCACGATCGACTCACTGGCGGCGCGCTTTACATTGAGCCCGCTTCAATTGCTTCGATACGTCTCTTCCTTTGTTCGACAGGTACGCGCGGCGCGCCTCGCCGTCAAAGCCGAACGGCCAGACGTGGTGCATGCCAACAGCATTCGCGCCGGCCTGGTGATGTCGGCGTCAACGTTTGGCCTCGGCATGCCAATCATCTGGCACGCGCACGATCTGCTGCCGCGACATCCGCTGAGCAGCGCAATTCGTCTGTTCGCCTGGGCGCATCGCCGCACGCAGATTGTCGCCGTGTCGAATGCAGTCGCCCGCAGTTTTGGCAGGCTGCTGCGTAAAAACGGTAGGAAAGTCATGGTCGTCCACAATGCCGTCGACATTCAGCTTTTCAAACCAGACGATCAGAAACGCAACCAGACGCGAAAAATTCTCGGTTTGCCTAACAATCTCGTAGTGGGGACGGTGGGCCAGATCACCCCGCGCAAAGGTCAACTCGAACTTATCAAAGCATTCGCGCAAGTTGCCGGCGACATTCAGTCAGCAGTGCTGCTGATTGTCGGCGAGGCCCTTTTTAATCGTGACTTCGAATATGCCGAAAGCTTGAAATCCGCCGCGACGGCTTTAGGTGTAGCGGATCGGGTTCTCTTTCTCGGCCAACGCGAAGATGCGCCCGAATTGATTCGTGCCTGCGATCTGCTGGTTGTTAATTCGCGCGCGGAACCGTTTGGGCTGACGGTCACCGAAGCCATGGCCAGCGGCACAACGGTCCTGGCCACTGCGGTTGATGGCATAAAAGAAATAATCGGCCATGGCCAAACCGGTTGGCTGATTCCCAGCGGCGATCACGATGAGTTAGCCAGGAGTTTGCGCACGCTGCTCGCCGACGCGGACTTGCGCAAGAGACTTTCGGCCCATGCTTTATCTGACGCTCGGTCGCGTTTCGCCACCGACAGATTCCTCGATGAATTCCAGAATATTTATCGAGCAGTTAAATTGCAGCAGAAATCCCCACCGTTTGCTCAAGCGCAAACGACAGCAGTCAAGTTGAGTGCGGACTGAAAAAAGAGGGCCTTTGTGACTTTCTTATGATGAAAGCTTACGAGGTCTAATACTTGTCCCGAATCGCACTAGTACACGACTACTTCGTTCAAATGGGTGGCGCGGAGCGCGTGGCTGAAGCCATGCACGACTCGTTTCCCGGCGCTCCAATCTATACAACGGTCGCGCTGCCGCAGAGTCTGCCGTCGCGCATGCGCGCCGCGGACATCCGCACTTCACCGATGCAGCACCTGCCGGCGATGGACCGCAAGTTCCGGCACTACTTCATGCTGTATCCATTCGCGGTCGAGCACTTCGATCTCTCGCCCTACGATCTGATTTTCAGTAGCAGCTCGGGCTACGCCAAAGGCGTGCGCCGTCGTCGCAATGCGATCCATGTTTGCTATTGCCATACGCCGATGCGTTGGGTTTGGCGGTATGACGATTATGTCGCGCGCGAAAAATTCGGCAAAGGAATTCGTTCGCTGCTGCCGCTGGCTCTCTGGGGCTTGCGCAAGTGGGACCTGCGCGCGGCCCAACAACCAAACTATTACATAGCCAATTCACGTCTGGTGGCTGAGCGAATTCGAAAAATCTACAAGCGCGAAGCTTTTGTGATTCCGCCGCCGATCGAAGTGAATCGCTTCCACATGTCCAACGACATTCAGGATTACTATCTCGTCTTGTCGCGGCTGATGCCGTACAAGCGAATCGATCTGGCGATCGAAGCCTGCAAACGAATGAACCGCCGGCTGATCATTATTGGTGACGGCCCTGATCGCGCGCGTTTGGAAAAGCTGGGAGATGATCGGATCGAATTTCTTGGGCGACAGTCGGACCAGATTGTTAATTACTACGCCGCGCGTTGTCGGGCGCTGTTGTTCCCGGGCGAAGAAGATTTCGGCATGGCGCCACTCGAAGCCAACGCTGCCGGGCGTCCGGTGATTGCTTTTCGGGCGGGCGGCGCCGAGGAAACAGTCGTTGATGGAAAGACCGGAGTGTTTTTCGATTCGCCGAATGCTCTGGCTTTGGGCGAAGCCATCGAACAGTTTGAAAGCATGCATTGGAGTCAGATCCTGCTGCGACGTCACGCTGAGAAATTTGATCGCAACGTCTTCGCTTTCCGCGTGTTGCAATTCCTTGGTTCAGTTGCACCCCCGTCTTGCTCGGAAGAGTTGTTGCGCGGCGCGCGTCTGCTTTCCGAAAGTATTTCGCATCGAGTCTGGCCGAGACTTGCGGTGGCTGGGTAAACCGATGGAAACGACTTCATTATTTCATCAGTCCGGAAGAAGCGCGGCGGGCGCGGCGATGGCCCCTGCTCAAGTCTGGAAGATGGGCCCGACTGCGCCGGTGATCTGGCCGAACGAAGTTCACGTCTGGCGCGCCAAACTTGACGTGCCCTGGTCATGGACCTTCGATGAGGCCCTCACGCTCGACGATCGAACTCGCGCTGATCGATTTCGCTTTGAGTCCGATCGCCGTCGATTCTGTGTCGCGCGCGCGTCGCTGCGGCTGATTCTGGCGCGTTACTTGAAATCAAAACCTGGCCGCTTACAAATCGAGTTGGGAGAGTACGGGAAACCGTATTTCGTGGATGCGAAAGCAACGCAAGGCCTGCGGTTCAACCTGTCGCATTCGCATGAACTGGCTCTGATGGCTATCTCACGCGACCGTGAAGTCGGCGTCGATGTCGAGTACATGCGCGGTGATTTCGTCACCGATGAGGTCGCAACGCACTTCTTCTCAGCTTCGGAAGTTGAAGAGCTTCGCGCCGTTCCTAAAGAGC
>DATLVM010000365.1:0-3289 GCA_035577445.1 Pyrinomonadaceae bacterium
CGGTTCCGACGGAACCCAATTTCATGTTTGCCGGATCGGCCGGACTGCTATGAGTCACGGGGCTGGTTTCAGTCATGCCGTAGCCCTGACGAATCCCACAACCAATGCGCTCAACGCACTCCTTTGACAAGTCCGCCCCTAAAGGCGCAGCGCCCGAGAAGATCATCTTCAAACTCGACAGGTCGTAATTATCAACCAACGGATCTCTGGCCAGCTTTAAGACTATCGGAGGCACGATGTGCGAGAGCGTCACGCGATATTTCTGAATCAACTCGAGGAACTGTTCCAAATCGAACCGCGGCATGATCACGATGGTCGAGCCGAGATGCAACCCCATGTTCAGCACTACAACCAGTCCATAGATGTGAAAGAGCGGCAACACGCACAGCAGCGTGTCGTCGTGATGGAAGTAGTCGAGTCCGTCCATCTGGCACATGTTCGCAACGAGGTTGCGATGCGTGAGCATGACGCCTTTGGGCAAGCCGGTCGTGCCGCTCGAATAAGGCAGCGCCACCAGGTCATTCGCCGGGTCAATCGCGACGCGCGGAACATCGCCATCACCATCGAGCAAAGAGTCGAACGATGTGGCGCCTTCGGCTTTCCCGAAAACAAACAACTCTTCAACGCTTGACTCTTTAGCTGCCGCGATCGCCTTTTCAAGACACACAGGCGAGGTCGCCAGAAATTTCGCGCCGGCGTCGCGCAATTGAAAGGCGGCCTCTTCGCTCATGTAAAGCGGATTCAGCGGACTGACGATGCCGCCCAACATCGCGACCGCATGAAACGCAACCGCATATTCCAGGCAATTCGGGCTGAAAATCGCGAAGACATCGCCTTTTTTGAAGTCCTGGCGCGCGAGGCTGCTCGCCACCCGGCGCACGGCATCCGCGAACTCCGCGTAGGTCATCGAGCGGCCCGTCGGTCCGTCGATCAGGGCTAACTTGTCGTTGAATTTATCAACTGAAGCGAAGATAAAGTCAGTGACCGAGACTTCAGGAATGGTTACATCAGGGTATGGTCCGCGAAAGATCATAAGCAGATTTGTGAATGGGCGCCGCGCTCCAGGGACGCGTCAATATACACGATCCGGCTGACCAAACCGCAACGAAGTTGTATATTGACGAAACTCACTTATGTCAGAGACCCAAACACATCCGCTCAACATCGTCTGCTTCGCGACTTTCTTTAAAGGCAGCGACTTCATGCGCGAATGCAAAGCCGCGGGTTGCAACGTCATCCTCGTCACGAAAGAGAAGATGCTGCAGGAAGACTGGCCACGCGACGTGCTCGATGAAGTGTTCGCGCTGCCGAATGATGCGCCCGTGGAGTTGTTCCTCGACCTGGTAGCGCACATCGCCAAAAACCGCATGCCGGATCGCATTGTCGCGCTCGAAGAATTCGATGTAGTTATTGCGGCCCTGGCGCGCGAACACCTCTGTCTGCCGGGCATGAGTAGTTCTGCGGCGAAAAATTTCCGCGACAAGTACGCGATGGCCGTGAAAGCTCGCGACGCGGGTCTGACGGTTCCCGAATTCGTGCCCGCCATTAATAACGATGAGGTGCGCGCATATCTTGAGCGAGTTCCACCGCCGTGGGTGATGAAACCGCGTTCGGATGTCTCCGCGATTGGAATTCGCAAGCTGGAAAATGCCGATGAAGTCTGGCAGACGATCGAAGAACTTAATCAGCGCGAGACTCTGCGCGAACGAGCCTCATATCACGTGCTGGCGCGCTTCATCCCGGGCGAGGTCTATCACGTCGACTCACTGGTCTACGATGGTCGCGTCGCTTTCGCCGGCGTAAATAAGTATGGCCGACCACCGCTGCAAGTCGCCCACGGTGGCGGCGCGTATATTTCGCAAACCATTCCGCATGATGCGCGGGAAAAGAGAAAGCTCCTGGAAATCAATCGCCGCCTGGTTAAGGCGATGCGCATGCAGACCGGTGCGACGCACGCCGAGTTCATCAAGAGCGACGCTGACGGGGATTTCTATTTTCTGGAAATCGCGGCCCGCGTAGGCGGCGCCTACATCGCTGACGTTCTGGAAGCAGCTTCGGGCATTAACCTCTGGCGCGAATGGGCGAAGCTGGAGATCGCTGATTCACGGCCACGCCTGAAACCGCGCAAGGAGCATGCAGGAATAATTCTTTCGTTGGCGCGCCAGGAATATCCGGACACCTCAGCGTATGACGATGCGGAGATCGTCTATCGAGCCAAGAAGAAACACCACGTGGGGTTGATTGTGCGGTCACCAAAACATGAACGCGTAAGCGAGTTGTTGGATGGTTACGGCCGCCGGTTTGAAGGCGACTTCATCGCCGTGCTGCCGCCGCTCGAGCGTCCGGAGTGAAGTTTTCGCACGCGGTCCTGATTAAAGTCCGGTTAACACATTTTTTCCTTCAACCGTCTAACTTTCTGAAGCGTCTAAGAGGCACGTCTCCTTTTTCGACCGGTTTCCACGAATCTAACAGTGCGACCCGACATTAAGCGAATCTCCGAAAGTCAGCGCTCTATGCGGCCCTTCGGCTACTGGATTGTCCTGATCGCGATTGGACTTCTGAGCCTTCCCGTTCGGGCACAGGAGCCGCAAGTCGTCGACACGATCAAGATCGACACCAATCTCATCAGCGTCCCGGTCATCGTCAGCGACCGCAATAATCGTTATGTACCCGACCTGAAAGTCGAGGCCTTCCACCTGTTCGACAATCAAGTCGAACAGAAAATTTCCTACTTCGACATTGGCGAAGAACCTTTGAATGTCGTGCTGATGCTTGATACAAGTCTTAGCACCCGGGATGTGCTCAACGATATCAAGAAGGCCGCCAAGGCGTTTCTTAAGGAGTTACGGCCGCAAGATCGCGCGATGATCGTGACCTTTGACTGGCAGACTCAGAAACTGAGTGAGCTCACAAATAATCGCAAGCAACTTGAGGCGGCAATCAAAGAAGCCAAGGTCGGGCGATATGCCGGCACGGTGCTCAACGACGCCGTCAGCGAGATTACAAGTCAGGTGCTGCAACCAATCCGCGGCCGCAAGGCAATCATTCTGCTCAGCGATGGAAACGATCACGGCAGCGTGGTTAATCCCGAAGATCTGCTCAGGTCCGAGTCCGAAGCCGATGCCATGATTTATTCGATCTACTATCTCCCGGAAGGACTTCGTTTTCTGGGGCCGCCACGGCCGATGCGTTTTCCTTTTCCGCGACCGTTTGATTCGACAACTCCGCAGCGACCTCGCGGTCAAAACGGCCAGAGCGGCCGCAGGGGAGGCCGACGCGGACTTGGCTA
>DATLVM010000366.1:0-9108 GCA_035577445.1 Pyrinomonadaceae bacterium
GCGGCGGGTGCGGCCTTGCCCAGGTTCTCCTGAATATTCGGGCCAGTCGGAACAGCCGGCGCGGCGGGCGCTGGGCCGCGCGTCGCGACCACCAAAGTGCAAATCAGAGTCTTATTGTCATGCAGCCAATCACACGGATCACCTGTCGTCGCATTCAAACGATCGGCGCCGGTGATGAGCTTGGCTTTCCCGGTTGCAACCTCAGCCAGCCAAAGCTCAACGCCGGTCGGCTTGGTGTTGAGAAAAGAAAGATGATTTCCGTCAGGCGAAAAGTGAATGTTCGAAAGGTTTGCTTGCGGCGGCACCGTCACTTTGATTTCGCTGCCGTCTGAAATCTTCTTCAAAGTGATCGCATAGATGTTCGCGGTGCGCTGCGGGCCGTTTGTATTCGGATTCACGCGCGCGCCCGCCAGGCGCAGAATCGGCTGCGACAGTTCGGCAATTGTCGGATACGCGCGCCGGTACGACAGCGCCAACACCTGCTTTGAAGGGCTCAGAACCGCAGCCGGGAGCGGAGCCGCGTCGAACGCGTCGACCACGGCCTTCGGCGGCGCCTGATACTTCGGCGCATCAGATGTCTGCGCAAAATTGATCGTAGCAGCGGCAACCAGCAGGATCGCTGCGCATAAAACATGAACCTTTCGCATGGGAAACCTCCAAGAATTTTCCGGGTGCGCATGCCTTCCGGCGTGCTTCAAATCGGCTATTGATATCTTGCGGACCAGCACGCCTGAGGCGTGCGTACCTAAGTAGTCGAGAGCGCGGATTCTATCAGAGTCAGAACCGCCTGCGTTAGCGGGCGGTTGGCGTGTAGTCCTGAACAGGCATCATGATAAAGATCAACCGCCCGCTAACGCAGGCGGTTCTGATTTAGCCCCGCACGAATTGATAGAAGATGTGCAGCGTCACGATGTTTGGCAGAACCTCAACGCGTACATCGGTCGCCTGAAGGCGTAACGCGCCGCCAGCGGGTTGAATATCGACGCGAGTCGAGAGCTTCTCAAGTGTAAACAGTTCGACGGGATTGTACTTACGATCGATGGTGCCCTGGACCATTCCGAGCAGCGGCCCAGTCAAAACAGCCGGCGCGTTGTTTAGGTGAATATCGCGCACGCGAAACTTGGCGACGACTGCGTGCCGCGAGTTGTCATATTCGAGTGTCACTTCTGAATCCGCCCAACCCGAAAACTCAATGCAACCCATGAGGCTCGCGTTGTATGCGCCCGAGAACGCGAGCGGACCAACGATATGACCATTCTCGAAATGCACCGCGGTGCGCACGCCGTTGACTTCCCGCTTGAGACGAATTTCGCTGGCGCATTCGGAACTCGACGTCGCACCAGCAATCGTAAGCGGCATCGACGGCTCCTTAAGGTTGTCGAAGATCGCCGTGAGAAATGAATTTAGAAACTGCTCGTTCACCGTCACCGTTGCTTCCGCAGCCGGAGCGTTGGCAACACGACGACCGCGCGTGCCGGTTTCCTGGGCGAGACAGCTGGGCGATACGAGCACCACGAGTGTTGCCAAAACAATGGCGTAGAGAACGTTCGATTTCATAAGACGATCCTTCATGTCTGCTATTGGAAAATCGGAAAGGAGAGTACTGGGTTCAATTTCAGAAAACTTCTCATTCACGCCGCCGCTTCAGCGCGGCGTGGTCGGGTTGGCTTGTGACTGGAAACCGTTTAAACGGCATTGATATATTTGACTCAGCTATCGACGGAGCTAGTCGCGGTCACTCGAATTAGAGCTGAAGCTGCGTCAGCAGCGTTCAGAACTAAGCCCAAGGCGAGGCTCCGCGAGCCTTGGGGTTAACGACCCAAGTAGAACGATTGAGCCCCGCAAGGGGCGAAGGCATCAATAGATCAGTCTGCCCGTTAACTCTCTGTCGCCGCTTCGCGGCTCTGAAATAACTAACGACAACCACCCAAGGCTCGCAGAGCCTCGCCTTGGGCTTAACTTCTACCGCTGCTCCGCAGCTCCCGCTTGCACGGGAAAGGGCCAGGTACTTGATGAGTCAAGTATTTCAATACCGTTTAAACGGTTTCAGTTTTTGTTTGGCCGTGTCCGGACACCGGGCTAAAGCCACGGTGTGAATAAGACGTGAAACTGAACGCACTCCAAATCACAAACCACTGCGAACGATGTCATGCAATCGAATTAGGCCGACGCATTTATTGTCGCCATCAACCACCGGCAAAACGTTAATCTGTGAAGGTCGATCTTCCATCAATCGTAACGCGTCGAACGCCAGCGTCTCGGGATTAGTGACGATTGGATTCGTGGTCATCAAGTCATCGCATTTGAGATTCGCCCACTCGAGGTCACGCGGACCTATGCGCTGAATTGATCGGCGCAGATCGCCGTCGGTAATTATTCCAGCGAGTCGGCCATCGGCTTCGATTACATTTACTGCGCCCAGACCGTATTGAGTAATCGTCGCGACGATATCCATCCATGACGCTCCGTTGGCAATGGTCGGATTCGCCGGACCGCTGTGCATCAAGTCAGCCACGCGCAAGTTCAAGCGTTTGCCCAACTGACCAGCGGGATGGTTCGAAGCGAAATCATTTTCAGTCAAGCCTTTTGCGCGCATCAGCGTCATTGCCAACGCGTCTCCAATCGCCAGGGCAACGGTGGTGCTCGTGGTGGGCGCGAGATTCAAGGGACACGCCTCGTGATCGACCGAAGCATCAACCACCGCGTCGGCGCGTTTCGCAATCGTGGATTTCACATTTCCGACGATCGCCAGCAGCGGTACTTCACGCCGTTTGAGATAAGGCAGCAGCTCGAGCAACTCGTCTGTCTCGCCGCTGTTGCTCAACATCACCACCGCGTCTTCGGAACTCACAATCCCGAGGCCGCCATGTAAGGCATCGGACGGATGAAGATAGACCGAAGCGGTTCCGCTGCTGGTCATCGTAGCGGCAATTTTTTGCGCGATGATGCCAGACTTGCCGACGCCCAGCAGGATCACTTTGCCCTTGCAGTTTGTCAGGATTGCGAGCGCCCGCTCGACATCGTCCGCCTGCATTCGCAAAGCAGCTTTGGCGATTGCGTCAGATTCAACGCGCAGCAGCTCAACGACTTCGGCGTAATTGCTCTCTTCGGCCATGCGTGTTGTTGATATACGAGTCTTGCTGGTAATTGCAAGCGGCGTCACAGTTTGAGCGAATTTAGTTCCCGTCAGCGCCGATTTCGTCACTTCGCAAGTTGCCACAGAAAAGAACCGGCATCGCGTGGACTTGGTTTGGCGGTTGAACTATAGTGCGGCATTCAAAAGCATTCCAGGAGACGATTTAATGTTTAATAAACTGCTGCCGCGTGAAGAACAATACTTCACGCTCTTCGCACAGATGACTTCATACATCAACGACGCCGCGAAAACGCTGGTTGAGATGTTGTCGCAGCGCGACGGTGATTATCAGGAATACGTACAGCGCATCAAGAGCATTGAGCATGCCTGCGACGATCTGACGCATAGTGTCTCAACTCGGCTTAACCAGTCATTCATCACGCCGTTCGATCGGGAAGACATCTACATGATGTCGAAAGCGCTCGACGACGTGGTCGACCTCATTGACGGTGCCGCGCGGGCCGTGGTGATGTATGACATTCACGAGACGACTGAAGCCGCGAAACAACTAGCCGGCATCATTCAGAGGATGGCGGTACAACTGAATGAGGTTGTGTCGATCCTGCAAAAACCGAAAGGCGTCACTGAGCGCTTGGTTGAGCTGCACCGCCTGGAGAACGAAGGCGACGATATTTATCAACGCGCGGTGGGCGCCCTCTTCCACGAGAATCGCGATCCTCTGGAAGTGATCAAGTGGAAAGACGTGTACGAGAAACTTGAAGCCGCCATCGATCGCAGCGAGCAGGTCGCGAACATCATCGAGGGCGTGATCATTAAGCATTCGTAGAGTAGGGTCTGGGACTTTGGGTGTCGGGTGTAGTGTGGGGTGGTTCTAAATCTTGGGTTTTGACATCGGCGTTTGGAGTTCTATAAATATTTCATCCCTACGGGACTAAGGCCGTTTGCTTAAGCTATTTTGGTTATCACTCACAACAGCCACCCACTAACAGACCACTTCCAAACACCCTACAGCCTATCCCCTAACTCTTCCGCTATGTTATTTTGATTTAGCCTGGACGCCCGCGTAGCTCAGTGGATTAGAGCGTTCGCCTCCGGAGCGAAAGGTCGCAGGTTCGACCCCTGCCGCGGGTACCAATAACTCCAGAACTTAAGAACCACCGCTGTCGCCGACTAACGGCCCGCACACACATTCGCCCACACTTTTGATCGAGAAAGCGGCACCAGTGAACGGAAGCGTCTGAGCGACAACTGATCAGGACGTCGTACCGTTCCCGCGAATCACAGAGAGAATCGGTGCTTAAAGTATTCCGGCTTCCCGAGCGCGGGCAACTACCTCTAAGCGACTATGAGAGTCTAGTTTCTCCATGATGTGTTGGACGTGATTATTAACCGTCGCAGGGCTGATATAGAGTTGATCCGCGATGTCGGGAGTTCTTTTTCCTTTCGCGAGCATTTGCAGGATCTCTTTCTCACGAGCAGTAAGCTTGACCTCCGGCGCATTTGCGAGACTCGATGAGATCAACTGGGCCGCAGTTTGAAACTCACTTGTGGCTTTGCTCTCCGTTATCACACGGCCCAATTGTTCTATCAGCCTATGTAAGTCGAGGCGACGCAGAGTATGGACCGCATGACGCGTGCCTGATTCGGGATCCTCGGCAATTTGAATCGTCAGGTTGCACCATTCTTTCCCTGTCTTTGTGTTAAGCCGTAGATCGAAGTTGGCAACCGGCTGGTTCAATTTCAGCGCCTGATGAATTGAGCATTCTGGGGCACAGAATGATCCCGATTCTTGGGTGCCTTGAAAGATTTCATGGCACGGTTGACTCAGAGCTTCATCCGATTTCAAGCCGAACATCTCTTCTGCCGCGCTGTTCCAAACGGTTATCAATCCTGAGCCATCAACAGCAAAAGCCGCGTCAGCCGTTCCCTGAACGAGTTGTAGGAGCCACTTCGACGGCATTGAGTGTACGCAGTTAAAGAATTAGGGGATTCACTTCATAGAATTGATTAAAACGCATCATGCAATAAACCGGACGACCAGTCAATAATACCGACGCATCACGTAGATTGTTTTGGGCCGTACTCTCTGCTCGAAAACAAGGACTCCGCAGCCACTGCCGTGACTACGGAGCCGCTCAATAAACACAGCCTCTGTAAGTACCGCGCAAAGGATGCGTCTTGTGCACTGTCATCTTAGCGCAGTCGGCAACAGAGGCCCAACCGCAAAGCGAAGGCCCCGGTGTCGTGACGCACCAACATAAGGCATTCACATATACCTGGTGCGCTGCGATCAAGGACCTTCCTTAACATGAAAGGAGAAAGCGAATGAGTCGAAGAAATGCACTATTCGTGCTTCTGCTGCTAACTTCGGCGCTCGCCATCACCGCAGCTTTAGTAATCGGTGATCGCAGCGCGCGAGGTCAGGACGCGCGCAAGGATCAGAATTCGATCGCGCGTATTAATGCCAAGGCGGCGCTACTGAACACCGGCGATGAAGCGCAGATCCGTGACATTGCGGACCAGGTTTTCCAGTCCTTCGATCTGGATCAGGTTCCCGCGGGACTGGCGGACAGCATCAAAGATCGCCTGGTACGCGCGGAAGTCAACTATCGAACCGGCCGGGGTAAACCGGTTTCGGAATTCGGCGTTGTCCGCATGGTGAACATGCTGGCAGACAAGTTTGGCGCCCCCGCGTACGCGAAGACGAACGTCTTTGAGGTGCGGCGGCTGGAGATGAATTTTATTCCCGTGCTGTCGAAGTTTATCGGCAGGAAGCCGGCCGGCGTAGCATCCGGTCCCAAGCCGCTCCACAGCTCATTTAACCCGACGATGTCGCCACTCGAAGCGGTGACGGTGGCTGGTCTCTTAATCCAGCAAAAGCGATTCAATCCGACCTACCAGGTGACTGAGCAAGAATGGGCCGCTCAGCATTACGGCAAGGGCAAGGCAAAGATCAATGTTGCCGAAGCCGTGAACGCCCCGCGCAGCGACGAGTTTGATCGGGCGATCGACCGAGCGACTGATGCCATGATGGTCGGCGATCTGCTCAAGCTGTCGCACGAGGCGCTGGACAAACTCGGTGTAGCTCGATCGGAAGGGAGGCAATGACGATGAAAAATAAGATCTTGAAAACTATAGTTGTCGTGCCTGCACTTTTGATCGTGGCAACGGTCATCAACTGTGGCGGTCACAGCACTCCGCCGCCGACCACCGGTTTTTACATCAACGCCATAAACACCTTCATCGGGACCGATGGTTTGCTTCATGTTCTGGGCGGGACGAGCTTCCTGTCTTTCTGGGAGTTTGATGAAGGCGCGGCCCAGGGAACCGTTACCCAGTATCAGGCATTCACTAACCCCGGCGGCTATGCTCACGTCGAGAACGGACGGGTTCCGGCCCGGTGGCATATTGTTCCCTTCGGGGCCTGCATCGCCTTTAGCAATCCTGAACGCGATGTAGTCGCGAACGCGAAGCACAACACCCAGTGTCTGGTGGTGGTGGCTTTCCTGGTAAGCAATCCAGACTCAGTTGATCTAGCCAGCCCGCCATCAAGCGTGACGATCTCGGGCGGAGGCTTCGATACCACTTACGGCATGCCGGTCGTCGAGTACTTCGACCAGTACACGGGCGACTTGGTGGCCAGCGCCACGGCCATGTCTGTTTCCGGCGATGGCACTTCGTTGCAAGTCGCCACGCCAGATCTTAGCGGCATCTACAGCGGCGCATACAACATCGTCGTTAGCAACGTGGCGTCCGACGCCAGCTACTCGACAGTTGGCGTAGCCACGTTCAGCGCTTGCTGCGTTGATCCGCCCCCGCCGCCACCGCCACCCGACCCCGAGCCGTGCGGAGAGCGAATGGTGTGTGAAGTCTACTAGCTTCGGCTAGTCAATAACTCGGAGGGTGAACGCGCTCCAGAGTGGACGCGTTCACCTACCGACCCGGATTCGCATGAAAGAGATTCTATGTCGAGGATACATCGAATCGCGATCGCCGCTGCACTGCCAATTCTTTTGGGCAGTACTCGTGCGGAAGGGAGGCCATAACAATGAACAGCAAAATTCTAAAAGCTCTCTTTGTAGTGCCTGCACTTTTGATCGTGGCAACGATCATTAACTGCGGCGGTCATAGCACGCCGCCGCCGACCACCGGTTTTTATGTCCACTCAATAAACATCTTCCTTGGAACTGACGGTTTGCTCCATGTTCTGAGCGCGGGGGGCTTCGACGCTTCCTGGGAGTTTGATGAAGGCGCGGCTCAGGGAAGCGTTCTCCAGTTTTCGGCGTTCAATTTTCTTCACACCTATGCCCACGTCGAGGGCGGAAGGGTTCCCGCCCGCTGGCACATCGTTCCCGTCGGAAACTGCATCGCCTTTAGCAATCCTGAACGCGATGTAGTCGCGAACTCATTCCATGACACTGCGTGCCAAGTCGCGGTGTCGTCTCTGGTAAGCAATCCAGAATCGATCGATCTGGCCAGCCCGCCATCGAGTGTGACGATCTCGGGCGGAGAATTCGACACCGCTTACGGCATGCCGGTCATCGAATACTACGACCAGTATACGGGTGAATTGGTCGCCAGCACCGGAGCCATGTCGGTTTCCGGCGATGGGACTTCGTTGCAGGTCGCCACGCCGGATCTGAGCGGCGTCTACAGCGGCGCATACAACATCGTCGTCAGCAACGTGGCGTCCGATGGCACCTACTCAACGGTGGGCGTAGCAACGTTCAGCGCTTGCTGCGTTGAGCCGCCACCGCCACCCCCGCCGCCCGACCCCGAGCCGTGCGGAGAGCGAATGGTGTGTGAAGTCTACTAGCGTTCGCTGGTAGGAACCTTGCGGGTGAACACGCTCCAAGGCGGCGCGTGTTCACCTGATTATCCGATGTTTAGATGAAGGAGACTCATGTCCAAGAGAGATCTGATTACGATTGCAATTCTTCTTTTGGTTCTCTGCGCCGGTAATCGCGCGAGAGCTCAGTCCAGTGACCGGAGACTTGAAGTTAGCGGCGGCGTGACAACGCTGCGGTTGAGCGAGCCGCTTCCCAGAAGCGACAAACTCTGCTTCAGCTCGGTAATCGCCCAGCAAGCATACACCCGCAATATCGTCGGCGTCGGCGGGCGCGCGAGTTATGCAGTGACCCGAAAGATCGCTCTTGACGGGGAAATAAATTATTTTCCGGCGAAGCCTACGCAGCACTTCATTCAGTCCGATCCGCGCTGGCAAGGGTTGTTCGGGGTGAAGGCCGGCGTGCGCAAGAAGAGGTTTGCGATCTTTGGAAAAGCGCGACCGGGCTTTTTGCATTTCAACACCCTCAGCCACATCACCGATGTCGCCCAGGTCTTTCAGCAACCTTTTGGCTGTGTCTTTCAAGACATCAGCTATCTCGACGACAAACAGACTGTCTTGAATCTCGATCTTGGCGGCTCGGTCGAGTTCTATCTGCCGAAACGGATCTTCATCCGCATCGACGCCGGCGACACCATCATTCACTATCCGGGAAAGACTCCGGTTGAGTTTAATCAGCCCTTCACGACGCCCAACTTGCAGGTCAGCGTGGGCGCGGGAATTCGCTTTTAGTCAAATCATCAGAGAGCGATTCAGGATCTTCGTATGAGCACAGCCAAAACAATTCTTATTGCGGTCCTGCTGGTCCTGGCGTTCTGGTTGATCGCAGCGCGAACGCCACCAACGCCGGCCCAGGAACGCCTGCGCATTGTGATCGAAGAAGTGCAGCTCCCGGTGGCGGCCTATGACGCTTTCGGCCATCTGGATCCGACCCTCTCAGTTCCCGATCTGCTGGTGTTGGAAGACGGCAAGCCGCAGGAAGTGAGAAGTGTACGGCGCATTCCGGCGGCGGTGGTCCTGCTACTCGACACCGGCGTTGAGATAAACCAGGGCAAGAACACCGCCACCACGCGCCAAGTGGCGAAAAGCATCGTGGGTGCTTTGGCCGAGAACGATCAGACCTCGATCATGCAGTTTAATGACAAGGTTGATGTCCTGCTGGATT
>DATLVM010000367.1:0-9309 GCA_035577445.1 Pyrinomonadaceae bacterium
ATCTTTTGAATCTGATCGGTCGACAATCGACGCCGGGCTTTGACTTGCTCGAGGTGTTCAGCCGCCAGTTCAGTGAGTTAGTCGATCACACGCGCATGCTGCTTTTGTCTGAGTCGGCTTTAGAGAAATTGGCTCGGCTGATCATGCGTTGGGGCCGCGATTTTGGCGAACGGACCGAGGACGGAATCCGGGTCCAGGTTTTGTTGACGCAAGAGGAGATTGCGCAAATTATTGGCGCGTCACGCGAGACTGTGACACGCCTTTTCAGCACGCTGAAGCGCGATCAAATTATTCGAGTCAAACGCGACTGGCTATGGATCCGCGACAGCGATGCGCTCGCCTCTCTGGCGCAACTGTCACCTGAGATGTATGGGTGACGGTGATGCGCATCACAGCACGGCAAAGACACCGATACTAGGATGTCAGCGGGTCGCCCCCGGCTCAATTTTGACAAGAGATTTTTGCCTGCAATGTCCGGCAGGCGCTACTTACTAAGAAAGAAAGAAGGAGGCTCCAAGTGAGACTCGCGAAATCAATCAAAGCACTGCTCGTCTTGGGATCAGTGTTGGCGGCTGTGGTCTGGCTGACGGCGGCGAAAAGCCCGCAGGCGGTTGTGAAAGCAACTGTTGACAACAAGCCGGCCGCGAACGATTACGTTGGCAGCGAAACCTGTCAGACCTGTCACGAAGATACCTTTAAAGCTTATTCACACACCGCGCATGCTGCGCTTGCCACTGTTTCAAGTTGGAAGAACAAAGTTACCGGTTGTGAATCGTGCCATGGACCAGGTAAAGCCCACGTCGATGGCGGCGGCGATAAGACAAAGATCATTTCCTTCACCAACAAGTCTTCGAAAGAAATTTCCGAGACTTGTTTGACTTGTCACGCGGGCCGAGAAGAGCGGAACAACTTCCGGCGCGGAGAGCACTGGCGCAATGACATCGGTTGCACCGATTGTCACTCGCCGCACTCTAACGTGGTCGGCAAGAACGTGGCCAGCTCGAACTTCCTGACTACCACATCGAATGCCGAGAAGCCCGGCTTCTCGACGATTCGCATGTTGAAGGCCAACGATCCGCAGCTCTGCGTCAGTTGTCACAACGAGGTCAAGCCACAATTTTCGGCGCCCTTCCATCACAAAGTTCTGGAAGGCGCGATGCGTTGCAGCGATTGTCACAATCCGCACGGTGGATTTGAGACAAAGCAAACCAGGCTGGCGACTGGAGCAGATGCGGCTTGTATCAAGTGCCACGCCGACAAGCAGGGACCGTTCACATTCGAACACGCTCCTGTGAAGACGGAAGGCTGCTCGTCATGCCACACGCCGCACGGATCGGCGAATCCGCGACTGCTGAAATACAGCGCGGTGAACCAGCTCTGTCTGACCTGCCACAGCGTGGCGCACGACGTCGGCGCGGTTGAGCCGGCCGGACCGCAACACAACCAGAACGCGCAATATCGCGACTGCACAGCTTGTCACGTGAAGATTCACGGCTCGAGAACGAGTCCTGTCTTCTTCCGGTAATAACGGTAAGTGTGGGTCCGACCGTGGTGGGCGGGCCCACATGGCTGGCAGCGTTTAGAAAGATCTACCAAAGGATGGAACGGTATGAAAACCACGATTAATAACTTGCTGCGTATAGTTTCGCTGACGGTGGGAGTGGCCTTGATGGCCGCGGTTGCCAACGCGCAACCATCGCCGGTTCCCAATACCAGCGACGGGAAGGCAAAGGACACCAAGGCGGCGGCCGACAAAGCGGCGGCCGATAAAGCGGCGAAAGATGCCAAGGCCAAGAAGACTGAGACTGAGACGACTTCGGCGATGACTGGCGACGACGCCGGTAATTATACCGTCACGTCCACGATTGAGGTTGGCTACCGAGGTCTACGTGTCGATGGCGACAACAACAAGTTCAAGAGCGATTTAAATTACAAGGCGGGACCTCGATTGTTCGATACGACTTTCCTGGCCAAGTCGAAAGACGGTAAGGGCGGTCTGTTCGACACTTTGCTTGTGACGTCAACCGGTTGGGGCGCTGATCCGTATGGCAACATGCGCTTTAGCATGGAGAAACCGTCAGCTTATCGCTTCGAAGCAAACTATCGCCGCTTCAAGTTCTATCGCTATTTGAACAACATCGCGAATCCCACCTGGCTGTTTACGCCTAACCCGCGACCGGCAAATCAGACGACCGGGTTGCATGGCTACAACACTTACACGCAGATGGGCGACTTTGACCTGACGCTCCTGCCCAAGAACGAGACGATTAAGTTTACCTTCGGTTATTCACCAGAGCGTTACAGCGGGCCCGCGTACACGAACTATCACAACGGCGGCAATGAGTTCTGGCTGCTCTCGAACTTGAAATCGCACGCGAATGATTATCGGGTTGGGGCGGAAGGCAGAATTGGCGGAGCAAATGGCGTCGACTGGACGTTCCTGCAAGGCTTCCGCCGGTTCCGCGACGACAGCTCGATCGATACAGGTGTCGGCTTGAACACGAATGCGCTTACGACCGTGGCACAACTGTCCAGCTTCAGTCGCCGCGAACCAGTGCGTGGCAGTGTTGATTTCACTCGCGCGAGCATTCACACGCTGATTGCAAAAAAGTTGGACATCACCGGACGGATCGTTTACAGCCGCTCGACTTCGAACTCGGTTTACAGTGAGCTGTTCAGTGGTACGAACTTCAACTTCCGCATTACCGGTTGGCCGCCGACGCCGCCCGCGGCACAGCCGAACACGACAAACCCGAGCAGCTATACGATCGCGGGCGACACGAAGCGCCCCAGCTGGATCGGCGACGTCGGTGCGACTTTCCTGGCCACCGACAAATTCCGGGTGTCGAATACGTTCCATATTGAAGACTTCACGATCGACGGCATTGGCACCTTCAGTGATTTCTTCTCGATCACTCGCAACATCACGGGCGGCACGCGAACAGACACCTTCAGCGTTTCCAACTTGCGGGAGTTAAAGACCACCAAGTACCGCAAGTACACGAATACGATCGAGGGTGACTATCAATTCAACCCGAGGTATTCAGTCCACTTTGGCTATCGTTACGGCAGCCGCCACGAAGAACAGACAGAGAGTGGCTTTGCGATCAACTCGAATAGTCCGGCCGCGATTACGCCGGTCTTCGAGGAAGAGACCAATCACACCAACGCGTTCTTTGGTGGATTCAAAGCACGGCCGGCAAAGAACTGGACGCTGTACCTCGATGCAGAGCACGGCACGGCGGACAACCTCTTCACGCGCATTGGAAATTATGACTACACGAATTTCCGCGTGAAGAGCCGTTACGCTCCAAACCGCAAGCTCATGTTCAACTTTGCAGTTATTACCAGGGACAACGCGAGTCCATCTGAGATCGCGGGCGTGACGCTCAGCGACTTTGGCGTGGACGTTAAGTCGCGCGTCTTTACCTCGTCGATTGATTGGCTGGTGAACTCGAAGCTAACTATTAACGCCGGTTACAACTACAACTGGCTGAATAGTGACGCGACGATCGATTACTACTACCAGGTGCCACCGGCCGCGAGCATCTTCCATCACTTCGGTCACTCGCTGTACTACCAGAGGAACAACTACTTCTTTGTGGATGTGACTGCGCGACTGAATAACCGCATGACCCTGTTCGCGTCATACCGCCTGAATCATGACGCTGGTCAGGGCAATCTCGTGTCGAATCCGGCGGGGGGCACGACAATCACCGGGGGCTTTATACCTCCTGGCGGGTCGAGCGCAGTGGCCGCGAATCTCGGCGGCACACTCATCAGTTCGTATCCGATAAACTTCACTTCGCCGGAAGCTCGACTGGCGATCAAGATCAATCGGCATCTGGATTGGAATCTCGGTTACCAATACTTTGGCTACAACGAGAACGGCTTTCTGCGCACATTCACGTTTAGCACGCGCGCGCAGAATTACCATGCGCATCTACCGTACATGTCGCTGCGTTTATACATCGGGCGAAAGGAATAAACGCTCTCGACGTCTAGTGGATGCGAAACGGCGAACTCCAGCTTTGGTCAATCGCTAGGGCTGGAGTTCGTTTTGTATAGAGTGGTGCAGGGCGCTGGAGGCGAGCGATGAAATTCAGGCTGGCTGGATTCGGAATCTTAGTTCTTTTCTTTGGCCTGGCAACCGTAGACGCAATCGCCACGCACAGTTGGGCCCGATCGATTTTCTGGCTGGCAATCGGCGCAGCCTTTTTTGTATTAGACAACCTGCGCAAGTCGGTTCAGACTAAGTAGGATCAACTTAAGTTACTTATCTCTGCGTTGGAGGGAAGCGAGTGAACCCTGACATTCGCGCAAACGCAAACAAGGATCTCGGCCCGCCAGGTTCTCCGGCGAGACGTACCTTTTTGGATTACCTGCTCGGCACCAGCGCGCTCGCGACGCTCGGCGCCATCGTCTATCCCATTTTCAGATTCATGTCGCCGCCACAAATCGTTGAATCGGCAGAGAACTCCGTCATCGCGGCAAAGCTGAGCGAGGTGCCGCCCAACTCAGGCAAAATCTTTAAGTTCGGCAACAAGCCCGGCATCCTGGTACACACTGCGAGCGGCGAGTTCAGAGCATTCTCGGCGGTCTGTACACATCTCGAATGCATCGTGCAATACCGCGACGACACCAAACAGATTTGGTGTGCCTGTCATAACGGGCAATACAACTTGAGCGGAAAAAACATCGGTGGTCCACCACCGCGTCCGCTGGAAGAGTACAAAGTCAACACGCGTGGTGATGAAGTTGTCGTGACGCGCGTGTGAAGGGGTGGAAACCACAGAGGACACAGAGGAAAAAGCAAGTATTAGCCGCGGATTCACGCGGATAAACGCAAATTCAATTCATATTGTTTTTCTGATCCGCGGTCATCTGCGGCTAAATTTCGGTTTTTCTCGGTGTCCTCTGTGGTTAATTTGCTGTCGTGAGAATCGAATCAATCACAAACTGGCTTGACGAGCGTCTGTCGATTAGCACGCTCACGCATCTGGCCGACAAAAAGGAAGTCCCGCTCCATCGTCATTCGATCTGGTACTACTTCGGCGGCATGACGCTGTTTCTCTTTTGCGTTCAGGTCGTCACCGGAATTCTGCTGCTCCTCTATTATCGCCCCAGCTCCGAGGGCGCTTTCGAAAGCGTTCAGTTCATCATCACGGAAGTTAAATTCGGCTGGCTGATCCGATCGATTCATAGCTGGTCGGCGAACCTGATGATCGCGACGCTGTTCATTCACATGTTCAGCGTCTTTTTTCTGCGCGCTTATTACAAGCCGCGCGAGATTACCTGGGTCAGTGGCGCGGTGCTGCTCTTTATCGTCATCTGCTTCGGCTTCAGCGGATATCTTCTGCCGTGGAACAAGCTGGCTTTCTTTGCGACTAAGGTCGGGACGGAAATCGCCGGCGTCGTTCCCATCGTTGGTCGTCCCATGCTGCGCTTCCTGCGTGGCGGCGACGACGTCACGGGCGCGACCCTAACACGCTTCTTTGGTTTCCACGTCGCGGTTCTGCCGGCCACAGCGACGATATTTATCGGGATTCACGTCGCGTTGGTCCAGCTGCACGGCATGCACGTGCCGAAGAAATATGAGGTCAATCATCGAACCATGAAGTTCTTCCCGAACTTCGTTCTGCGCGATCTCATCGGATGGATTCTGGCGATCGGAGTGCTGGCCGCGCTGGCCGCGATCTTCCCGTGGGAACTGGGTGAGAAAGCCGACGCGTTTGCGCCGGCGCCGGCCGGAATTAAGCCTGAGTGGTACTTCCTGTTCATGTTTCAGACGCTGAAGTGGTTACCGGCGAAAATTCTCGGGATGGACGGCGAAGTGCTCGGCATCATGGCGTTCAATATCATTGCCGCGCTGCTGTTTGTTGTGCCGTTCGTTGACCGCGATCCTGAGAATCGGCGTCGCCATTTTATCTTCAACGTGATCGGCGTCATCGCGCTGCTGTACATAGTTGTGATGACAATTGTTGGTTATGTAGCTAAGTGAGTAGAAGCACTAAAGCAATAAGAGCATTGAAAAATGAAAATTGGAAAATGCAAATTGCAAATTGAACCAGCGTTGGGTCGGGTTTCCTCACGCCCCTGCGGTTCAGCAGGCTGCGGCGCTAAACGCGATTTGAAATTTTCATTTTTCAATTTTCATTTTTCAATGTCTTTATTCTTCGCAATATCTGTTCAATGCCTCTTGCTCTTGCTTTTCGCTGCGCCGGCCTCAGCTCAGAAGAAAAGCTCCTGCATTGAATGTCACAGCAAGCTCGAGGACACGAGACTCAGCGCGCCCGCCAAGCTCTTTGACAACGATATTCACCGAAGCCGCGGCCTGTCCTGTAACGATTGTCACGGCGGCGATCCGAATGCCGACACTAAAGAAGCTGCAAAGGATCCGCGCAAAGGCTATTTAGGAAAACCAAAGACGCTCGACATCCCGGCTTATTGCGGCAAGTGCCACTCAGACGCGAATCTGATGAAGCGATTCAATCCTTCACTGCGCGTGGATCAGGAGAAGGAATACTACACGAGCGTGCACGGCCGCTTGCTCAAGGAGAAGAGCGAGACGCGCGTCGCCACCTGCATCAGTTGCCACAGCGTGCACGGCATTCGCTCGCCGAGCGATCCACTCTCGTCGGTCTATCCGCTCAACGTGGCGACCACGTGCGCGAAATGCCATGCAAGCTCTGACTACATGAAGCCGTTCGGCATCCCGGCGGATCAGTTCGACAAGTACAAGACCAGCGTTCACGCGAAAGCGCTGTACGACAAACAGGATCTGTCGGCGCCGACGTGCAACGACTGCCACGGAAATCACGGTGCTACACCGCCGGGCATTGCTTCGGTAGCTAACGTGTGCGGCCAGTGCCACGCGCGACAGGCCGAATTATTCCAGACCAGTCCGCACAAGAAGGCCTTCGACGATAAGCAACTTGGTGAATGCATCACCTGTCACAGCAATCACGCGATTCCGAAACCCGGCGACGCGATGATCGGGACACAGCAGGGGGCGCTCTGTATCAACTGCCACTCGAATGGCGACAAGGGATTCGTAGCGGCCGGCATGATGCGGACGCGGATCGATGACTTGATCGCGAGTATCGACAAATCGACTGCGATCCTGAATCTGGCGGAACGCAAGGGCATGGAAGTCAGCAAGCCCAAGGTCGAGTTGAAAGGAGCTACGGACGCGCTCACCCACGCCCGTGTTTTGATCCATTCATCGAACACCGCTGAGGTCGAGAAGGTGGTTGGGCCGGGAATGGACGTGGCCAACAAAGGCTATCAGGCGGGTGTCGGCGCCCTCGCGGAGTTAGGTTTCCGGCGAAAGGGCTTAGCCATCTCGCTGGTCTTCATTTTGTTTTTAGCAGTCGTAGTTTATCTTAAGGTCCGTCAGATCGAAGCTCGGCAGCAAGCAAATCCCAGGTAATTATCAGGCGTGGTGTGTGTGTGCGTTTTCACAACTTGACGAAAAGTCGGCTCTACTTCCTCACCAGCCTTATCGGAGTTGTTCTGATCCTGGGTTTTCAATTCTCGCGATCTGCGACGGCTGAGCCGCAGAAGCGTCCGCAAAGATCCCGCACGCAGAAACCTAAAACGCCCCCTAAGCCCAAAGTTGATTACACAAAGTTCTCGCACACCACGCACGTGGTGAATCAAAAGCTGGCGTGCAGTTCGTGTCATAAGGTTCCGTCGAAGAACTGGAACGTGATGCGGAAAGGCGACGCAGCTTTCCCGGATGTCTCTGATTTTCCCGAGCACTCATCGTGTTTGACTTGTCATAAGACGCAGTTCTTCGCGCGCGAGCGACCTGCGCCTAAGATCTGTTCGAACTGCCACATCGCGGTTACGCCGAAAGACACCGCGCGCTGGCTGTTCCCGAGCCTTGGCGATATCACTGATCCAAAATTGAAGCGCCGCGATTTCGTCTCTGAGTTCGGTGTTGGCTTTCCGCATGACAAACACATCGACGTGGTTGGCTGGAATGCACCCGGCCGTGGCAATCGCGCTCTATTTGTGAATGTTCTATTTCAGGAAAAGAAACCGGCGCCGCCAAAGAGCTGTCCCGTTTGCCACGAGACTTATCAGCCGCAGGGCAAGTCGAGTGAAGAGTACGTCGTCAAGCCGCCGAAAGACATCGGGGATAACTTCTGGCTGAAGAAGGGCACGTTCAAGACGATCCCGACCAGCCACACGATCTGCTTCACGTGTCATAGCGCTGATTCGGGCATCGCGCCTGAGCCAAAGAACTGCGAAGTCTGTCACAAGCTCACTTCACCGACGCAGTTGAAAACCGATTTTGATCCAACGCTCGCAGCAAAAATGGGCGCCGACAAAGTAATGCTGGCGCGTTGGAGCAGACGCATCTCAGCCGGCGGCTTCCGTCATGAAGGCGGCGAGCATCCGGATCTGAGCTGCTTGAATTGTCATAAGGTTGATAACGAAGCTTTTCGTACCACCGATCCGAAAACGATCAAAGTGCCGGTGAAGTCATGCGGTGGCGCCGACGGATGTCATATCACCACGACAGTGGATGAAGGCGGTGCGCTGAACTTTGAGATTGACTCAAAGAAGAAGGATCCGAACTTCGTTTGTAGTAAGTGCCATGTGACCTTTGGCAAAGGTCCGGCGCCTGAGAGTCATCCGCTGGCGATTCCAACGCCGAAGCCAAAGAAGACGAGTTGATGTTTAGCTCCGCAAGAGCGAGATGTTTGTAGAACGCAAAAGCAAAATGGAATCCAAGCTCCGGAGGAGCGACATATCTCCGTCCCGTGCGGAAGGGACACATATGTCGCTCCTACGGAGCTTCCGGATCAATTTCGCGTCCGGTTTCTACAAATATTTCGTCCCTACGGGACTAGCGATTGTTGCGCTCATTCTGATCGCTTCTAGCGCAACGCTAACGCGCTCGCGCACTCCGAGATTTGATTCTAACGTGAACGAATCGTGGGACCCGCTCCAGGAACAGATGCAATTTCCGGAAGGCCTCGACTACGGGAAGTTCCAGCACAGCAGTCGTAATCACTCGCGATTGCCTTGTCTGCTCTGCCATCGTCGCGACTCGAATGCACCAGTGCCGCGGCGTCCCGGCGCCTCACAGCATCTTCCCTGCGCCGGCTGTCATGCACAGCAGTTTTCGAATAACGAAAGTCCGATCTGCACGATCTGTCACACGGATGCGAAGTCCGGAGCGGTCAAACCGTTTCCCCGTCTGAGAAGCTTCCGCATGAAGTTCGATCATTCGCGCCACGTGAGCATGGGCAGCGTCAGTTGCAACACATGCCACCACGAATCGCGCGGCGGCGT
>DATLVM010000368.1:0-9572 GCA_035577445.1 Pyrinomonadaceae bacterium
GTGTTCCATTATCGAAAGCTCGGCTCGTTGGTCGGCAAACGTACCTGGGGCGGCTTGGTGCATACGGCCGACACGCCGGTCTTTGTCGATGGCGGATCGGCGATCGCTCCACGCGGCGGCTTCTTCAGTCATGACGGCAAATGGGCGGTCGAGAACGAAGGCGTTGCGCCTGACATCGATGTCGAGAATTGGCCCAAAGATGTCATCGCGGGACATGATCCACAGCTCGAAAGCGCGGTTGATGAAGCAATGCGTTTGCTGAAGCTTCATCCAGTGAATCGCATGACAAAAGAACCGCCACCGCCAACGTGGGGTGTGCGACGCAAACCATAGCTAAATGATTGACAAGAAATCAGGGAGGACTAGAATCTCCCCACAGTCCAGGAGGATCACGTGATGACTCTCAAAGCGCTGAAATTGATGCTGGCGATCGTTATCTTAAGCACTGGCTTCACGACGACGACTCGGCCCGTTCGCTCTGCACCCGCACTTCCAAATCCGGTTTTGTACCTCACCCGTACCGAACCGTATCAGGCGAACGGCAAGTCGTTCGTCAGGTACCGCTATGATGTTTTCAACAAAGAGGCGTACCCCGCCGACTTCTTCGCGGCTTCGCCCAACCTGCCGCCTTGCGGAATGAATACGAAAGCGTCGCGGACCTGGATTGATTTCTTTGACCAAAGCGGAAAGCGTCTGTATGGCTTTTGCGCGTTGGCAAAGCCAGCTGATCTGAGCGACATTTTTTTCTCACTTGAAGAAGGGACGATGCCGCCGAGTTGGGTTTACATCGAGATGAACGATCGCAAAACCAACACCAAGTACAAATCCAACCTGGCCGATACGGTGCCATAAACAGGGCACTTAGGCTCGATCGACCATCGTGAAAACGCAGGCTTCCCGCCGGTACGTTGCTCTTCTGCGCGGCATCAACGTCGGCGGCAACAGATTGATCAAAATGGAAGAGTTGCGGCGGGTGATTGAAGGCGCGGGCTTTGCGAACGTGCGGACCTTCATTGCGAGCGGCAACGTAATCTTCGACTCCAGCGAAACCGATCCGCGCGCGTTGGCGAAAAAGATCGAACGAAAATTGTTGAAGGCTTTCGGCCACGAAATCACTGTCGTCGTTCTCGATCTTGCCGCGCTGGCTGCAATGGCCAGGCGCAATCCCTTTAAGAAATTCGACCGCGAGAAAGACGTGATGCTGTGCGCCGTCTTCTTCGCCGCGGATCCGCCTAAACTAAAGTTGCCGTTGAGGTCGATTCCCGAAAACTTAGAAGTGTTGGCGGTGCGCGACGCGACGGCGTTCGTAATCTGCCGGCGCAAGCAGAGCGGTTGGTTTGGATTCCCCAACAACTTTGTCGAGAAGCAATTCGGCGTCGCCGCGACGACCAGACAATGGAAGACGGTGCAAAAGATTGTAACGTTCGCGCGCGCCGCTTAGTCCGGGTTCGCGCCTCAAATCACTCTGTCATCAGTTAAGCCCAATCAGTCTTCGAAGCGGTGGCCCACTCTCGCGGCGGCATCGCTTGTTTTCCTCGCCACTGCTGTCGTTGTCGTTTGGCAGAATTCGCGACTCGCGGTTCTGTGGGATCTCAGCTACATCCTCGAAAATGCGAATCGGATGTCGTTGGGCGACGTGCCGTATCGCGATTTTCCCTTTCCATATCCACCGCTGACTTTTCTGATTCAAGCCGCGGTCATCAAGCTTGGTGGGCGCGTCTTTTGGCACACGATCGTTTACTGCGCGCTTGTCGGTGGCGCAGCGACCGTGTTGACGTGGCGGATCGTTTTGAATCTGCTGTGTGAAAGCGCAGCGCACGCGCGCGCGATTGCTTTCATCCTCACTCTGCCGCTGATTGTGCTCGGCATCTACTGCGTCTTTCCGCATCCGTTCTACGATCCTGATTGCGCATTCGTGATTCTGCTGGCCGTGTTACTGCTGCAACGCGCCGATCGAAAAGAGTCGTCGATTGTGGCGAGCGTACTTGAAGGAATCGCGATCGTCATTCCTCTCTTCGTCAAACAAAACATGGGTCTGGCATTTCTGCTCACCGCGCTCGCGGGTGTGGCGCTGGTTGCGATTGTTGAGAAAGTTCGCGGTGAATCAATCCGACGATACGTGCTGATTGTGATCAGCGCAGCGGCCGCGCTCGGTATCGCTTTGCTGCTGATTCACATCACAGCGGGCTTCAGAAACTACTGGCACTGGACGATTCGATTTGCCGCCGAGAGACGAACGCCCGCGCGGGCTGAGATGATCGAGATTTACAAATCGAAAGCAGTGCTGTTGTCGATTCTGGTCTTCGCGATTGGTTTCGCGTTGAGCTGGTTCGCGCGCAGACGATTATTGAGTTGGCTGTCTGTTGTTGCCGGCGTTGTTATGGCATTGCCGTTCACCTGGCCGGCAATTTACCTGTTAATAGATCGTGATTCGTCGGAACGCGCCGATCGTTTGCTGAATGTGTGGCCGTTGGTGCTAATCATCTCGGCGGTTCTAGCGATTGCCGCCGTTCGCAAAGGTCGCGGATTGAATGCGGTTATGCCGTTCGTGCTGATTGCGACGATCAACGGCACGTTTATGTCGCAGCAGCTTTGGGGATCGACTTATGCAATCTGGCCGCTGCTAATAATTCTGCTGGCCTACATTGGGCACGCTCTTTATCAATTTGCAGGGCCGCGATCGTCACTCGCTTTCGCGGCGATCGTCTCCGCGTGTCTGTTTATCGCGGGCAGCGCTTACGTCTATTCGCATGAACGACTCGATTACGCGAACCTCGACGAAGGTGCGTTAACGAAATCAAATCTGGCTGCGTTGAAGGGACTGAGAACGCGCGGTGATTGGCTGCCGAACTTTGAAGAGCTGGTTCGCTACACGGACGCCAACATTCCGCGCGCCGAACCGATACTAATCATCCCCGGCGAAGACCTCTTCTATTACACGACGGGACGGCGGCCGCAGTTTCCGGTGCTCTTGTTCGATCATACGGTGAATCCTTATTCGCCTGCTGAGATCGTAGAGCTCGCGCGCGACCGAAACATCAACTGGCTGATCATCAAACAGGACTTGCAGGATGAAGATGAAAACCTCGAGAAGCAACGCGATGATTTAACCGAGGCGCTCGAGCAGGAATTCGAGCAGGTTGAAAGTTTGCGGGGTTATGACATATACAAGCGTGGCGAGCCTGACGATGATTCACCGGACGAGAAGTAGGGGACGTGCGAAATCGATGGTCTGCAACCATGACGACGCCGGAATCATCAGATTGACTTGCTCCCCGGAGAAATCCCTATGAAAATCAAATTTGTAATAGCAGCCTCATTATTTTTGACTCTGTCCGTGGCCACAATTAATTACTCACCGCAAACGACCGTTGCTTCTTCTTCCGCGGCCCCGAACCCTTTCTTCAGCGAAAGCACCTTGCCGTATCACGCGCCGCCGTTCGACAAGATCAAGGACACCGATTACGCGCCGGCGATCGAAGAAGGCATGAAGAATCAGTTGGTCGAGGTCGAAAAGATCGCCAACGATCCCGCGCCCCCGACTTTTGCGAACACGTTCGAAACGCTTGAGCGATCGGGTGCGCTGCTCACGCGCGTCACCAAGGTCTTTTTCAACCTGACGCAATCGAACACCAACGACACGCTCCAGAAAATCAAATCTGACGAAGCGCCGAAACTCGCCGCGCATTCGGACGCGATCTATCTCAACCCGAAACTGTTCGCGCGAGTGAAAGCGGTTTATGACCAGCGCGATTCACTGAAACTCGACGCGGAATCAAAGTTTCTCGTCGAGCGCTATTACAAGCAGTTTGTTCGCGCGGGTGCGCTGTTGGCAGAGGCTGACAAGGAAACTTTGCGCGGCTTGAATCAGGAAGAAGCGAAGCTGACGACGAAGTTTGAAGATGACATCCTCGCCGAGACGAACAAGGGCGCGGTAGTCATAGACAACAAGGCTGACCTCGACAGCCTGAGTGAAGCAGACATCGCGGCGGCGGCGGAGCGAGCGAAAGAACTCAAGCTCGACGGCAAGTGGGTGCTCGCGCTGCGGAATACGACGCAGCAGCCTGCGATGACGTTTCTGAAGAATCGTGCGGTGCGGGAGCGCCTCTTCAACGCATCCGTCAATCGAGCCAATCATGGCGGCGAGAACGACACGAAAGCGATCGTGGCGCGGCTGGCTCAATTGCGCCCGCAACGCGCCAAGCTTTTGGGTTATCCGAATCACGCCACCTTCTCGCTTGACGATCAGATGGCCAAGACGCCGCAGAATGCTGAACAGCTCTTAACGGGAATCGTACCGGCAGCAACGGCGAAGGCCCGCGACGAAGCTGCGCGCATGCAGAAGATCATCGATGATGAGAAGGGCGGCTTCACGCTCGGTCCGCAGGATTGGGAGTACTACGCCGAGAAAGTTCGCAAAGCGGAATACGATCTGGATGAATCGCAGATCAAGCCTTACTTCGAACTAGAGCATGTCCTGCACGACGGCGTTTTCTTTGCGGCGAACAAGCTTTACGGGATTACGTTCAAGGAGCGAAAAGATCTGCCGGTTTACAATCCGGACGTGCGCGTCTTTGAGGTCTTTGATGCGAACGGCAAGTCGCTCGCGCTGTTTTATGCGGACTACTTCCAACGCGCGAACAAAGACGGCGGCGCCTGGCAGGACAGCTTTGTCGACCAGAGCAATCTGTTGGGGACGAAGCCCGTCGTGGTAAACGTGTGTAGCTTCACGAAGCCAAGTCCGGGCCAGCCTGCGCTGCTCAGCTTTGATGACGTGACCACGATGTTCCACGAATTCGGTCACGCGCTGCACGCGATGTTCTCGAACATCAAGTATCCGACGTTGGGCGGCGTGTCGCGCGACTTTGTCGAGTTTCCGTCGCAATTCAATGAACATTGGGCGCTCGACCCAGCCGTGCTGGCGAATTACGCGAAGCACTATCAAACCGGCAAGCCAATGCCGCAGGCGCTGGTCGACAAGATCAAACGCTCGCGAACTTTCAATCAGGGCTACGCGGTTACCGAATATGTTTCCGCGGCGCTGCTCGACATGGCTTGGCATTCGTTGCCGCCTGATGCTCCGCAACAAGACGTTAACAAGTTCGAAGCTGAGGCGCTGAAGCGTTACCAGATCGATCTGCCGCAGGTGCCGCCGCGTTATCACTCGACGTACTTCTCGCATATTTGGGACGGCGGATATTCGGCCGGGTACTACGCTTACCTGTGGAGCGAAGTGCTTGACGACGATGCGTTCTATTGGTTCAAGGAACACGGCGGATTGACGCGCGCGAACGGCCAGCGCTTTCGCGAGTTGGTTTTGTCAAAGGGCGGGACGCAAGACGTGGCGACGACGTTTCGGAATTTCCGCGGCCGCGATCCGATCGTCGAGCCACTGCTGGAAGAGCGCGGATTGAAAAGCGGAACGAAGTAAAGTCGCTTCACAACAGTCTTGGCGATTGTGATACGCTTGTGTCATGGAAGCACCGCAGGCAAAAACCGAGATCGTTCGAGTAATTCAAGAACTACCCGACGATGCTACTGTGGAAGATGCCATGGAGCGTCTTTATTTCCTCGCGAAGATTGAGCGTGGCGTTGAGCAATCTGAAAGAGAGACTATTTCTCACGAAGAAATCAAGGCCCAATTCTTGAAGTGACCAAAGTTCGTTGGACACCCCAGGCAGCCGACGATCTTCAAGCGATATTCACAAAGTCACCCTTCGTAATCGCAAAGCATTCGCAATTACCGAAACTGAACTGAAGCTCATCGCCGCGGCCGCCAGCATCGGGCTTAGCAGTAATCCGAAAAACGGATATAGCACGCCCGCGGCAATGGGCACTCCCACCGAGTTATAAACAAACGCCCAGAACAGATTCTGTTTGATGTTGCGCATAGTCGCGCGACTCAAGTGGATCGCCCGCACGATCCCGCGCAAGTCACCTTTTACCAAAGTCACGTCGGCGCTTTGCATCGCGACGTCCGTGCCGGTGCCCATCGCGATGCCGACATCGGCCCGGGCCAGCGCGGGAGCATCGTTAATGCCGTCGCCGGCCATCGCCACCTTGCGCCCCTCGGATTGAAACGTCTTTACCGCTTGGGCTTTTGCGGTCGGCAGAATCTCGGCGACGACTTCGTCAATGCCGAGTTTGTTAGCAACTGCGTGCGCCGTCGTACCGCTGTCGCCGGTCAGCATTACGATGCGGATGCCGTGCGCGTGAAGTTCCTTGATTGCCTCCGGCGTGCTTTCCTTAATCGGGTCAGCGACGCCCAGCAATCCAGCCGGAAGTCCGTCGACGACCGCGAACATTACAGTTTGTCCGTCGGTGCGAAGCTGTTCGGCTTGCTCAAGGAGCATTGCAACCTCGACTCTCTTTTCATCCATTAACGAGACATTACCCAGCATAATGTTGCGCCCTTCGACTGTTCCGAACACGCCTTTGCCGGTGATGGATTCAAAAGATTCCGCATTAGTTAATTCGACTCCACGTTCGTTTGCGCCAGTCACGATCGCCGCCGCGAGTGGATGCTCGCTGCCGCGTTCGAGACTCGCCGCTAAGCGCAACAGGTCGCGTTCATCAAATCCGCTTTGAGCTTTTACTGAAACCAACTTCGGTTTGCCTTCGGTGAGCGTGCCGGTCTTATCGACGACCAGCGTATCGATCTGACGAAGCACTTCGATGGCTTCGGCGTTCTTGAAAAGCACGCCCGCCTGTGCGCCTTTTCCGGTCGCGACCATGATCGACATTGGTGTCGCTAAGCCCAGTGCGCACGGACACGCGATGATGAGCACCGCAACCGCGTTGACGATGGCATAAGCCGCGCGCGGCTCAGGCCCCAATGTCGCCCATGCCGCAAACGTAACCAAGGCGGCGAGAATTACGATCGGCACGAAGTAACCAGCCACCACGTCCGCCAATTTTTGAATCGGCGCGCGGCTCCGTTGTGCCTCGGCGACCATCTGCACAATTTGCGAAAGGAGCGTTTCACTGCCGACGCGTTCGGCCCGCATGATGAACGAACCGGTGCCGTTAATCGTGCCGCCGATCGTCGCTTCGCCCGGGTGCTTCTCAACCGGGATGGGCTCGCCCGTCACCATTGATTCATCAACCGAACTTGAACCTTCAACCAGCACGCCGTCGACCGGAACTTTTTCACCGGGACGCACGCGCAGCAGATCGCCTACGTGAACTTGATCCAACGGCACATCATGCTCATTTCCATCCGCTGCGACGCGACGGGCAGTCTTCGGCGCAAGGCCCAGCAGCGACTTAATCGCCGTGCTGGTCGCACTGCGCGCTTTCAATTCCAGCACCTGGCCCAGCAGCACGAGCGTCGTAATCACGGCCGCCGCTTCGAAGTAAACCGGCACATTCCCCATGTGGTCGCGGAACGATGCCGGAAAAAGTTTCGGCGCGAGCGTCGCAATCAGACTGTAGACGTAGGCCACAGCGATGCCGAGCCCAATCAGCGTGAACATATTCAGGCTGCGATTCCTGATTGACTGCCAGGCGCGCACAAAGAACGGCTGTCCAGCCCAAAGCACCACGGGCGTAGCCAACGCGAACTGAATCCAAATGATCGACCGCATGGGAGCGATGCGCGTGACGGGATTCGCCGGCAGCATCTCGCTCATCGCGATCAGCAGCAGCGGTAGCGAAAGAACTGCGCTGACCCAAAATCGTCGCGTCATGT
The DNA here is from genome assembly GCA_035577445.1 of Pyrinomonadaceae bacterium. Classification (GTDB taxonomy): domain Bacteria; phylum Acidobacteriota; class Blastocatellia; order Pyrinomonadales; family Pyrinomonadaceae; genus UBA11740. The sequence goes on from DATLVM010000368.1 coordinate 7,691, forward strand.
CGACAAGTTCGGGATTCTTTCCTTCTTCGAGTGTCACGATGCGCGGCTCAAGCGCCATCCCGCAGATCGGACAACTGCCCGGCGCGTCGCGCACGATTTCCGGATGCATCGGGCAGGTGTATTCGACGGAGCGCGGCCGTCCTGGGCCGCTCTTATCCGCGTCGCTTGAGGTAGCGACTGTCTCCGGGGAATCGTGGAAGTGTTTCGCGCGTTGAATGCCGATGGGAGTAACCGGCTTAGGAGTTAGATATTTTTCGGGATCGGCTTTGAATTTTTCTCGACAACCGAGCGCACAGAAGTAGTAAGTCTGTCCGCTGTATTCGAACGAAGCCGCAGCCCGTTGCGGATCGATCGTCATGCCGCACACGGGATCGATGACAGACTGTTGCGCGGTAGCTGTTAAGTCGTCTCGCGAATCCATTACCTCCTCGACATCTTACAGCGTCCCAAGTCTATGCGCGAAGATGCCGACTCAGGGGCTTGGTGATAGAATGACCGCCCTCTGAAATGAATCACTTGCAATTCAGCCGGATGCGCGTTTGTCGTACGGGCGGAGTCTTGCTCGCCCTGTTGCTAATCGCCGGATTCATTTCTACCGTAGCGCCGATTGCGTCGGTGTTCGCGGGCAACACCTGCACGCTGTCATGCTGCGTAGGTCGGGCGCCGCACGCCGCCGGCTCGTGCATGGATGGAACCTGTCACGCAGCCATTCGGCTGCGCAACAAATCAGGCAAGCTTCACACGCACGCGCCAGTCGCCGAAAAACTTTGCGGCAGCCAGGTCATTCGCCCCAGAATGTTTGTGACGACTGTTGTCGACCGGCGCGACAAAAATCAAAATTCGCAAGGGGCATCTTTTCATTTTTCATCATTCGGACAACCGTGCGCGCCCGACTGTGCGGGCTGCGCTGTCTTCTCGACGTCAAATTCACAAAGCAAGCTTGCGGCGCTCGCTGTCGCAAGCCAACGGCAAGACGGCCCACATACATTCTTATCATTGAGCCTCGATCGCGCCGACACTCTCGATATTGCTTGCCGGCAGCACTCACCGAGAGGTCCTCCGGATCACTTCATCGTCTGAAATCTCTTAATCAAAGTTTGATAACAACCCATCCGCGATCGTCTCGATCTTTGTGAACGATCGGCGGAGTCGTGTAGCGATCGCGTTCCTCCTAGCCGCGGTTGCGCACGCGCTATTTGTTTTTTGGGGTCGAAATGAAAAACCGAATCTTACACTTCGCCTGTGTTTGCGGATTTGCGTTAGGGCTTCTGCTCTTTGCTTCCGCTCGGCACGCTACCGCCCAGCAGAACGTGACGTCCGCATCGCTCAGCGGCGATGTTGCAGACGCAAACGGCGCGCGCGTTGCCGGAGCGACGGTAACTGCAACGCAACTTGAAACAAACCAGCAGCGCACTACGAATTCAGATCGCGACGGACGATTTCGATTTCCATATCTGCCGGTCGGAAATTATCGCGTCACCGTGGACGCGCCGGGCTTTGCCACCGCGCCTCAACAAGTGACGCTTACCGTCGGGCAGACGCTGTCAGTGTCGATCAAACTGAACGTCTCGGGTGTTGCTGAGAGTGTGGCCGTCAACGATGTTCCGGCAATTGAAACCGTTCGGACGCAGTTAAGCGAGACGATTCGGCCTGCCGAGATAGATCAGTTGCCGCTGAACGGCCGCAACTACCTGGATCTGGCTCTGCTCGTGCCGGCGGTTTCGCCGACCAACACGGGCAGCAATCAACGCTTCGCTGAAACCTCGGCGGTGCCGGGTCAGGGAATCTCCGTCGCCGGCCAACGAAATCTCTACAACAGTTTCATTGTCGATGGCCTGTCCGCGAATGATGACGCGGCCGATCTCACGGGGACATATTTCAG
>DATLVM010000369.1:0-2691 GCA_035577445.1 Pyrinomonadaceae bacterium
GTTCGATTTCATTTTGTCCAGTGAGGCCATTCTCTCTAGCCTGCGCCACGGCCCGCTCGGTGGCGATGACAATTTCGCCGAGACTTGATTGATTTTCGAATTGCTCAGATTCCGTGGGAAAAGAGAGTACATCGGTGGCGTAGTCTTTGCCGCGGAACTGTTTGTTCAATTTACGAATCGCGGCATTACTAACAAAAACAATCGAAACGGCGCAGCCTTCGCGCTTGATCGCCCTCAAGGATTCAGCCGTGAACTCACGCCAGTGCTTTGCATTGAACTTTCGTTTTCGCTGACGATTGATAATGTCGATCATACTTGTGTCAGAAGCCCGACCGTCAGGGAGGGCCACTTCGGTTACGTGCCCTCCCTGACGGTCGGGCTTCTGACACTACATCTCGCTTTTCTTCGTATGACTCTCGTAGGCCTTGATGATCATTTGCACGAGCTTGTGGCGCACGACGTCTTTCTCGCTGAAGTAAATGAACTCGATGCCTTCGATGTTCGCGAGCACGCGTTCGGCTTCTACCAGCCCGCTGCGTTTTCCGGTCGGTAGATCGATTTGCGTGACGTCGCCGGTAATGACTGCTTTTGATCCGAAGCCGATGCGCGTCAGAAACATTTTCATCTGCTCGCTCGTCGTGTTCTGGGCCTCATCCAGAATCACAAACGCATCAGACAAAGTGCGTCCGCGCATGAACGCCAGCGGCGCAATCTCGATCACGCGCTTCTCTAAAAGGCGCGTGACTCGCTCATAGTCAACCAGATCGAACAGAGCATCATAAAGAGGACGCAGATAAGGATCGACTTTCTCCTGCAAATCGCCGGGAAGAAAGCCGAGCTTCTCTCCCGCTTCGACCGCCGGTCGCGCGAGCACGATGCGGTTGACCTGCTTTTGCATCAACGCCTGCACGGCCATCGCCACTCCGAGATAAGTCTTGCCGGTTCCCGCCGGTCCGATGCCAAAGACGATGTCCTTTTGCTGAATTGCTTCGATGTACTTGCGCTGCATCGACGACTTTGGCGTGACCTGCTTCTTGCCGGCCGGACTGAAGCGCGAGCGCGTGAAGTAATCTTTCAGACTATAGGCGCGGTCTTCGGCGATTTGCGCAAACGCCTCGCGCAGCTCTTTGTCTGTGAACTGACGACCCTCGGCGAACAACTCCGAAAAGTCTTCGAGGATGCGTTGGACGGTTTCGACGTCTTTCGGATCGCCGTCAACAGCCAGGGTGTGACCCCGCCCATTGATCTGCACGTCGAGCAGCGACTCGAGGTATTTGATGTTTTGGTCGTGAACGCCGAACAGCGTTTCCAGGCCCCTTGGTGGAAGCTCGATCTGCTTCAACTTACCTTACTTTCTCCTGGTGGGATGCGGGTTCGATTGAGAGTTGGATTGCGGAAGAATCTTTCAACATCAGTTCGTAATGGCACGCTACTACACAGCCAGAAGCGTGTCAAACTAGTTGGCATTGCGCAACTTTACGTAGCGATGCTTAAGCTTTGGCGCAGCTGCGATCCGCCAACCCGGTTCGTCTGTTTACAGCAGGCGTCTGAACGTCTGCGTTAACGGTGTGTCGTCTTTATTTACCAACACTCTAACAATCGTCAACTGCTGGTTCTGATTGCTGAAGGTATAGTTCCAGACGTTTCGTTTTTGGTTAGTGTTATTGAAGATGACGATTTGGTCTGGCGAAATCTCCTTGATTATTGCATCGCTGTTTTTCACAAAATCAGCTTTATTGTGCGTAACCAATTTCCTGTCCGGATAGATGAACATGTAGAAAGGTTGAATTGGAGAGTCAGCCGGTACCACCGAAATCCTTTCCCATTTGAAATAGAAAGGATAGAGGAGATCCCTTGCCGGCTCGAGCTTGCGGAACACCTGGACGATGTTGTCGCGGAAGAATTGCAGCAAGGTGACGTTGGGCAGTGGTACCGGTGGCTGCATGCGCTCCGGCTCGGGAAATTCTATGTCGAAGGTCGCAAGTTTCCCACTCAGTTGATTGAATGAGGTGAGGGTGCCGGGTCCAATGGAGACGACTCTTCCCTGCATGGTGAACTGGTCCGTGTCCTGATTGAGATCGACGATAGTAGCGTCGTCGTTGACGACGTGCGCCAAATGCGGAAAGAAATTTGGCGTACTCCACTCCGGAAGCTTCCACCATCTGCCGATGAAGTCGGGCAAGTTGAACAGAGTCGGCGGCGGCGATGCGCTGCCGATGCCCTGCGCTGCTGCGTTACTGAGCGCCTCGGCTTGAAACATCATGTGATTTGCAAAGGCATGGGTTGTGGCCGCCTGGTTATACGGACCGTCTTCTCTCAAATGCTCGTCGACAGTATCAGTCGAAACTTGGACCACCAGCTCGCTTAGGAGATCTGACGTTAACCTGGTTTTCGGATCAAAATTCCTGGCATCGACGTGAAAGGTGACACCGTCGAGGTGATGATAGTTCAGGGTCGACTTGGTCACATCCGTGGAGTGTTTCCAGGCAGCAATGTCACCCGGTTGTAATTCATTGTAGAAAATCAAGCGCTTGCCCTGAGTGATTTCGTAAATCACGCCCAGCATCGTGTCATTCCACTTAACGCGCATCGGCAGGTTGTCTTCTTTTGTTTGTCCGCCGCCGAATGGCTCGTTCATGATCTCGTAAACTACATTTGGATATTTCACCGTTTCGTTGACCACCTTGCGGG
>DATLVM010000370.1:0-13668 GCA_035577445.1 Pyrinomonadaceae bacterium
AACGGTCACGCCGGCAAGAAGATTGATCTTGAGTAGAGTGGTGATTGCGGAGCGCGGACATCCTTGTCCGCAAAGCTTGCGTAGCAAGCTCAAATCTCCGGAGCTTCAGGACGTTCGCGCTTCGCGCTCTGCGGGCAAGGATGCCCGCGCTCCATATAAAGGCCCGCAATGGCATCGAGTCCACCTGAACAGACCATCACGGTTCGCGTCCTTTTCTTCGGAGCCGCACGCGATGCATCAGGTCACGAAGAAGTCACGCTCAAACTTGATTCGCCTGCTGATGCCGCCGGCGCTCGCGCGCAAATACTCGCCGCTTATTCAGGTTTACAGGCGTTCGGCAATTCGCTTCTGCTCGCAGTGAACCTGGAGTACGTCGAACCAACTCGTGAGATTCACGATGGAGACGAACTCGCCGTCTTTCCACCGGTCAGCGGCGGCTCTGGGTACGCAGGCGTCCCGCCTGCTCAATCCACGGAACTAGATTTCTTTGAACTGACAACTGGACCAATTGAAGTCGGCGCCGTCGCGCGTCGGGTTGTGCTGCCTCAATGTGGCGCGACGGTCACACTCGACGGCTACGCGCGCGAATGGACGAAGGGCCGGCGCACTCTGTATCTCGTGTACGAAGCGTACGCGCCAATGGCGATTAGCGAACTGCAGCGTCTTGGAGCGCAAGCTCACGAGAAATTCGACATCGCACACATCGGCATCGTCCATCGCACCGGCCGTCTTGAGATTGGAGAGACCTCAGTTGTGATCAGCGTCAGCGCGCCGCATCGTCGCGCCGCGTTCGAAGCCTGCGAATGGGCGATTCGCGAACTCAAACGCACTGTGCCGATTTGGAAAAAAGAAGTTTTCGAAGACGGCGAGGTTTGGGTGGAAGGCGAACAAGTATCGGGTGAGCCCGTCTAATACTTGATGATTGTTCCTGTCAGTGTCTAGAATCAGTCATGGCTTTGGACAATAACTATGTCAGCACTGATAGCGATTCATATCGAATCACGGGTACTCGCGTCTCGCTGGATTCGATTGTCTGTGATTATCTGAGCGGACTTTCGCCCAGAAGCGATTGCTGACAACTTTGATACGCTTTCGCTCGAGCAAGTTTACGGCGCAATAACCTTCTACCTGTCACATCGCGATGAAGTTGACCGGCACCTGACACACAACCGAGTTAAGTTCGACGCCTTGCGCAAACAGGCTCGTGAATCTAATCCTCTTTTGTATCGTAAGCTTGAGGAAATGCAAGAGGCTCTCTCGCTCCGCTAGGAGCGAGATGTTTATAGCACCGAACTCCATTCAGAACTCAAAGCTCCTTTAGGAGCGAAATGTGCGGGACCCGATCGCCATACATTTCGCTCCTAAAGGAGCTTTGAATTTTGAGGAGGACGCGTGGCTATAAACATTCGGCCCCTACGGGGCTGCTAACTTGACTGCTTATTCTTCCGTCTCTTCTTCAGCGCTGGCTTCGACCAGCGAAGCGCTGGTCACCATGTCGCCTTCGTCGGTCTTGATCAAACGAACGCCCTGGGCGCTGCGACCGGTCTTGCGAATCTTGTCAGCCTCCAGGCGAATCAGCTTCGCCTGCTGCGTGATGATCATGATTTCCGATTCATCTTCGACGGGGAAGACGGCGACGACTTTGCCGGTCTTGTCGGTCGTCTTCATGTTGATGACGCCCTTGCCGCCGCGCGATTGCAAACGATAAATCGAAATCGTTGTTTGCTTGCCGTAGCCGCGTTCTGAAACCGAAAGCATTCGTTCGGAATCGTCGGCTGAAACCGCGCATACCGAAACGACAAAATCACCTTTGCGCAGATCGATGCCGCGCGTGCCGCGCGTCGCCCGTCCCATCGCCCGCGCGTTCTTCTCGTCGAAGCGAATCGCGTAACCATCATGAGTTGCGATGAAGATGCGTTTCGTGCCGTCAGTCAAAATCACGTCCAGCAGCTCGTCGCCTTCGTCGATATTGATGGCAATGATGCCGTTCGAGCGGATGTTCTGATAATCAGCCAGCGAAGTTTTCTTGATCACACCTTTGCGCGTGACCATCACCACATAGCGGCCTTCCGAGAATTCCTTCACGGGCACGACGCCGGCTAACTTTCTTTCCGAAGGAATTTGGATCAGGTTCACGACCGCCTTGCCGCGCGACGCTGCCGCCGCATCGGGAACTTCGTGCACCTTCATCTTGTAAACCAGGCCGTCATCGGTGAAGACCATCAAGTACGCGTGCGTCGACGCGATGAAAAGATGCTCGACGAAGTCTTCGTTCTTGGCCATGGCGCCGAAGCGGCCTTTACCGCCGCGGCCCTGGCGCGAGTAAGTCGTCACCGGTGTGCGTTTGATGTAGCCGCTCTTGGTAATCGTGATGGCAACGTCTTCATCGGCAATTAGATCTTCGATCGTGTACTCAGTGCCCTCATCAGTGATTTCGGTGCGGCGCGCGTCACCAAACTGTTCTTTGACCTCTTCGAGCTCCTTGACTATGACCGCGCGCAGCGATGATTCATTAGCCAGAATCTCTTCGAGTTCGGCGATCAACTTAATGATTGATTCGTACTCGTCGATGATCTTCTGCCGTTCGAGCGCTGACAGCCGGCGTAACTGCAAATCGAGAATCGCCTGCGCTTGAATCTCTGAGAACGAGAGGCGTTCCATAGCCTTTTTCAGCTTCGGCAGGTACTTCGCAATCGGCTCGTTCGAAGGAATGCCCTTCCACGCCTTCACTTCGCTCGCGGTTTTGAGATCACCTGTCAGCCACTGACGTGCTTCATCGACTGAGCGCGAATTGCGAATCAGCGTGACGATGTAATCGAGCGCGTCGATCGCCTTCGTCAGTCCTTCGAGAATGTGGGCGCGGGCCCGCGCCTTGCGCAGTTCGTATTCAGTGCGACGGCGGACAACCTCGCGACGAAAATCGATGAACGCCTCGAGCATCTGCTTCAGCGTCAGCACGCGCGGCTGGCCGTTGACAATGGCGAGATTGATTACGCCAAAGCTCGACTGCATCGGCGTCAACTTGAATAATTTGTTAAGGACGATCTGCGGCACCGCATCGCGCTTTAGTTCGACAACCAGGCGCATTCCGTGACGATCAGATTCGTCGCGGACTTCTGAGATGCCTTCGATCTTCTTTTCATTGGCCAACTCAGCGATGCGCTCGTGCAGCTTCGCCTTGTTCACCTGAAACGGAATCTCGGTGATGATGACCGCGTCTCGCTCATGCGAACCGCGGCCGATGCGATCGATCGACGCTTTCGCGCGCATCTGAATGATTCCGCGCCCGGTAAGATAAGAACTGCGAATCTCTTCACGTCCACAAATGAACCCACCCGTCGGAAAGTCCGGCCCTTTGACGATCTTCAGCAGTTTTTCGATTTTGACTTCGGGATCGCGGATGACTTCAATGGTGGCATCAACGATTTCGGTCAGGTTGTGCGGTGGAATCTTGGTCGCCATGCCCACCGCGATTCCATCCGATCCGTTAATCAACAGATTCGGGACTCGCGCGGGCAGAACGGTGGGCTCGCTCAACGACTCGTCGTAGTTCGGCTGAAAGGTAACAGTCTCTTTTTCGATATCGGCGAGAATCTCATTCGCCAGGCGGGCCATGCGCACTTCGGTGTAGCGCATCGCCGCCGGCGCATCGCCGTCCACCGATCCGAAATTTCCCTGACCGTCGATCAGCGGATAGCGCATTGAGAAATCCTGCGCCATGCGTACGATCGTGTCGTAAACCGCGGTGTCGCCGTGCGGATGATACTTACCGATGACGTCGCCGACGACGCGCGCACTCTTCTTGTAGGCCTTGTTATAATTGTTGCCTAGCTCATTCATCGCCCACAGCACGCGACGGTGGACGGGCTTTAATCCATCGCGCACATCCGGCAACGCGCGGCCGATGATTACAGACATCGCATAGTCCAAATAGGACCGCCGCATCTCGTCTTCAATGTTTATGTGTTGACGTTCAAGTGTTTCCATTAACAGGCCTTTCGTTTACAATTCCCACGCTCACCCGTCCGACCTCACAAATCAGCGGAAGGTTTCCAAATTCACTGGCACGAATTTTTGATTGCTGTGGATGAGTTTTAGGTTCCGGGCAGCTGTAATTCATGCGGTCCAAATTTCGATCTGATTTTACCCCGAAAGCCGTTGCTCCGCAAAGCTAAAACTCCGATTTCGACCAATAAATTTGCGGCTTTTAGTGTTGCGCACCACCGACAGTGAGCGCCATGAGAAACTCTAAAGAGTGGGCGAGCTTTTGCGTCTGAAAGGGCATGGCCACAGACCACGAATCACGTCGTATTCGGGAGCGAATCGCGCTCAGTTTGCCGGTGCGCGTGCATTGTCGCGAGACTCTGAACTACGAATGGACTGAGATGTCGCGAATGGTCGACGTGACGCCGTTCGGCGCGCGATTCCGGCTTAAACGACCGACCGAGATCGGGCGACTGCTGCACCTGACGACTATGATGCCGAGACAACTTCGCTGTTTCGATCACGTCGAAGATCAATATCGCGTCTGGTCGCTGGTCAGAAATGTGAAGGTGCTGGATCCGAAAAAAGAGAATGGCGCTGTCCTAGAAATTGGCGTTGCTTTTGTCGGGAAACATCCGCCGCAATCCTTCCAAGAGAATCCTATTCGTCGTTACGATATCGGAAAAGCAAACTCCGGTCTTTGGACTTTGCAGGAAGGATCGGCGGATAGCCTCTTGGAAATCGATAAGACAGACAGACGTAAAGAGACGCGACACACAATCCCCATCGACGTCTTCATTGAGGTCTTCTCAGATCAAGGCGGCATTGAGGAAAGGGAAGCAACGGTGACCGAGAATATCAGCACCGGCGGCGCCGCAGTTTTCACCGCGCTCAAAGTTGAACCGGGTCGCTTCGTAAAGGTCAGCAGCCCGCAACATCGGAACGAAGTAATGGCCGCCGTGCGTTCCCGCCACACCGGCAGCGACGGCATCACGCGTCTGCATCTGGAGTTTATTGGAAGCAAATGGCCGCTCTAGCTTTATAATCGAGAGCCGAAGCGACCGGTAACGGGTCGGACAATCCATGGATAACCAATCATCTCGTTTGCATTTTCCCCGCGAGGTTCTTCTGATCGAAATTGAACGTCGTTGCACTTTTCTGGATTGCCACGGACGCAATCATATTGGTTTGACGAAAGCCGAAGCGATTGAGTACCGTGGCTTCCAATGTTCGCATTGCGAGCGGTGGAGCGACGACCAATTGAAACAGTCCGAGATGCCCGACTCATGGCCCACCGCCGGCAATTCGATCGCGCACTGAAATAGTTTTCGCGTCATTCGCTATCACCATGCTTGCGGACCGTTCGCAGGGATACGTGGTGTCCACGATCGGATTTCGAGCTGCTTTGAGTAACAACGGCGCCACTGAAGAAACCTCTTCGCGCAACGGCTCGCGTGTTTACCCGCGTATGTTCCCGCAGCCGGTGATCAATTTTCTGCGGCCCTGCGCGCGCGCCACCAGCCGTTTGCTTTGGCAGGCACGCTGGCGAGGCACTGAAAACATCCCCGCGAAAGGCGGTTTGATCATCGCCGCCAATCATCAGACTTACATCGATCCATTCTGGGTTGGCGCTCCAGTCAACCGTCCGGTGCGGTTCCTGGCATGGGATGAAGCATTCGGCTGGCCCGTAGTCGGGAAGGCGATGAGGTTGTTGGGCGCATGGCCACTGCAATTGGAAAAAAGTGATCCAACCGCGATCAAGCGTTCTCTCCAGTGGCTGCGCGACGGCGGCGCGGTCGTGATGTTTCCCGAGGGCGGCCGCGGCCATCCGGACGGATCGTTGCGCCGGTTCAAACCGGGCGCGGTGCGAATGGCTTTGGAATCCGGAGTGCCGATCCTGCCAGTTACCATTCGCGGCGGCGAGCGTGTCTGGCCGAACACGATGCGCGTACCGCGCGTGCGCCGCCACGTCGAAGTCATCTACCACCCGCTCATAAAAGTCGAACAGCTTGAGAATGAAGATGTGCGCGAGTGCGCTCATCGCGAATCTGAGCGCCTGTCCGAAATTGTCGCCTCCGCACTTTAGACAGTTTGGGGGCAGTGTCTTACTTTGCGGTTTTTCTTTGCGGCTTTGCGTCTTTGCGTGAGCCGTCTTGCATCTAGAGATAATCTCACGCAAAGACGCCAAGGCGCAAAGATTCGCAAAGTCACAATAGACACTACCAATTTGGGTGCGAACCGTTCTCGCCTGTATCATCACTGGTAATGCCGGGACTTCTCAAAGACTCCTACAATCGACCGATTCGCGACCTGCGCGTGTCGTTGACCGACCGCTGCAACTTCCGCTGCTTCTATTGCCTGCCTCATGGCGAACCGCCGATGGCCGAGAAAGATCAGATGCTCTCGTACGAAGAGATTGAGTACATCTGCGACGTCTTTGTTGAACTGGGAATTGAGAAAATTCGACTTACCGGCGGCGAGCCAATGATGCGCCGGGATATCGAGCAGATCATTTTTAAGCTCGCGCAGTTGAAAGCGCCCGTGTCCGACAAACTTCAGTTTGTTGTCCGATCCGAAGAGCAGCGCCTGGTATCGTCAAGCAACAAACTGAAGTTTGTCGAACATCGCGGTCTGACGGATCTCGCGCTCACCACCAACGGTTACTTCCTGCCCCATCGCGCGCACAGCTTGAAAGAAGCCGGCCTCGATCGCATCACCATCAGTCTCGACAGTTTGAAGCGCGATGTATTCAAGCAGATGACCGGCGTCGATGTGCTGGATCGCGTGCTGGAAGGAATTGCCGCGGCGAAAGACGCGGGTCTCGATCCGATTAAGATCAACGCAGTCATCGTCCGTGGTCACAACGAAGATGAAGTAGCCGACTTTGCCGCGTTCGCGCGCGAGCATGATGTGAAGATGCGCTTTATTGAATTCATGCCGCTTGACTCAGGGCATGAATGGAATCGCGAGGATGTAGTTTCAGGCCAAGAGATCCGTCAACGCATCGAAGAGAGATTTCCGCTCGAACCGCTGAAAGTCGCCCGCGGATCAGAGACGTCATCGCGTTATCGTTTTGCTGACGGAGCGCCGGGAGAGATCGGCATCATTGCTCCGGTGACTGAACCTTTCTGCGGCGCGTGCTCGCGCATACGTCTCACCTCGGATGGGCAAATCCGCACCTGTCTTTTCTCAACGGTCGAACATTCTCTGCGGGACGTGATTCGCGACGGAGCTTCGCGCGCGGAAACGATCAACTTCATCGAATCAGTGGTGATGAAGAAAGAGCCGCGTCATTACATCAATGATCCGGGATTTGTCACACCTTCACGATCGATGAGTTTTATTGGAGGATAGGGCAGTAGCCCGACCGTTAGGGAGGGCGTGCGTCGAAACAGCGCCCTCCCTAACGGTCGGGCTACTGCCCCGCTTCGTTGATTTGTTTCACCGCCCGCGCGCTTGAATCCAAAGCTCCCTGCATCCACGAAAACGCAAACGACAGGTGTTCGCCAGCGAAATGGATTCGTCCTTCCGGCTTCGCAAATAGCGCGAGGTTTCCCAGACCAGCGAAAGCCCACGCGCCGCGCGCCCACTCATCTTCAACCCAGCACTTGGTCGCGCCCTTCTCGAAATTCTCTCGCAGCCCGGGAAAGAGCGGACTGAGTTGATCGAGCGTGGAAGTGATGCGATCGGGATCTTTCATGGCCGCGATCCGTTCGGCTTGTCCCGGCCGATTGTAAGTCATGATGATGCCGCGCGGTCCCGGCTGGTTCCATGTCGGTTGCCAGATTTCCACTGCGTCTTTGGTGATCGCAAAACCATTCAAACCTTTCTCTTCCCACGAGCGCCGCTTCGCTTGCAGGTAAACGCGCGAGACTGAATCGTAGTGAAGATCGCTGATGACCTTTCGTTTCGCTTCAGCGAAGCTGGCCGGCAACTCGATATTGCGTAACAGAGTAAACGGCAATGCGCACAGCAGCCGATCGCCGGTGATTGTTTGCGGCTTGCCCTGATCGAGAAAAGTTACGCGAACGCTTTTTTCGTCCTGATTGATTTTGACAACCGGCGAGTTGTAACGAATCTTTTCTTTCAGGCGTGTGGCAAATGCCCTCGGCAAGTTGTCATTTCCACCTTTGATTTTACTGAACCGGGTTGGTCCGCGGAATTCGGATCCGAAATATTCAGCCAAGCCGTCAGTAAAACCGTCGATGGGAACTTCGCGCTTCGAGCTTCCATCCACGCGCAAAGCTGAAAGCTGTGTCGGATACATCGGCTCGAGCGGCAGGCCGAATAACTTTACGTACTTGAGCGTGAGATCGTGATTGTCGGGAATGCGCGCCGCGCCGGCTTCGGCATACAAGCCACCATCGAATGGTTCACGCAGAGTATGCACCCGGCCGCCCGGCCGAGAGCGCGCTTCGAGGATCGTGACGTCGTGTCCGAGTTGCGTGAGTTCGTACGCGGCCGACAGTCCCGCCATGCCCGCGCCGATGATAATGACCTTCTGCGGAGCGACGCCGCCGAACGCGAGCGCGTGCGACCGTGACAGGGTCAGACCTGCTGCGGTTAACGCACTTCGTTTGAGAAACTGACGCCGATTTATTCGCGACATGTTGGCCGATCTTGATCTGTCAGTCACACCTCGCTGCAGCGAGGTGATCAAAAGCGCCGGCAAATCTCATCAGCCGTTTCAACGGCTTTTCTATCAAACCGTGAAACGCGATGGGTCAAATCGGTCAGAATCTAGCCGCCGGCTTGCATGGCCTTAATATCATCGAGCAATACGCGCTCATGGCCTTCCGGGTTCACCTTTTCATAAACTTTGCGCAGCACACCCTGCGGATCGATTACGAACGAGGTGCGGTTCCAGTACATCGTGCCTTTGTAATCGCTCTGGCCCACGCCGGCGGCTTGCAGCAATTCATGGTTCGGATCGGCAAGCAGATCGATCGTGAACGAAAACTTATTACAAAAGCTCTTGTGCGAATCGACATCGTCTTCGCTGACGCCGACAATCGCAATATTCGCGTCGTCAAACTCCTGTTTGGTCGCCGTAAATGACTTACCCTGGATCGTACAACCCGGCGTGTCGTCTTTTGGATAGACGTAAACCACCAGCCACTTGCCGATAAAGTCACCGGCCGTGACCATCTGTCCATCCTGATTTAATAAACTGAATTCCGGAAACTGCTTTCCAACTTCTGCTGCCATTATCGATTTTCCTTTCTGAGTATGAGCGGCGGCTGAATGTTCCATTCGCGTGAAGGATCGAATGGAACCTCGACCGCGTGATCCTTATGACCCGACAGCAACTCACCCTTGAACTTCTTCCGTTTCATTCAGGCTTAGCTGATCGTCTGCGCGGCGGCGGCGGTTTCGGCGCTGGAGTCGCCGCGAGCGAAGGCGTCGGCGCCGGCGGAGGCGCGGGCATGTCCGCCTGCTTGAATCGCGGCAGCAGATCGTCTCGCATCGCGAGTTGATAAACCGACCACGCGACCTCGACCGCGTCCTTCCTCACATCGTCATCGAGAATGCGTTCGTAAGTATCGAAGTTCGTGTGCCAGGTTTCGGTGCCGTATTCAATCGGATCCTGGCCCATGCCAATGCCGGGCAAGCCAGCCTGACTGAATGAAGTGTTGTCCGAGCCGCCGAGGTTGCGGCTGCGCGATGGGATCGCTCCCACCACGCCATCGTCTTTGAAAGGCTCGAGAATTTTGCGCATGATGCTGGCTGCTTCGGGCGGACCGAAGACACTTGCACCGCGCACGCGTCCCGTTCCCGAGTCGATGTTGAAGTAGCCGCCAAATTTCTCATAGCCGGGTTTGGGATTTTCAAAAGCACCGAAGTGCGCTTTGACGTAAGCCTGTGATCCCAACAGCCCTTCTTCTTCACCGCTCCACAAGGCCACGCGAATCGTGCGACGCGGCCGCACGCCGAGCGTCTTCAGAATGCGCGCGGCTTCCATCATGATCGCGCAGCCAATCGCGTTGTCCGTTGCGCCCGTCGACGAGTGCCATGAATCAAGATGGCCGCCGAGCATGATCACTTCATCGGCTTTGTCAGTTCCGGGAATCTCGGCAACTGTGTTGTACGAAGTCTTTCCTTCGGGATAAATGCGATTGACGATGTTGAATTCCAGCATCACGTCTGTGCCGTCGGCAAGGATGCGCGTGATGCGTCCGTAGTCTTCGTTGCTCATGACGACCGTCGGCAGAGCTTTCGTGATGTCGTAGGTGCGATTGTTGAAAGCACGAATGCGACGAAACGCAAACGCTGCATCGTTGACGCGAATCAATGCGCCGTTCGCTTTCAGAAAAGCATCGAGCTGCTCATCAATCTGTCGTGGCGGCAACGGTCTGGGTGTGCCGGGAGCGGGGGTTGGCGTTGGCGAAGCCTGCGGGAAACCGGCGCCCGGTCTTGCATTCGGACCATAGCGCTGCTCAGCCTGCTCGTCCGTCAACCTTTTGGCGGGCGGATTCAGATCAACCGGAATGATATTGAACTTGCCGGCCATCACAATCTTTCCGCGCACCTTCAACTTCTGCGTTTCGAAGTACGCAGTCAACTGATCCTGCGTCGGCCGATCGGGCAGGATCATCTGATACGCTTTCGCCGTGACTGGACCACGCGTGCTCGGCGTCCATGACAGAACCTCACACGTCAGCACATCTTTCACGGGCGCCACGATCATTCCGGAGAATCTTTCATTCAACCAACCGACATGGCCAAAATCCCACGGCTCGAGACGCGCGTTCTGCAGTCCCCACGCGGTCATCTGCTTCACCGCCCACTCAGCCGCGGCTTTGTGATTCGGCGAACCCGTCAAGCGTGGACCATAAACGTCAGTGAACATGTGCATCGTCTTCATGATCTGCGAGTTGTTTTTCTCTTCCTGACGAATGCGTTCGAGCAGATCTTTGTCGGACTGTGATTGCGCGAACAGCGGCAAGCACAGCAGCGTTGCGATTATGCCGAGAGCCAGTGCGCGGCGGTTGAGCATGATTTTTCTCCGGAGCAAATTCGGTTTCGAAAAGCAGCGGGATTATACAGTGAGGCAGTCAGTACAGGGAGCGGTAGCGACCTGGTCTGAATCAAGCACACATTGACCGGATTCACCCGGTCGCTATCGCTCTCGGTACCGACCTCATATCGATCAGTTGCGTCGACCAGATGGGAGGCTTAGAATTCAATGTATTGAAAATCGAATCCGTTTCGGGGGAGTCCTGATTTCAGATCGGGACTGAGAGTCCTTGAAGGAGACCCCTTGAACCTGATGCGGTTAATACCGTCGAAGGGAGAAACAGCCATCCGTGACCGTTCCATCCTTTGATGGGGCGGTTTTGTTTTTACGCCAAAGGCGTTAAGTAACTTTGTACGCCGAAGGGTTTACACAATACAGCCCAGGGTAAGCGAGCTCAGCGAGCGCCACCCTGGGATCACGAACCCATGTTGGATAAAAAGCCCGCTTTAGCGGGCAACAGAATTCAGGAGCCAAATATGAGCGCCGCAATCAAACCAGTTTCGATCACCGTAGCGACGGGATCAGCAACCCAACTCGAAATTGAAAACTCAAAAACCGAAACTGCTCTTCCCAACTCACGTCGCATCTACGTCGCCGGCCAACAGTCCGGCGTGCGCGTTCCGTTTCGCGAGATCGATCAAAACCCAACCCGCAACTACAAGCCAACCCGCAACTACAAGAATGAGTTGGAAGAGAATCCGCCAGTGCGCGTTTATGACACGAGCGGGCCATACGGCGATCCCTCGCTGCGCACAGACGTTCGCGAAGGTCTAACGCAGTTGCGCTGTGAATGGATCATCAACCGCGGCGATGTCGAGGAATACGAAGGCCGCTCACTCCGGCCCATCGATGATGGCTATCTGACATTTGAAGCTGCGCAGACGGCGCGCGAAAAAGCCAAAGGTCTAAATCGCCTCGAAGATTTCCCAACGCTGCGCCGAACGCCCTTGCGCGCCAAGCCGGGTTCGTGTGTGACCCAGATGCATTACGCGCGTCAGGGAATCATCACGCCGGAAATGGAGTTCATCGCCATCCGCGAGAACCTCGGCCGGGCCTGGGTACGCAGGCCTCCGGCCTGCTCTTCAGATGGAAGCACGCCGGAGGCGTGCGTACCCAGGGATTCACTGCTTCACCAACACGCAGGCCAAGCCTTCGGAGCTTCGATCCCAAGTTACGTCACCCCCGAATTCGTTCGCGATGAGGTCGCCCGCGGCCGCGCCATCATTCCTGCGAACATCAATCATCCGGAATCCGAGCCGATGATCATCGGCCGCAACTTCCTGGTGAAGATCAACGCGAACATCGGCAACTCGGCGGTGCTCTCGTCGATCGACGACGAAGTCGAAAAGATGCGTTGGTCGATCAAATGCGGATCAGACACGGTTATGGATTTGTCGACGGGCAAGAACATTCACGCGACGCGCGAATGGATCATACGCAACTCGCCCGTGCCCATCGGCACCGTGCCGATTTATCAGGCTTTGGAAAAAGTTGGTGGCAAAGCTGAAGAACTGACGTGGGAGATCTTTCGCGACACTTTGATCGAACAGGCCGAGCAGGGCGTCGACTATTTCACGATTCACGCTGGCGTGCGCCTGCCCTACATTCCCATGACCGCAAAACGCACCACCGGCATCGTCAGCCGCGGCGGCTCGATCATGGCCAAATGGTGTCTCGCCCATCACGAAGAGAGTTTTCTCTACACACGCTTCCGCGACATCTGCGAAGTCATGGCGGCGTACGACGTTTCCTTCTCGCTGGGAGACGGCCTGCGTCCTGGCTCGATCGCGGATGCCAACGACGAAGCGCAATTTGCCGAACTGGAAACACTCGGTGAGCTCACGAAAATCGCCTGGGAGTACGATTGCCAGGTGATGATCGAAGGTCCGGGTCACGTACCGATGCACTTGATCAAAGAGAACATGGATAAGCAGCTCGAGACCTGTCACGAAGCTCCGTTCTACACGCTGGGCCCGCTCACGACCGACATCGCTCCTGGCTACGACCACATCACCTCGGCGATCGGCGCGGCGATGATTGGCTGGTACGGCACCGCGATGCTCTGCTACGTCACGCCCAAGGAACACCTCGGCCTGCCCAACAAGAAGGACGTGAAGGACGGCGTCATCGCCTACAAAATCGCCGCCCACGCCGCCGACCTCGCCAAAGGCCACCCCGGCGCCCAATATAGGGACAACTCACTTTCGAAGGCCCGCTTCGAATTCCGTTGGGAAGACCAATTCAACCTCTCGCTCGACCCCGAAGTCGCGCGCGAGTACCACGACGAAACGCTGCCGCAGGAAGGCGCCAAGCTCGCGCACTTCTGTTCAATGTGTGGTCCGCATTTTTGTTCGATGAAGATTACGCAGGATGTGCGGGAGTACGCCGCGCAGAAAGAGATTGATGAAGCGGCGGCGTTGAATGTGGGGATGAAAGAGAAGGCTGAGGAGTTTGTGGAGAAAGGTGCGGAGGTTTACGCGAAGGCGTGAGTCTTTTTTTTGGTGAGGCCCACGCGTTATCTAATGGTAGTATCCTCCAACGACGAGAATCCGTTAACGGAACGCAATTCAACCGTTAAAGGGTCTAAACCGATGCCATGATCGCGACCCCGACACATGGATATTGTGACGGATAAAACTAGTATCTTCGAATGGTCAACTCTCCCA
>DATLVM010000371.1:0-5942 GCA_035577445.1 Pyrinomonadaceae bacterium
CAGACTCAACTCGGGAATTCAGGTTAAAGTACGACGTTAGGATCTCGGCATTTGAAATTCCCACCAGGTCGCGGTTCTCTCGCTCGTGAAATGAAAGCCTGATGAGCGTGAAGGGTTCGAGCGCAGCGCCAAAGCGACTCTTCATCCGGCGCGCGCCTTTCGCTACAGCGCGCACCAGTCCGACGCTGCGGGTCAGGCAGACTACAATTCGATCGGCCTCGGCCAGATTGTAGCTGCGCAACACGATTGCGTCTGTGGTTACGAGCTTCATACGAATTGTGAATTAGCGAAACGGAAGAAAGTAAAGAATCCAGCCGAGGATAAATGCAACCGCCAGGAACTCACCAAAGACCTTCAAGCCATACATGAGGCGATGGCGATCAGTTCCTTTAGCGACGACGCCGAAGACGACTGAGGTTAAGACCGCGAATAGAGCCATCCAAAAGAAATGTCTCATCGCTTCCTCCCGGCTGCTATGTCGAACGCGTCGAGCATGGCGAGATAATTAAGCAAACCGGCGACGAGCAGAAATGTGTTGCCGTATTCGTACGTGACTCGCTGTGCCTGCTCAACAAAACCTGTATTCGTCAGCCAGCACGCAATGTAAAGCAAGCCTGAACCGACGTTCGCGACCATGGGAAGTGCCTGCAGAACGATCGAAAAGCCCTGATCGTTGCCGCTTACCCGAAAGAGGTGGCCACCGAGAGCCAGGCCTACAAAGAACATCCCCCAGACCGATCCGCCGAGCAAAAGTCCCCGACCCCATCGTTTCTGAAGCAGGTGCCCCAAGCCAGGCACGGCCCATGCGGCGATACCGATCCACCAGGCTCGTGGCGGCGTGTTTGCCGATGATCGTTCGATTTGTTTTGCTACCAAAGTGTTCCCTCTAAAAAACCGCGACGCAAACTTAGCTAACGTATCACATTAATTAAGTGTTAGGCGCTTGCGAAACTCCTCAATATTTTATTAGGTGTCGGCTCTACCACCCCTGTCAAATCAGTAAAGGAGAAACTCATTTCTCAGTTGATTGAAACTGGCCAGCGGCTCCACCCATGACTCGGCAATCGACGCGAGGTTGTCGCCGCGCTCGAACGCTTCCCTCACCTTCGAAGTGCCGGCTATCAGATCGAAGGGGTTGCGATCATATTCATACTCGTACGGCGGATCCTTCCATTTGAAATCGTCGGGATACATGTCATATGCCGTTTTGACGGCCGCGATTCCGGTGAGCGCCGGTTTGAAGCTGGCGCGATCAAGCACATGAATCTGAATCCCGCCGCACGCCTTGCCTCCGTGCTTCTGAAACGTCGGCATGAAGACGCATGAGCGAAGCGCAACGCCCGGAAGATTGAGCCTAGACAGCGCCTCGGCATATGAATCTGCATTGATGTATGGAGCACCAATCAACTCGAACGGCCGCGTCGTTCCGCGGCCCTCGGACATCTGCGTACCTTCCAGGTGCACGCTGCCGGGAAATACGGACGCGGAATCCAGCGTCGGCATATTCGGCGAGGGCAAGACCCAGGGCCCGTCGGTTTCGTCATACCAAAGCTCACGCGCCCAGCCCTTCATCGTTATCGTTTCAAAATCACACCCAATGCCGAACGCTTCGTTAAAAAGTTTGCCCAGTTCGCACATCGTCATCCCATGCCGAGTCGCGATCGCGAACTGTCCCACGAACGAAGCGAACGCGGGATCGAGGACGACTCCTTCGACTTGCGTCCCGCCAATCGGATTTGGGCGGTCGCATGCGATCACTTTCTTGCCGAACTTCCTGGCGGCGCGCATGCAATTCGCCATGGTGTACATGAATGTATAGATGCGCGTGCCCACGTCCTGTAGGTCAACGACGATCACATCGACATCGCGCAGCATCGCTTCGTTCGGTTCACGCGTCTCGCTGTACAGCGAGTAAATCGGCAAGCCGGTTTTACGATCAGTCGCGTGCGCCGTCTCAATCATATTGTCTTGCACGTCGCCGCGAATGCCATGCTGTGGTCCGAAGAGGGCTGTGAGATTAATCTCCGGATGCTCGTGAAAGAGATCGGCTGCATGACGGAACTTGTGATCGACCGAGGCTTGATTGCAGACGAGGCCGATGCGCGCGCCGCGCAACAGATTTGTCTCGCTCGTCAGCAGTCGTTCAATTCCGAGTTGTATTGGTTGTCTTCCCATTCTTAGTTAGCCGCAGAGTACCGAGCCACCATTCACGTTCAAGATTTCGCCGTTGATGTGCCGCCCGGCCTCAGTGCAAAGGAAAACGATTGGCCAAGCGATGTCTTCCGGCGTCGCCACTCGACCTACCGGTATCCCGTCTTCAACTGATTTTCGGTAACCGGGCAACGCAAACACGTCCGCGCACATGTCCGTGTCCACCCATCCCGGCGCGACTGAATTCACATTGATGCCGAAAGGGCCCAACTCGGCTGCCAATGATTTGGTGAAAGAGATCTGCCCGCCCTTTGACGCAGCATAGTTTGAGACATTCCCTTCGCCTCTTTGCCCGGCGGTCGAACTCACGATCACGATTCGTCCAAACGCCTGCCTCTTCATGTGCGGTACGGCGGCGCGACAAACGGTCCAGGTTCCTTTGAGATTCAGATCGATGGTGCGATCCCAAACCTGTTCCGTCATTTGATCGACGGGCGAACCTTCCCAGATTCCGGCGTTGCAGACAAGAAAGTCGACTCGGCCGAATTGTCGCATGGTTCCTTCGATCAGGCGTTCAGCCTCTCCAATTAACGAAACATCCGCTTTAAGTGCCAACGCGCCGACACCTGCACTTTCGGCTTCAGCCACCGCGGCCTTAGCCGCCGCGTCATCATGGACATAGTTGACGGCGACGTTAGCGCCGAGTCGCGCGAAGCACATCACCGCCGCTCGGCCAATGCCTCGCGAGCCGCCGGTGACCAGCACAACTTTATCTTTGAGATTGAATGCGTCGATCAAACTGATGCCAACCTCTTCGTCAGGCGAGCATCGCCGCGCCCTCGTGTCGTTGCTTCACGGACCTGGCAAATGACCGAGCCTCATCAACAAATTCGCGAAACAGCGCGCGCGACAATTCGTCTTTCTCCCATCCGAGTTCCGGATGCCACTGCACCCCGACTACGAACCGATCGCTACGAGGATCCTCAACCGCCTCGATTATTCCGTCGGAGGCCCAAGCGGTCGCCACCAGTTCCCTTCCCACCGTCTCAACCGCCTGGTGATGATGGCTGTTGACGGGCGCCTCGTCCGCTTGCGCTAATTGGCGGACCCGGCTTCCTTCCGACAGGCGAACTCGATGCGAATGTCGATCTCGCGGCGCGCCCTGTTGATGATTGATCGCGGCTGGATGCTGGCTTTCGATATCCTGAATCAGCGTTCCGCCGCGCGAAACATTCAGAGATTGAAGCCCGAAACAGATTGCGAACACAGGCATCGCCTGCTCCTCAGCCGCCGCCAGCGTTAGCAGATCCGTCTCATCTTTTTCGGGATGCACGCTACCGAGTCGCGGGTGCGGTTCCTGGCCATACCGCAACGGATCCATGTCTGAATCGCTGCCTGGCAGGAGCAACCCATCCAGCGAATTCATTACCCCGTTAACGAAGTCAGCACTCGGAATCAACGGGATATGGACCGGAAGCCCGCCCGCGGCCTCGACTGCTTCGCTGTAGTAGCGTGCCAGATAGAATCTGTTTGTTTCCAGCTCGATCCGCATCGTGATCCCGATGCGTGGCCGGCTGTTTTCGTTGTGGCTCATTCAAACGCGAACAGAGGTTTTGAATTCGTTTCCGACGACAGCGACATCATAACGCAAAATCGCGCGCGCGCGTACTGCATGCTCATTCAGTGGTCGCTTGACTATTCTTTGCGCACGTTCCTATAGTGCTCATTCCACTCATGCGCAAGAAAAAATCTCCAATCATCAGGAGCACGACCGTTCTTCTGGTTCGCCGCGATGGCAAAGTGGCGATGGCCGGCGATGGTCAGGTAACGGTGGGTGAAACCGTGATGAAAGCGAGCGCGCGGAAAGTACGACGCCTTTACAACGACAAGATTCTCGCCGGCTTTGCCGGAGCGACCGGAGACGCGTTCTCGCTGTTGACTCGCTTTGAAGGCAAGCTCGAACAGTACCACGGCAATCTCGATCGCGCCGCGATTGAGCTGAGTAAAGAATGGCGCACCGACAAGATCCTTCGTCACCTCGAAGCGCTGCTGGTCGTCGCCGACGACAAAAGTTCTTTCCTGCTGTCCGGCAATGGCGATGTGATTTCCCCCGACGACGGATTGTTAGCCATTGGATCGGGCGGCTCCTATGCTCTGGCTGCCGCGCGCGCGCTCGTGGCAAACACCGAGATGTCGGCTCGAGAGATTGCCACCGAAGCCATGAGGATCGCTGGTGAGATTTGCATCTATAGCAACTCAAATGTGATCGTCGAAGAATTATAGAGAAGCAGTTTTGCTGAACGAAGTTATTAGCGGTTGGCGGTCGACAGTTAGGGCGAAGGCTGATCGTCATTAGTTAGCATCGAAATGGTCATTTACCTGGCAGGTGAAACGGAAGAAGCGGAAGTTCGGTTAGACGAAATGACGCCGCGTCAGATTGTCGCCGAGCTTGATAAGCACGTCGTCGGGCAGAATGCCGCGAAGCGCGCAGTGGCGATTGCCTTGCGCAATCGTGTCCGTCGGAAAAAGCTTTCGCCGGACCTCGCCGCCGACGTGATCCCCAAGAACATCATCATGATCGGCTCGACGGGTGTCGGCAAGACCGAGATAGCTCGCCGGCTCGCCCGCATGTCGAACTCTCCTTTTATGAAAGTTGAGGCTTCGAAGTTCACCGAAGTCGGTTATGTCGGCCGCGACGTCGAGAGCATGATTCGCGACCTGACCGAGATTGCGGTCGAGATGACGCGTCAGGAGAAAGTCGACGAGATAACCGATAAGGCTGAGCTTAACGTCGAAGAACGTATCCTCGACCTTCTGCTTCCGCCGCCGAAATCCTCTGGCTCCGGTCCGATGTTCGATTTCGACTCTGGAGAGACAACTGCTCCGGTGCTCGTGCCGGATGAGGAACCAAAGGACGAGAATTTCGCTCGCACGCGCGAGAAACTCCGGACACAACTCCGCTCGGGCAAGCTCGATAATCGTCTGGTTGAGATGGAGGTGCGTGAGAAGAACTACCCGACTATTGAGTTCGCCGGGCCGATGGGCGTTGAAGAGATGGGCATCAACATGAAAGATATGTTGGGCAATCTCTTCCAGGGCCGCACCAAACACCGCAAGATGCGCGTCGATGAGGCGATGGAGTACTTGATGCAGGAAGAAGAAGAACGCCTTGTCGATATGGAGGGCGTCGCGCGCGCTGCGCTCGAACGGGTCGAATCGTCCGGCATCATCTTTCTCGACGAGATAGACAAGATTGCCGGTCGAGAATCCGGCCACGGTCCCGACGTTTCACGCGAGGGTGTGCAGCGCGACATCCTGCCGATTGTCGAAGGTACGACGGTGAACACGCGGTACGGAATGGTGCGCACCGATCATATTCTCTTCATTGCCGCCGGAGCATTTCACGTTTCGAAGCCATCCGATCTTATTCCGGAGTTGCAGGGCCGCTTCCCCATTCGCGTGGAGTTGGAATCGCTGACGGTCGATGACTTCAAGCGAATCTTAGTCGAGCCGAAGAACTCACTCGTCAGACAGTACCTTGCTTTAATGGAGACGGAAGGCGTCAAGCTTGAGTTCACACCTGACGCAATAGATTCAATCGCAAACTTTGCGGCGCGCGTGAACCAGCAAACCGAAGACATCGGCGCGCGACGCCTGCACACCATCATGGAGCGCCTGCTTGACGAGATCAGTTTTGAAGGACCCGATTTGGAACCTAAGGACAAGTCGATTGACTCCGCTTACGTGAATCAGATGCTGGCGGAAACCGTGAAGGATCAGGATCTCAGTCG
>DATLVM010000372.1:0-2096 GCA_035577445.1 Pyrinomonadaceae bacterium
GAGCCGGCGCATGTTCTCGTGGCCTCACCAAACGTGTTTTTCCGCTCCCCCGAAGAAGAAATGATTGGTCCCCGGCGCAAGCTGGTGGCGATGGCTTGCAACTCCACGCCGACCTCGCTCGAGGCGGTCGCCCACTTCTTAGGGGTCATCGAGCGAACCGACCCGCAGCGCCAACTGGCCTTCGCCGAACGGTTCTTCGAGTTGGGTAGGAGCAGCGAGTGGCTGGAGATCGTGGATGAGCAATACGGGACTCGTGCGAGATTCAACCATTTGGACGATAGCTACGAATGGAACCAGCAGGCGGGCCCGCTGGAGTGGGGCGAACAGCAAATCGCGCCCGCCGGTGAAATCAGCGTGCTTCCCACTGAGATCACGGAATTTAACGCTGACCTGCGGCTGGCGATTAACGGAGAGATTGCCTTTCGCGGGCTCCCCATTACTCATAGCGGTGAACCGTCCTTTCTTCGCGAAGACCAAGCGCGCATCTTCAGCCTGCTGCGGCACATGGAGGAGCACGCGATAATCGCGCGTGTCGAAAACGGCGTAGTTCAAGAAATACAGGAGTCGCACCCTGCGGTTAGTCCCGCCGTGAGGATGCTTGAAGCGATGTTTGAAGTCGATTCGCGCTATCGGATTATCTGGGAGCTTGGCTTCGCAATCAACACCGAACTCACCCTACTTGGCGGGAATTACGCAATGAACGAAGTGTACGGAGGCACAAATGGTTGCCTGCACTTCGGACTCGGCCTCACGCCGTACACGCAGTACCATGTGGACATCATCAGCCCAGGCATTCGCGTCTATACGAGTAGGGGAGAACTACTCCTCGGCACCGCTAGGCACGCAGAAATACCGAGCATACTCAGCACCTCTTGATACTGCGTCCGTCAATAAGGAGGCAAGAACAGGGCTCACTTCCGCTCTCAAGATGTTTGAAAAGTCAGCGAAGAAAATTTACGTAAAGCTCATATCAGCGAGCCTAACAAACTTTAAGAGTCGGGACTCGACTGGCACTTCAATATCACTTTGCACAGGCCAAAGGAATCTGAATCTACGACCCAGCTGAGAGCTTCAACGGTTCCGTACTGTGCGAGCTTATGCTGGCCCTACTTGCCCAGGATTTCCTCACTTTCTCTGAACTCGCTACAAGACCAGCATCGGCCGAGAAGCGAGTCTTCACCGTAGTTTCAAGAGTAGAGGACGCGAGGTTTGCGTGCTGAGCCGAGATCTTGATCTCCCTCGGCCCTTGACCTAAGCATCCGGAGAACTCAGCGGCCTCACCATCTCCTCTGGACGCACAAAGCGATCGAACTCCTCGCCGGTCAAAAAGCCGAGCGAGATGGCTGCCTCTCGGAGCGTCGTTCCTTCTTTGTGGGCCCGCTTTGCGATTTGAGCGGCCTTGTCATAGCCGATGTGCGGGTTGAGTGAGGTGACGAGCATGAGCGAACGTTCGAGAAGCTCACGAATACGTTTACGATTCGGCTCAATACCGATCACGCAATGTTCTCGGAAGGAAGCGGACGCGTCTGCCAGGAGTCTCACCGATTGCAGAAGATTGTAAATAATCATAGGCTTAAAGACATTCAGTTCAAAATTGCCTGAAGCCCCGCCAATGTTAATGGCTACGTCATTTCCCAAAACCTGCGCAGAGACCATCGTAAGCGCCTCGCTCTGCGTCGGGTTGACCTTGCCCGGCATAATGCTGCTACCGGGTTCGTTTTCAGGGATTGCCAATTCTCCCAACCCACTTCGCGGCCCTGACGCCATCAGTCTGATGTCGTTCGCAATCTTCATAAGGGCACAAGCCAGCGTCTTGAGCGACCCGCTCGCCGCAACGTCTGCTTCGTGAGAGGCAAGGGCCTGAAATTTGTTTGGCGCGCTAATAAACGGACACTTAGTAAACTCAGCCAGCCGAGCCGCCACCCTTTCACCGAAAACCAATGGCGAGTTGAGTCCGGTTCCCACTGCTGTCCCTCCTATGGCGAGTTCACAGAGCAAGGGGAGCAGGATGCGAATCGTTGCAAGCGAGTGATCTAGCATGGACACATAGCCGGAAAACTCTTGGCCGAGCGTGAGTGGTGTTGCATCCTGAAGAT
>DATLVM010000373.1:0-15874 GCA_035577445.1 Pyrinomonadaceae bacterium
GCGGTCGTTGTCTCGGTGACGTCGACGCCGGGATCGTTAGAGTTGCAGTTGAGCGAAACCGTATAAGGATTGTTGGCTGCAAAGACATTCAATCCCTTGTCGCCGCTCAGGCTGAACTTCACCGGAACAGCTCGGCCAGCATTGACGGCGTTTAGCGTCGGCGGGTTACCCACCGGCGCGAAGAATCCAGTGAAGTCATAGAGCACCGTGACGGTGAACGCGCAGGTAGAACTGTTGTTCGCGTCGTCGGTGGCCGTGACGGTCACTGTTGTGGTGCCAACCGGGAAAACAGACCCCGAAGCCTGGCTGTACCCGATAGTAACCGAGCTGTCACAGTTGTCCGTGGCCGTGGCCGCTGAATAGCTGACCGGCATGCTTACTGCCGTTGAATTCAGCGGTAGATACACCGTGACGTTCGTCGGGCAGGAAGTGATGACGGGCGCGGTGGTATCCACCACAGTTACCGTGATCGTCTTCGTTGACGTGTTATTGGCTTCATCGGTTGCGGTCAGGTGAATAGTAGTCGTTCCCAATCCGACCGATGTCCCCGCGGCCACGTCCTGAGTAACCACAATGTCATCGCGAGTCTGACAGATCTCAGAGTTATCGTCGCTGGCACAAGCACAATTGTCATTCGCTGCATTGCGATAATCAGGAATCACCGCCTGACAGCTTGCGCCTGCTGAAACGGTCTGGCTGACAGCCGTAATCGTTGGCGGCGTGACGTCAAGGACCGTAACCTGCTGATCGCATGAGTCGCTGCCTGAGCTGTTGCTCGCCACCCAGTGAACAGTCGTAACACCAACTGGGAAGGTAGAATTCAGCGGCTTGCCATCGCTGCGCGTTCCGGTCACCGTGACGCTGTCGCCGGTGGTCGTTGGCGTTCCGAGGGTGACAGTCGCATCGCAATTCGGGCCTGCGTTGGCGTTAACCGCCGCCGGGCACGAAATCGTCACAGCCGATCCCGAAGAAACTACCGTTACCAGAAAGTCGCAACTCGCTCCGTCAGAAGTACTGATGGTTACCGGAGTGGTTCCAAGCGGGAAGAAGGATCCCGACGCCGGGTTTGAAGTAATCGTACCGCAAGTGCCGGAGGTGTTCGGGCTAAAAGTTACATTTGCGCCGGGCACCGTAGTCTGATTTCCGTTTTCGTCTACGCCCGGACCAGTCGTATCGGCCACCGCGGTGATGTTACCGGGACAAGACAATGTACATGATGGCGGCGTTGTGTTAGTCGCGCCTATGCTAGTCCCCCCACTGTTGCTCGCCGCACGAGGATCTTCGGTAGAACTAGAGACGGTGGCGCTCTGAGCATCGGAAAGTTGGGCGCCATTCGGCAGACTATCGCTGATGTGATAGACAGCGGTAAAAGCCGCGGTCTCTCCAGGGGCAATGTCTGCGTCTGCTGTGCACGTTGTAGAGCCGGCGCTGCCTGCCGTCGGAGAAGTGCAGTTGAACGTAGCTGGCGTGTCCTCTGCCAGCAACATGACGCGAGGATCGAAACTCAACCTCATGTCATTCGTCTCGAACATCAGGTTGTCAGGGAGATATGGTCTCAGCAGCGAGCGTGGCGCCAGGTTAGACGCCAGCACAGCCGCGTTTCTGGTAAACGATTGGAACGTCGTATTCGGCAGCGTGAAGTCTGTCAAAGTAACGCTGGTTGCAGGATCCGGGCCCTGGTTGGTTAGAAAGATTTGGAAACTGACATCCTGACCGGCAGTCGGTGGATCACCAGTATCAATTAGAAGCTTTGAAACCTGAAGGTCCGCTACTCTGTCGACCAGCAGGTTCGATTTGTGCACCACGACCGGGATGGCCAAATTCAAATCTGCATCCGGATCAATTAGCGCAACTACCCAAGTCCCTCGATGATCGATTGTTTCGCCTGCAAAAGTTTCGGTACTCGCGAGCGGAATTGCGTAGCTGAAAGTTTGCGAGTTGTCCGTGACATTGAATCGCTGCAGGACGAAGCCGTCAGGTTCGGCCAGCTGCACTCGCCGCTGCGGAAATTCAGTGTTAGTCAAGCCCGAAACTTTGATGCAAATCGTTTGGCCCAAATTGAAGTCGCTCTTGGCCGTCGTACAGTCGCCCGAATAAGTCGCAAGGGTAGGGGCCGCCACCACAGTGAAGCCGGCCGGAGTTTGCGAAGGATCGCCCTCCACATTCGACAGCGAAACCTTATACGAGCCTATCGACGTGGGCGCATAGGTAAAAGTTTGTGGGTTCGTCGTCACGGGAAACACATGATCGCCGCCGCTTACTACAGTAGTTGGGTCAAGACGAATCCAATTAACCCACCAACTACCAGCTAGTGGCGTCACGCTGTCAGTCTTCGCGCAAACCGTCTCGCCGAGATAAAATGTGGTCCTTGCCGTGGTGCAGTCGCCCGCAAATGTGGCGATCGTCTCAGCAACGGGCTGTGATAAACCAAAGCGCGATATCGCGCTGGATCGTCCTGACGTCATCGACGAAGTTATCGATCGCGACGCAGCGGAACCCGCGGCCTTATCGAGCCTCGAACCCCTTCCGGCCAGAGCCGAACGGGCGGAATAAACTGGGACGACGACAATTGCCGAGGCAATGGACAACGCGAATAGGATAAAAAGTGCGTTGCGACGCGTAAGCACGCGCGGGCGAGCGTTCTCGATTTTCATTTATGGACTCCTTATTTAATCGGCGATCCTGTCGCAGCAAATCTAACCATCATTCACTGACCATATACTTGCGAGCTGCGACTCGTTTTGAGAGACTAATTGACCTTGAAGATCATGCGCTTCGCGGAATCTCTGTCCTGGATACGAGGTGTCTTAAAGTTCGGGGTAACCTCATGTGACCTGCGAAGTTGATTTCAGTTGCCTTCTTTCGCCTCCGCTTTTGCAAAAAAGTGGCAACGTTAATACCCCAGTTTTGTAATGCTGTCAATAGGTTTCCTGGCACAGCATTATCGATTTTTTGATAGCAGTTATAACGGTTACCCTCTCTCGCAAATTGGCACGGACACTGGGGCTTGGCCTTACTGGAGACTTCACGTAAGAAGCAGTTCGTAGAGATTTTTATTGCAGCTTATACCGTACAGACGATGAACCTTTCAAAAGAAAAAATCTTTGTTACGGGCGGTGCGGGATTTATCGGCTCAGCCTTTGTCTCGCTGGCCCTCAGCGAGCTTTCGGAATGCTCGGTGATCAATTTTGACGCCCTCACGTATGCTGGAAATTTCAACAATGTCAGAGAGCTCGACAACGGCCGGCACAAATTTGTCCGTGGTGACATTCGAGACAGAGACGCTGTGCTTGAAGCGCTGCGTGACGGGACTGATATTGTCGTGAACTTTGCGGCGGAGTCGCATGTCGATCGCAGTATCGCCTCAGCAAATGAATTCATCACCACGAACGTTCTGGGAACTCAAGTCCTCCTGGATTGCGCCCGCGAGCGCGGCGTCAAACGATTCGTCCAGATCTCCACTGACGAAGTAATGGGCAGCCTGCCTGAAGATGAAGACGCCTATTTCACAGAAAACTCGGCATTCGCGCCAAACAGTCCTTATGCCGCATCAAAAGCGGCGGCGGAACACCTGGTCCGCGCGGCGCATCATACTTTTGCCCTGGATACCGTGATTACGCGATGCGGCAATAACTACGGGCCAAGGCAATTTCCGGAAAAGCTTCTACCATTGTTGATTGCAAACGCGCTCAACAATGAACCAATTCCCGTCTATGGCGACGGCCTGAATGTGCGTGATTGGATTTATGTCGAAGATCACTGTCGAGCAATTCTCAGAATCATCGAGTCCGGTCGCAGCGGCGGCGTTTACAACATCGGCGCGCGGAACGAGCGGAGAAATATCGATGTCGTTAAATCAGTTCTCGACGCACTCGGCAAGCCACACTCACTAATCAGGTTCGTCAAAGATCGTCTCGGCCACGATCGTCGTTATGCGATTGATCCGTCACTAATCGAAAGTGAAATTGGCTGGACGCCGAGCGAGACGTGGGAAAGCGGTTTGCAGAAAACGATCGAGTGGTATCAGAACAATCCACAGTGGATCGAGGACGCGCGCAGCGGCGCCTATCGCGAATATTACGCGAAGCAATACAGCATAGAAGCGGGGGCTGAGTGAAAATAATCGTCACGGGAGCCGGAGGGATGGTCGGGCGCGCCCTGGTTCGTCACTGCACGGAACGCGGCGCACAGGTTGCCGCGTTGGATCACACGGCGTTGGATATCAGCGACGAGGCGACAATCGAACCTACTTTCAATCGCGAACAGCCCGATATCGTCTTCAACTCTGCGGCCTTTACGGACGTCGATGAATGCGAGCGAAGTCCTCAGCAAGCTCAACTGGCAAACGCGCGCGGGCCGGTGCTGCTGGCGGCTGCTTGTCGTCGGCACAACGCACTGCTCGTGACCATCTCAACCGATTATGTCTTTGACGGAGAGAAGGACGGATTTTACACGGAGGTCGATCGACCTAATCCGGTTAGCGTCTATGGACTCACGAAGCTCGAAGGCGAGCGAGGTGCGCAAGGCCAATGGTCCAGAACGATCGTGGTTCGCAGTGGTTATTTGTTTGGATCTGGCGGTACAAATTTTCTCGCCACCTGCCTCGATCGACTTCGACGCGGAGAAAGGCTGCGCGTCATCAATGACATGTTCGGTACGCCAACCTACGCAACCCACCTCGCGGCTCGCTTATTCGACCTGGCTGAAAAAGACTTGCCGGGAATCTATCACGTGGCAAATTCCGGTGACGGCGCAAGCTTTGCTCAGTTCGCATATGAAGCGGCTGAGAAAGCGAACCTGGACAGCAGCCTGTTAACCGAAGTGAGCGTTAACTCGTTGGGATTGCCTGCCCGACGTCCCCGCAATTCACGGCTTCGATGTTTGTTGTCCGAGACGATTGGTCTTTCGCCTCTGCCTGATTGGCAGGATGCGCTGGCTGAGTTCATCGAGACATCCTTAGGGCAATCGTCAGGCGCTGCCAATTAGCAATTTGCCTCAGCCCAAGCCTCTGTTATCATGCTAACTTTCCGAGAAACGCATTACTTGCAAGGCTGAATTACCATGACTCATGACGAACATTTGGTGCCGGCACGTACCGGTCGCGACCTGGACGCAACGCTGGCCGATCTCACACAATCGAAACCGTCAGCGAATCAGTACTCTCGATATGGGTCGGCGCCTGTCGACACCAACATCAAGCAATATCTCTTTATCGTCCTCAAGCGTAAGTGGCTAATCCTGAGCCTTGTGCTGGTCATCACTTCTCTGGCGACCATCCAGGCTTATCGCGACCCTTCAGTTTATGAAGGCGTTACAATGGTCCGAATTGAGGGACGATCACCTGGGGTGCTGAGCACCGGCACGGGCAGCGTGCTCGTCGCTAGTCAACCCGATCCCAATTTCTGGGGAACTCAACTGCGGCTGCTGCGCAATCCATCTCTCGCGCGACAAGTTGTATTGACTCTTGATCTGCCACACAACCCGAAATTCATAAACGGCCAGGCACAGAGCAGCGTCTTTAACTCAATCAAGCGCATCTTTTCCGGGGATAAGCCGGCCGCGTCAGGCCCATCGACGGCGAATGTCATGGAACCGATCAGCGAAGCCGAAATGAATGCGCGCCAATTCACGCCTGAAGAGCTGGCGGCGCTCGAACCATACGAAGATGCTATCGCCAACGGACTGAGTGTCGATGCGATCGAAAAAACGAACCTCGTAAACATCCGTTTCACCCACACCGATCCGCAAATGGCGCAGCAGATCGCGAATACAATGGCGGACGTGTTTGTGAAGAACAACATGGAGGCCATCACCGCGGGTTCGAGCACGGCGGAGATGCAGCTCAGCCAGCAGATCGCCAAGTATCAGGAGAAAATCAGAGGCGAAGAGCGCTCCCGATTCGAGTTCGCGAAAGCTCACAATCTGCCGATCGACGCCAACAAACCTGGCGCGGACCTCGAGGGCATGCGCCTGGCAACTTACAGTTCGCAGCTGTTAGAGGCCGAAAACAATACGAGAACGCAAACGGCAATTTATAATGCGGCGGTTAACGCTCCCGATCCATTTTCCGCGCCGGAAGTGCAGGCCGATCAGCGAATCCAGAAGCTCCGGGACAAGGTTGGAGAATTGGAAGATAAGCTGACCGCCATGAAGGAAACCTACACCGACGAATGGCCCGAAGTTCAGAAAGTCAAGAAGCAATTAAAAGTACTTAAAGCTCAGCTCGACACTGCTCCGAAGGAAGTGCTGGCGGGGTTGAAGTCCAAGCGCGATTCGGCAATTCAAAAACAGAAAAGCCTGATGAAGGCTTACGGAGCTCAGCACGGCACAACTATTCAGCAGACCAAAGACCAGATCGATATGGCGATCATCACGCAGGATCTGGAAACCGACAAGCAGTATTTAGCTACGCTGATGCAGAGGCTCAGAGAGTTGAAAGTAACGTCTGGCAGCGGCACGAACAGCGAGGTCCACATCGCCACCTACAGTCGCCCGGGCGTTTTGACTGGCCCGGCGCGCATGCGCATGATCGCGCTGGCGCTTATCCTGTCGCTGGTCGCGGGAATTGGTCTTGCGTTCCTGCTCGACTTCCTCGATGACACTTTGAAGTCGGTCGACGACGTCGATCGCTATCTGCACTTGCCGGCCCTGGCCCTGATTCCCTCAGTGATGGGTGAGAAGCAGAAGCTTCACGGCGCAACTGAACCGCGGCCCAATACGGCAACGACGGCGTTGGCAATGGTCAAGGACGTTCGTTCACCCGTGGCTGAGTCTTACCGGCACTTGAGAACCTCGCTGCTGCTGTCCAGCGCAGGCATGCAACCGAAAACTATTCTGGTGACGTCGAGTCAGCCGTCCGAGGGCAAGACCACGACGGCCATTAACACTGCGTTCATGCTGGCCCAGACCGGCGCCGACGTTTTGATCATTGATTGCGATCTGCGACGGCCGCGATTGCATTCCCACTTCAATCTGCCGAACACGCGCGGCGTGACGAACTGCCTGTCCGGTGAGACGAAGGATTTCGATGAGCTGATCCAGACCTACGACAAACAGCCGAATCTGAAGCTCTTGACTTCGGGTCCGATTCCCCCAAATCCGGCAGAGCTTTTGGGCTCGGAAGAGATGCGCAGGTTGCTCGCGCGTTTGGCGGAAAGGTTCACGCACATCATCGTCGATTCGCCACCCGCGATTTCGTTTACAGATGCTTCGATTCTCTCGACGTTTGTGGACGGTGTCATCCTGGTGGTCCATGGCGGGCGCAGCTCGCGCGCGGTGGTGCGGCGTGCCAAGCAGAAGCTTCAGGACGTCGGCGCCCACATTTACGGCGTGGTGCTGAATAATGTGAAGGTCGAAGCCAGGAATGACTACTACACCGGTTACTACGCGTATTACAGCGAGTACTACAGCTCGGATGATGATGCTGGCGAAGAAAAAGCGGACGCAGTAACGAGTTAGGATCGTCAGCAATACTTGATCCTCACGTAAAGGATGCCAGGACAATTCTCTGTTATCGCGGCTGACGTAAAACTCGGACGCGATGTAATCATCTATAATTTCGTCAATCTTTACGGCTGCGAAATCGGCGACGGCACCAGCATCGGAACGTTCGTCGAAATCCAGAAGGGGGCACGTGTCGGGCGCAACTGCAAAATCTCTAGTCATAGCTTCATCTGCGAAGGTGTGACGATCGAAGACGAGGTCTTCATTGGACACGGCGTCATTTTTATTAACGACAAGATTCCCCGCGCCACCAATCCTGATGGATCCAGGCAAGCCTCGACTGACTGGTCGATGGTTCCGACCGTCGTAAAGCGCCGCGCGAGTATCGGCAGCGGCGTCACAATTCTTTGCGGCGTAACGATTGGTGAAGGCGCGATGGTCGGCGCCGGCGCGGTCGTAACCAAAGACGTGCCGGCCGGCGCGACAGTGTTTGGAAACCCCGCGGCCGCTCGTTAGCAATGACGTCACAAAACCGAATGCGTCGATTCCCTTTTCCGCGAATGCTCGCTATCCTCTCTGTCCCATGAGTACGATCCGCGTAGGCGTAATCGGATGCGGTTATTGGGGTCCGAATCTGTTGCGCAACTTTGCCGAGAATGACGGCGCCGAGTTGCGATGGATTTGCGACGTCGATCAGGCGCGACTTGCCGCGATGGCCCGGCGCTATCCGGCGGCGCGCACCACGACGGATTACCTTGATCTAATTTCCGACCAAGAGCTTGACGCGATCACGGTGGTTACTCCCGTCGCGACCCATTTCGCGATCGCCAGCGCCGCGCTGCGCGCCGGCAAACACGTGCTGGTGGAAAAGCCTTTGACGGCAACGGCAGCCGAAGCAGAGGAACTGATTGCTTTAGCCGAGCAGGCAGACCTGTCGCTGATGGTGGATCACACCTTCGTCTACACCGGTGCGGTGCGGAAGATGAAAGAGATCCTCGCCAGTGGCGAGTTGGGCGATTTGCTTTACTTCGACTCAGTACGCATCAACCTCGGGCTGTTTCAGCGCGACATCAATGTGCTCTGGGATCTCGCTCCGCATGATCTTTCGATCATGGATTACCTAATCGAGCGGCAACCGATCGGCGTGAGCGCGATCGGCAGTTGTCACATCGAGAGCGGAACAGAGAACATCGCTTACCTCGTGATGCGCTTTGATGATGAGTTCATCGCGCACTTTCATTTCAACTGGCTCGCCCCGGTGAAGATTCGCCGCACGTTGATTGCCGGTCGCGGCAAGATGATTCTGTATGACGATATCGAGCCTACTGAGAAGGTCCGCGTGTATGACAAAGGCGTGACGGCTAATCGCATCGGCGATCGCGAAGCCGACTATCAAACGCTAATTAGCTATCGGACCGGCGATGTGTGGGCGCCCAAGCTCGATCCGACGGAGGCCCTGCGCTATGTCGTGGCAGAGTTCCTCGGATCTATTCGCGAGCGACGCCGCCCCTTAACCGATGGCCACGCCGGCTTGCGCGTCGTTCGCGTATTGGAAGCAGCGAATGAATCGATGAAAGGCAGTGGCCAATTCAAATTGCTCTCGCCAACCACCCAAGCCGCACCTGCCGCATGATGCAAGTTCCACTATTCGATCTGAAATCTCAGTTTGCGCCGATTCGTGCTGAGGTGCGCGCGGCCGTCGATCGCGTATTTGAATCGCAGGGTTTTGTTCTCAGCGAAGAAGTCGCGGCGCTTGAAGCAGAAGTTGCGGCGTACTGTCAAACGAAATATGCGATTGGCTGCGCGTCAGGTTCCGACGCGCTGATTCTCGCTTTGATGTCGCTGGGCATTGGCCCCGGTGACGAAGTTATCACTTCACCGTTCACGTTCTTCGCGACGGGCAGCGCGATCACCCGATTCGGCGCGCGACCGGTGTTCGTCGACATCGATCCGAGCACTTACAACATCGATCCAGCTCTCGCGGCCAAGGCGGTTACCGATAAGACGAGAGCGATCGTGCCGGTACACATCTATGGCCAATGTGCCGAGATGGATTCATTACTCGAGCTGGGACGTGATGCCGGCGTTCCTGTTATTGAAGATGCTGCCCAAGCCATCGGCGCCAAAGATCGCGGCCGTCGCGTGGGATCGATGGGAACGATTGGATGCTTCAGTTTTTATCCGTCAAAGAACCTCGGCGGCGCAGGCGATGGTGGCATGATCGTTACCAACGATCCTGATCACGCCCGCCGTCTGCGCATGCTGCGCGTGCATGGCGAGGGGAAGAGGTACTACCACAGTTGCATCGGCATCAACAGCCGGCTGGATTCTCTGCAGGCCGCCGTGCTGCGCGTGAAGTTGCCGCACCTTGACGAATGGATCGCCGGCCGGCAGCACCGGGCACAACGCTACGAATCGATGTTCGCAGAAGCCGGTTTAGCTGAGTTTATTGAGACGCCTTACGTACGAGCTGACGCGAGCCACGTCTTTCACCTCTTCGTTATTCGCGTGCGCGACGGTCGCCGCGATGCATTGTTGGATCATTTGAAGAACGCCGGTGTCGGTTCGGGAGTTTATTATCCGGTGCCGCTCCACTTGCAGCAGTGCTTCAGCTACCTGGGTTACAAACGCGGCGATTTTCCGATCTCGGAAGCTGCGTCGGCAGAGACGCTTGCGTTGCCGGTTTATCCGGAATTAACCGACGAACAGCAGGATTATGTAGTGGATACGATTACTCAGTTCTTCCGCCGCTAGCGGTTCAAATCGATCCCCAGCGCGTTTTAGCCGTTACCGTTGCGTGCCGCATCTCCTGAGCTTCCGCTTCGTGCTTTGCCAGAGCCAGATCGTGATCGACCATCAATTTCACGAGTTGATCGAAATCGACTTTCGGCTCCCAGCCTAACTTCGTCCTGGCTTTACCGGCATCGCCGAGTAACAAATCAACTTCAGCCGGCCGAAAGTACTTCGGATCAACTTCCACGTATTGCTGCCAATCAAGATCCAGGCAGGCAAAAGTCTTGTCCAGAAAGTCACGCACCGAATGAGTTTCGCCTGTCGCGATCACATAATCATCCGGTTCCTCGACTTGCATCATCAACCACATCGCTTCGACGTAATCGCGCGCATAACCCCAGTCGCGGCGGGCGTCGAGATTCCCAAGATAAAGTTTGTCCTGAAGGCCGACCTTAATTCGGGTGGCTGCGCGGGTGATCTTCCGCGAGACGAAGGTTTCGCCCCGCCGCTCGGATTCATGATTAAAGAGAATGCCGTTGCAGGCAAACATGCCGTATGACTCGCGGTAATTCACCGTGATGTAATAGGCATAGGCTTTCGCGCAACCGTAGGGCGAGCGAGGGTGAAAAGGAGTCGTTTCAGTCTGCGGAGTCTCGACGACCTTCCCATACAATTCCGATGATGACGCCTGGTAGAACTTTGGCTTGATACCCGACTCGCGAATTGCCTCCAGAAACCGGACCGTTCCGAGTCCGGTCACTTCGCCGGTGTATTCAGGAACGTCGAAGCTCACGCGCACGTGCGATTGCGCGCCCAGGTTATAAATTTCGTCAGGCTGCACCTGCCGTAGAATCGTGTTGAGCGAACTCGAATCGTTTAGATCGCCGTAGAGCAGTCGCAGTCGCGTTCCTTTCTCGTGCGGATCCTGGTAGAGATGATCGATACGATCAGTATTGAATGATGATGAGCGGCGAATGATTCCGTAAACGTCGTAACCTTTCTCCAAAAGCAACTCAGTCAGAAACGATCCGTCCTGGCCCGTAATACCAGAGATAAGTGCGGTCTTTGTCATTAGTTAATTGTCAGGCGCCTTGCTGGGTCTTGGCCGCAGGGGCGCTTCGGCGTTCCCAGGGTTTTTGTTACCATAACGAAGCCGTAGCGTCCAGAGCAAGGTCACCACACATCCTTTGAGAAAGCAGCACCTCAGCTTCAATTGAACGACAAATTCCCTTTCAACAAAATCACCGTCACCGGCGGGGCCGGCTTTCTCGGCCGCTTTGTCCTCGAAAGGTTGCGCGCGTACGCAAACGTAGAGCTGTTTGTCCCGCGCAGCGCGGACTACAACCTGATCGAGAGAGACGAGATCGTGCGCATGCTGAACGATGCACAGCCCGATCTCGTGATACATCTGGCGGCGGTGGTTGGCGGCATCGGCTACAACAAAGAGAACCCGGGAAAGTTCTTCTACGACAACTTGATGATGGGCGTCCAGTTGATCGAGCAATCGCGATTGCACGGCGTTAAGAAGTTCGTCGCCACCGGCACCGTCTGCGCCTATCCGAAGTTCACGCCGGTGCCATTTAAGGAAGACGATCTATGGAATGGCTACCCTGAAGAAACGAACGCGCCCTATGGGCTGGCGAAGAAAATGATGCTGGTGCAATCACAGTCTTATCGTGAGCAGTATGGCTTCAATTCGATCTTCCTGCTGCCGGCGAATCTTTACGGCCCGGGTGACAATTTCGATCTGCACACTTCGCACGTCATTCCAGCGCTGATTCGCAAATGCGTCGAAGCGAAACGCCGCGGCGCAGATTACATCGAGGTTTGGGGATCGGGAAAACCTTCGCGCGAGTTTCTCTATGTCGAAGATTGCGCCGCAGGAATTGTCAAAGCTGCGGCTGCTTACAACGAGAGCGATCCGGTAAACCTCGGCAATGGACGCGAAGTAGTCATCAAAGATCTGGTTGAGACGATTGCACGCTTGTCGGGGTTCACAGGTGAAGTGCGATGGCAAACTGACAAACCTGATGGTCAGCCGCGCCGGCAGCTCGACACATCGCGAGCGTTTGAAAAGTTCGGCTTTCGCGCGAGCACCTCGCTCGAGGATGGATTGCGCAAGACGATCGAATGGTACGAAGCCGCTCACTGATTCTCTCGCGCTAGCCAAAGCCAAGACAGCTATAAAGTGAATACTGAGAAGATCGATTTGGCGAAGATAGGCTCGGTTAGCGGAATCCTGATCGCAACTGCGGTGTTCACAACGGTACTATTAGCAATCGCCAGCTATCGCGCGTACCCCTTCAACGACAACGTCAATCCGACACTCTCCGCGGGCAACGACTGGCTCACGTACAAAGAGAATGCCGTCAGCATTCTGCGCAATGGATTGGCGATGCCGAAAGTAGCCAGCAACTACGCGCGCCCTGAGGGGCGCCCCGGGGGATTCCTTTACAACTATTTCGTTGCCGCGGTGTTTGCATTAACGGGCATTAATTCGACTCATGTCTATCTGGTGCAAACGGTTCTGCTCGGATTCTCGGTAGGACTGATGGCGTTAGCCTTCAGGCCTTTCCTGAGTCAAGCGATCGCCGCATTCTATTTTCTTCTGTTGGCCGGATTGTTCTTTCTCGAGGTCTTTTGTATTTACACCTTCAGGCTGTTGAGCGAGAACCTGGTAATCCTTCTGCTGGCGCTTTTCTGTTTCCTTGCGGTGCAGACAATGATCAAAAAGTCGCTTGGGATTGCCGCATTGGCAGGAGTGGCCGCCGGCATGTGTGCCTTGTGCCGCCCTAACCTGGTTCTGCTGCCATTGGTTGTGACGGTACTGTTTGCTATTTATTTGAGCGGCAAAGCGCGACTAGCAATTCCGGCGATATTTCTCATCGGCGCGCTGGTCGTCTTCGCTCTGATGCCTTTGCGAAATTACGTCGCGACCAAACAGCCGAGTCTCTCGGCAATCACGTACACGCGAGATTGGGACAGGCCCGAGATAGATCTTTCGACGCCCATCACTTTTAAAAAGATTGCTGCCGCGATTTCCGCCGCTATCGTCTTTTACGGCAAACGCGTTTTGTTCTGTTTCGGGCTCACCTTTTTCTATCTGCCGATTCACTGGTTGCGCCCCCACTGGATTATCATTTGGGCCGGCGCGTTTCTTTTTTGCCGGCGAGCGTGGCAAAGACGGCGCTTGGAGTTTTGGCAGGCGTTCGCGATTACATTTGTGGCGGTGTATCTCGGGCCATTGATCGCAGTCGCGCAGATCTATAACTACGGAGTGCGAATGATCGTTCCGGTGTTGCCGGTGCTGCTGGTGATGGCGGTTGCCGGGTTTGCTCCTCAACTTGAACGGTTGATGCGTGCCGGCAAACTAACCGAGTCATGAAGAAGAAAAGTTTCCGGACTGAACGCGAATTCGGATTAATCGTTGGCGGCATTTTTGTGCTGCTTAGCTCATGGTGGATCTATCGCGGAAAGTTTCCAAGCGTCCGTCAGGTCACTCTGCCGCTCGGCGCACTGCTGGTCGTGCTCGGGATCTTAATTCCGCGCGCGCTCGTCTATCCGAACAAAGCATGGATGGCGCTGGCTGAGGGTTTGTCCTTCGTCTCGACAAGAATCATTCTGGCGGTTGTTTACTTCCTCGTGCTGACGCCGATCGGAGTTATCAAGCGGTTGTTCGGCTGGGACCCTTTGCATCGCCGCGAGCCGGCGCGCGAATCGTACTGGCGGCCGTATTCTGAACGGCAGCGAGACACCAAGCACTATGAGAAGATGTATTGAGGATTTGATATGTCCAAGGCACGCGTAATCGGCGAACTCTGGCAGTTCATGAAAGAAAACAAGAAGTACTGGCTCGCGCCGATCGTGATCACGCTGGTCGTCTTCGGCGTGCTGCTGGTGTTGGCTAAGAGTTCGGCGGTGGCGCCTTTCATCTACACTCTCTTCTAAAGTTGTAATCGTCAGTGTCGAAACCTACCAGGATCTTAGGCGTCTCTGCGTTCTATCACGACTCAGCCGCGTGCCTCGTCGTCGACGGCGAGATCAGCGCTGCGGCGCAGGAAGAACGCTTTACGCGCGTCAAGCATGATCACAATTTCCCCGTGAACGCTGCGCGTTACTGCTTGCAGGAAGCAGGCATCACTGCTGACGAATTAGATTACGTCGGCTTCTATGACAAGCCGCTGCTGAAATTCGATCGCTTGCTCGAGACGTATCTCGATTATGCGCCTTTAGGATTTCGCTCTTTCATCAAAGCGATGCCCC
The DNA here is from genome assembly GCA_035577445.1 of Pyrinomonadaceae bacterium. Taxonomy (GTDB): domain Bacteria; phylum Acidobacteriota; class Blastocatellia; order Pyrinomonadales; family Pyrinomonadaceae; genus UBA11740. The sequence continues at coordinate 14,440 of DATLVM010000373.1, forward strand.
TGTGGATGAAAGAGAAACTATGGATGCCGGATCTGATTCACACTGAAATGGCCAGGGCGAACGGCTTCGAAGATGAACGCGAGGCGAAGAAGGCCGGCAAGAAATTCGAATGGGAACTACTGTTCGGCGATCATCACGAGAGTCACGCCGCCAGCGCGTTTTATCCGTCGCCGTTCGCCGAGGCCGCGATCCTCACAATCGACGGCGTGGGCGAATGGGCCACGAGTTCGATCGGCATCGGGCGCGGGAACGAGATCACGCTGCTGAAAGAGTTGCGCTTTCCCGACAGTCTCGGTTTGCTCTACAGCGCGTTCACGTATTACACCGGATTCAAAGTTAACAGCGGCGAATACAAAGTCATGGGCCTGGCGCCTTACGGCGAGCCAAAATACCTGTCGCTCATTAAAGATAAACTGGCCGAGATTCGCGACGACGGCAGCGTCCGCATGAATCATGAGTACTTCAGCTATGCCCAGGGATTGCGGATGACGAATGGCGCGTTCGACAGCGTGTTCGGCGGCGCGCCGCGCAAACCTGAATCGAAAGTCACCCAACGCGAAATGGATCTGGCGCGCAGCATCCAGGTGTTCACGGAAGAAGCCATGCTGAAGATGATGCGCTACGTTCACCAGGAAACGGCGATGAAGAATCTGTGCATGGCCGGAGGCGTCGCGTTGAACTGCGTCGCGAACGGTCGTCTGCTGCGCGAGGGCCCGTTCGAAGATTTCTGGATTCAACCGGCAGCGGGGGACGCGGGCGGCGCAGTCGGGATCGCGCTGGCAATCTGGCATCGCTATCTGGGGAAGGAACGCATAAGTCCAGAACAAGCCGGCGCGTGGCCCGCCCGCGGTGGCCCGGGAGTCTCGCCCGCGCCACACGCGCAGGATGCGCGTGCCACAACATCGCGATCCTATTTTGACGGAATGAAAGGATCGTTTCTCGGCCCACGCGACAGCGTCGAAGAAATCGAGCGGTTCCTGCAATCGCGCGGTCTGCCCTACACGAAACATTCGCGCGAGGAATTACCGGATGTCGTCGCCAACCTCCTGGCCGACGAGAAGGTGATTGGGCTGCATCAGGGCCGCATGGAGTTCGGGCCGCGGGCCTTAGGCGGACGCAGCATCATCGGCGATCCGCGCTCGCCTTCGATGCAGTCGGTGATGAATCTCAAGATCAAATACCGTGAGAGCTTTCGTCCATTTGCGCCGAGCGTGCTGCGTGAGCACGTTGCCGAATGGTTCGAGCTGGAGTACGACAGCCCTTACATGCTCCTGGTTGCCGACGTTCGCGAAAAGCACCGGCGAAAATTGACTGCGGATGAAGAAAAACTTTGGGGCATCGACAAACTTAACGTGCCGCGCTCAGACATTCCGGCAGTGACGCACGTCGATTATTCGGCGCGAATTCAGACAGTAAGGCGCGAGACGAATCCGCT
>DATLVM010000374.1:0-4003 GCA_035577445.1 Pyrinomonadaceae bacterium
TGATTACAAATCCCGCGACGCGCGCGCCGGCGTCCGTGGGCGTCAAACCGAAAATGTCTTTGAGCAGCGTCGGCAGGTAAATGCCAAGCGCGACGAAACCGCCAAAGGTCAGAAAATAAGAAAGCGAAAGCACCCAGGCCAATGGCTCGCGCCTGAAGATGCCGAGATACTCATTAACTTTCTTTGGTTCTGTCTTAACCGGCGCGTTGCGGGCGAGCAAAAGAAACGCGAAGCCAAATAACGCGGACATCGCCCCGAAAACCCAGAACGGAATCCGCCAATCGCCGGTGAGAGCAACCAGTGCGGGGCCGCCAAACACGGCGACCGATTGGCCGATGTTTCCCATGCCGTAAATTCCCAGAGCGGTTCCCTGCTGTTCGGCCCGAAACCACTTTGAAGTAAAGCCGATCCCGATCGAAAAGCTGCTGCCCGCACAGCCAATCACAAAGCCCCACATGATCAGCGAAAGGTACGAGTGCGCGAAGCTGGCGCCGATTGCCGGAATTAGGCAGAAGATAAGAAGCAAACCAAAGACCCGGCGTCCGCCATACTTGTCCGTGAGAATCCCCATCGGCAGACGTAGGATCGAGCCAAGCAAAACCGGAATCACGATCAGCACGGACTTCTGCACGAACGAGAGGTGATACATCTCGACAAACTTCGGCGCGAGCGCGCTGATCATTCCCCACACCGCGAAGGTGATGGCGAATCCCAGCGTCGAGAGTGCCAGAGCGCGTTTCATCTCGCTGGTCCAGGCCAGCGGATCGGTGCATCGTGAGGCTCCTGCCAAAGGCTCTCAGCCAGATACGGATCGTTTTGCGGAATTAGGGCGCTCTTGCGCAAACCGCCGGCGAAGGCTTGTACAAAGAGGGAAATGAAACCGATGGTGATCGCAATATCAATCAGACCTGTCAGGGCCTGGAGTTCGAACGCGGGAAAGATGAGTACGTACAGATCGACCCAATGCCCGATAAGCACAATCAGGCAAGCGCTCAACAGCAGCGACGGACTCTTTTTCGCGCCGCGCGACAACAACATCACGAACGGAATTAGCCAATTAAGCAAGATGTTCAGAAAGAACAACGTCTTCCATCCCGGCGTCTGCATGCGACGAAGGTAGTAGATCGTTTCTTCCGGCAGGTTGGCGTAGTAAATCAGGAGATACTGGCAGAGCCAGATGTAGGCCCAGAAGGTCGAGAACCCGAAGACCAGTTTGCCCAGATTGTGTAAATGATTCTCGTTGACTCCGGGAAGCAGGCCGCGCTGGCGCAAGACAACCACGGCCACGGTAATCGCCGCAAAGCCACTTAGTAAAACTCCGGCGATGATATAGAACGCGTAGATCGTGCTGTAGAAAAGGGGTTCGATCGACATGAGCCAATCAAAGCTCGCGAGCGTGAAAGTAAGGCCAAAGACCGCCAGAAAGCTCGCTGCGTATCGCTTCGCTTTGACCGTGTGCTCGATGCTTCCGTCCCGATCCTGTTGGCCAGATTCTCGTTTCATTAGCCACGCAAGCAACAGCCACACACTGAGAAAGACTGCCATCCGGCCAAAGAAGAACGGTGTACTAAGCCAGGCATTCTTGAACACCATCGGCTTGCCGCCATAACCGAAGATGGAATGCAGCCCTTCATACAACGTGTTTCGGCCAAAGAAGACTGCGAGCATCGCCACCGCGCCGATTGGCAGGTAACTCGACATGGCTTCCGGCACGCGGCGAATGGCTGCATCCCATCCAGCGTTGGCTACACGATTGATGCTAATGAAGATCACGGCGCCCAATGCCAGCGTCAGAAAGAAAAACGCGTTGAGGAGAAAGGCGGGCCACAGCCGCGTGTTGCTAGTAAGAATACCCGCGGTAAAGCCAACGACGCCGACGCCGAGCATGATGAACAGAATTTTCTGCCCGCGAGCCGTGATGAAGCTCTTGCCTTCGCTCATTGAATTCGTTTTCCTCTGTGTCCTCTGTGGTTAACTTTTCCCCTGCAATTTCCGGATATAGAGAATCACCTTCCAGCGATCGTCCGGCGCCACCTGCGCCGCATGCGCAGGCATGTTGTTGCGACCCATCGTGACTACATGAAACATCGTTCCGTCCGGAAGCGTCTTTGATTTTTCCGTTTGATAAGCCGGTGGATTTGGATACTTGGGAATGATTGGCCCATCGCCGGCACCTCCAGCGCCATGGCAGGCAACGCAATAATTCGAAAATATGTATTGCCCACGCGTGACATTTTCTGGTGTCGGCGTAAAGGGATTCTTTAATTCCCGCCCGGCGCGATCAGCCTCGGCCTGGTCGGGTCCGTAATGAAATGGTTGAAAACCGCGCGGTATGGTGCCAGGCACCGCCGGCTGCTCAGTCATACGATTCGGGAGCACCGGGTTCGTCGTTTGTGATCGATAGGCGGGCGAATACTGCATCTGACTGGGCCACTCGAGATTCCGTATCGTGACATTTCGACTGGTGACACTGATGCCACCCACGACGACGATCGGAAACATCACTATTAGCACCCACGTAATCGCTCTTCTCATACAAACTGATCTCCTTCGATCACATTGATGGCGTTGTATCGCGCAAACAGGTTCACTGCTTTTTCTACGTCGAACGACGCATCGGATTGCTTGAGCACCAGCACGAAACGGTCGTCGGTAACGCGCTCAAAAACTCGACGCTTGCTAAAGAGCCACATCCGATTGCGCGCAAACAGCACCCCGATGGCGATCAGGCCGGAAAATAACACTGTCAGTTCGAAGGCCACCGGGATAAACAGCGGGAATGAATTGAAAGGCTTGCCGCCAACGTTCAAGGGCCAGTCGTAAGCGGACGTCCAAACCTGAAGCGTCAATCCCAACGTCAGACCCAGAGCGCCCGCGAGAAACGCAATCCACGTAAGACGCGACGGTGGCAGCGCGACGGCGCGATCCAGTCCGTGCACGGGAAAGGGCGTGTAGGCATCGTGTATCTCAAAACCGGCCTGGCGCGCCGCCGTAGCGCCGGCGACAAGATCAGAATCGTTCCGAAAGAACGCCGCTGTGTACCTCAACACCTTGCCCTTATCATTAGTGCTGCTTTGCATAGCCGAGCACCCCCTTCACTTCATTGATCGAAATCACCGGGAAGAGCCGCAGGAAAATCAGAAAGGCAGTAAAGAACAATCCGAAACTTCCGAGCAACAAGCCCACCTCAGTGATCGTGGGCGTGTACATTGCCCAGCTCGACGGCAGGAAATCGCGATGCAGAGACGTCACAATAATCACGAACCGCTCGAACCACATGCCGATATTAATGAGGAGCGAAATTACGAAGATCGCGGGAATCGACGTGCGCAGTTTGCGGAACCAGAAAAGCTGCGAGACGAGAGCGTTACAGCCAAACATGATCCAGTACGCCCACGCATAAGGTCCCAAACCGCGATTGATAATCACAAAGATCTCGTTGGGATTGCCGCTGTAAAGCCCTGTGAAAATCTCAGTGATATATGCGAGTCCCACGATCGAGCCAGTCAGCAGCGCCACCTTGCACATGTTTTCGAGATGGTGTGGGGTGATGTAGTCCTCCAGATGCATCAACTTGCGGACCAGGATCATCAACGTCATGACCATCGCAAAGCCTGAGAACACGGCGCCGGCGACGAAGTAAGGCGGAAAGATTGTCGAGTGCCAACCCGGAATCAACGAAGTGGCGAAGTCGAAACTGACGATGCTGTGGACCGAAAGCACCAGCGGCGTCGCCAGCGCTGCCAGCACTGTGTAGACAGTCTCGTAACGCGACCAGGTGCGATTCGATCCGTTCCAGCCAAGACTCATCACCCGATAAAGAATTCGTCTTAATTTAGATTTTGTCCGGTCGCGCGCCGTCGCCAGGTCGGGCACCAATCCCAGATACCAAAAGACAGCGGAGATAGTGAAGTAGGTCGAGATGGCAAAGAAGTCCCAAAGCAGCGGCGACCGAAAATTCACCCAAAGAGTCCCGCGCGTGTTCGGATATGGCAGTACCCAA
>DATLVM010000375.1:0-11486 GCA_035577445.1 Pyrinomonadaceae bacterium
TCCGGTCCAGGTGCGAGCCCATTTTCCCTGGCCAAATCCTTCGTCCAAGAATTCATAGGGTTGCCAACCGTTGTAATTGAGGCCGTTCAGCGGATCAGTTATGTAGACGTACTCGTCGGCTTCCCTGAATCCAGTTATCAGCAACGCGTGAGAGCTCTTCTCAAACCCATCGTCGGCCCAGTCGATGACTACTTCGATGGGACGTCCGTCGGTGTGAATTTCATCGCGGATTTCTGAAGGCGTGATAGTGCCGAAGATATTCGTTGGATCGTCGGAACCTTCGTAATCAATTTTGAAGTTCCGGAAGATTTCACCGACTTGATCCGCAGTACAACCGCTGGTCTTACACGCGTCAGGTGTAGGATCACAACAGGACTGTACGACCGTTCTTTTTACGAAACTGGCAACCTGGCACTGCGGCACAAAGTCATTCGTAGCAATCAGAAAATTTATAACCATCGACGCGCAGGCTGCATAACACCACGCATCCTGGTCTTGAGGATCACGATTAACCTTTAGGCGACCGCCCTCCAGGAGATCGGCGAGCGAGCCTCCAACAACCGTATTTGTCGGAATTGGCGTTCCTTCATTAACTGTGACGGGCATAGAGAGTCTCCGGGTCTAGAGTGGTTACGACTGCGTCGGTATGAGAAGACCACCGACACTAATTATGCTCTGAACCGCGATTTCGTTTCGCTGACGTCCCTGGACACGCACTCAGCAAAACCGCGCCGGGGGGTCACAGTTCAAGATAAGTTCGGATTAGTTGTGACTAAAACTTGGTTATATTGGCGAGCGTTGCGAGTCTTCCGAAGCTGGAACTAGAGCCCTTGCGGACTAAAGGTGAAACTCAACCGCACAGATTCCTTGCCAATGCTGCGTAATATAGTGGGCAACTCTTCGAATTACAACACCTAATTTTTGCTTTCTCTCAGGTCGTTTGCAAGAACTTTCGTTGTAGTCGTTCTAATCAAACAAAGGCTTCGCAAGTTCCACCGCGCGGCTACGGATTTTCAGTTCAAGCTGCCCGGCGATCTCTCCAGCGCGCGCAGTCACTACTTTGAAAGGGAGAAGAAGCATGAGAACGAATAGAATTGGATGGATTACTGGATTGGTGTTGGTGGTCGCGACGTCCGTCGCGGCGTTCGCGGCAGGCTGGGGAGGACGGGTGGCGCAGCCGCCACAAGCAAACGATGAATACAGATTGGAAGGGCCGTTCACGCACGGCAACCTCTCGGTATTTCTGATTCATGGGCAGGATCGAATCAAAGGACAAACCTTCATCACGCTTCAGGAAGCGTTGATTCAGAAGAAAGTCATCGTGCGCGAAACGCGCGAGGTCAATGAACTCTCAATCGAAAATGTCTCAGGCGAAGAGGTCTATGTTCAGTCCGGCGACATCGTAAAAGGTGGCCAGCAGGATCGCATGATGGCGGTCGATCTGATTCTGCCGCCGCGTTCAGGCAAGATTCCGATCTCTGCTTTCTGTGTCGAGAACGGTCGCTGGAGCCAGCGTGGCTCGGAAGCTGTCAGCACTTTCAATTCGTCCGGCAATGCCGTTGCAAGTCGCGAAGTAAAACTGGCGGCGAAAATGAAGAGTTCGCAGAGTGAAGTTTGGCGAGAGGTCAGCGTAGCGCAGGACAAGCTCAGCTCGAACACGGGCGCTAGCGTCAAATCAGCGGACTCGCCGACCAGCTTTCAGTTGGCGCTCGAGAACAAGAACGTGCAGGCAAACGCAGCTACTTACGTCAAGGCGCTGGGCGGATTGCTCGAGACGCGGACTGATGTAGTCGGTTATGTCTTCGCCATCAATGGCAAGATCAATAGCGCGGATGTCTATGCGTCGAGTTCGCTCTTTAAAAAGCTCTGGCCGAAGCTTTTGCAGGCCAGCGCGATCGAAGCCGTCGCCGAGTTGCGACGCGGTGAGAAATTCGACGCGCCTAAGCCGGCAGACGTGCAAGGCTTTCTTGACGATGGGAATAAGGGCGTTGAGAAGGAGCAGGCTGTTTCCAGTCGAGTGCAGATGGTCACCCGCGATTCAAAAGACAACGTTTCGTTTGACACCCGCGATCGCGCAGCTTCCGGGGTCGTGGTTCACCGGAACATCATTAAGAAGAACTAGTCTGGGTACGCAGGCCTCCGGCTTGCTTTTACAAAACAAGAACGAGGGGTGAAGACAAGCGGGCCTTCACTCCTCGTTCTTTCTTTCGAAATCAAATAAGCAGGCCGGAGGCCTGCGTACCCAAATCAGTGAACGAGCTTAGTCGAGAACAGAATCCCGTACAGCTCATCTGAGCGGTTGTCGAATTTCCCGCCGCTGGTTGAGAGAATGAAGTTCACGAGCTGCGTTTGATTGGCGAACTTGCGATAAGTCATCCACTGCAAGCGACGAATGTCGTCAGCCTTCTCTGTCTTTGATTCGCGAAACTCAACGCCTCGAATTCCATCGAGCTCGAGCCACTTCACTTCGTCAACTTCACCATTCTTCTTTCGCACCTTCGCTCCTTGCTGAAATGCATTGAGGCTGATGTCCGTGGGAAAATCGTCGGCCATCGGCGAGATGCTCACGATCAAAAACGCGCCCTCGCCGCCCCACGTGAAAGAGTTCTTGCTGACGTCCTGCTTCTTCCAATTCGCGGGAATGCGCCACGAGATTCCCTGCTCGTCCCATTTCACGTCCTGGCCGTTCGCGATGATCGCGGATTGGGCGGCGGTTGGGTTTGGCTTCTCGACAGGGTCGTCGCCGATTTTGCTCGGATTGCCGGAGGATGATGAGGGCGAAGTTGATCCAGAGTTGCTATTGCCCCTCAGCTTGCTGCTCAAATTGCACGCCATCAAGGCGAGCACCAACACTAATATCCACGGAAGATGTTTCATCGCTGTACCTGATCTTTCTGTTTGAGAATCAAAAACGGTAGTCGCCTTTTACTTGAACGGCTCGTCACTGTCAACATAAATGCCATCGCCGGATAACAGTTCCGTAACCGCGCGGCCGCATGCTATCCTTCGATCGTTCCCCTTTCAGTGAATAAATCGAACGTGTCGTAAGACGCTTGAGAGAGGTGTCTATGCAAAGGAAGAAGAACAGACGGCGGATGATGGTGGGAACGATTTGTCTTTTCAGCCTGCTGGCGATTGCCGGCAGTTGTAAAATGGAAACAAGCGGAACGAACTCGAATTCGAATTCGAACGCGAACACGAACGCCAATTCAAATTCGAACACAGGCAATTTCAATGCGACGTCTGAGAATACGGGCCCAACGATCAATACACGCGAGCCCGATAAGTACAGCTCAACGCTCGTATTCAGTATTGAAACTTCGGGCGGCGACAAAGCCGTCGGCATTCCATCGCTGTCGGTGAACGTCGCGCGCAATGGTGACGACCGCCGGCTTGAGTTCAAACTGCCGGACGGCTCACCGCTCGTCTACGTGGATCACGAGAATCATCATTATGTGGTTTTGCCGGCGCGAAAGCAGTACGCAGAACTGACGCAGGAAGCCACCGGCGTCCAGATGCATAAGCTGCTCACGCCGGGCCAACTGGTCGAGGATCTGAAGAAGATTAACGGCATTCAGCGCGCCGGCGACGACACAATCAACGGCCGGGCCGCGGAAAAGTACCAATACAGCACTGCCGCCGACACGAAGACAAAAGCTGGTGAGGTTAAAGCGAATGCCTTTGTTTACGTGGACAAAGAAACGGGATTGCCGCTACGCGCAGAGCTGCTGGCGCAAAGCAGCGGCGATGTGAAGGGAATGAACACCGCGCGCGTCGTTGCCGAGATGCGCGACATCAACACGACAATCGATCCGAGCATCTTTCAGCCGCCGGCCGGATACGAAAAGGTCGCGCCTGAGAAAGTTCGTCAGCAGATCGATGCACTCACCGGCGCGGTTACGGCGATCTTGAAAGCCATGATGGCCGGCGCGACTGCTACACCGGCACCTTCGGCTTCGACGACTCCATGAAGAAGATCCTCCTGACGCTGGTTGGTGGGTTATTGCTGGGTGCGCTGTTCACCGCCTATTTTCTGGGCGCGCCGAGGGTGCGCAGCATGCCCGGCGTTCCAGTCAAGCCACCCGATCGCAGCGCCGATAACTCGGGCACTGTCTCAGTTACGATTGAAGAGAAGTTCTTTGATTCACTGTTGGGAACGATCTTCACCAAGCTCGGACCGCCGCAATTGAAGCTGTCGCAGCTTGAGACGCAGCCGCTGATTCGGCCTGCGGCTTTTCAATCTTCGTGCACCAACGTCTTGTCACTGAATCCTGAAGGCAACAACACCAAAACGGGCGTGCGCTTCACTGGCGGGAAAATAGTCGCGCCGCTGGCGTTCAGCGGGAATTACAGCGTCCTCACGCGCTGCATGTCGTTCAAAGGAACGGGCAAGGCTACGGTTGATTTGTTTTTCGATCAATCAAAGCAGACTGTTTACGGTCGATTGAATGCCGAAGAGGTAACGCTCGACGATGTGCCGCCGGTGATCAGCGCGCTGGTTACCGCATTTGTGCGACGCTCAATCGACGAGCAGTTGAATCCGTTTGAAGTCCTCCAGGTGTCACAACTTTCGCTCTCACTCCAAGTCCAAGCCAGCGGCGGCACAGTCAAAGCCAACGTTAAAGACGTCCGCTCTGAAATTCAGGATGGCGCGCTGAAGCTTTACCTGACCTATGACTTCACCGCCGAAAAGAAGTAGGGTGAAGTCTATTCCCTCTCCCTTTGGGAGAGGGTTAAGGTGAGGGGTTTAAGGCGCCGTGAGTCTTTGGCTTTTTATCTTGCGCGAGGCGAAGCCTCGCGCAAGATGTGTTGTGTTTGTTTTGCCTGACCGTAAGCGGTGCACCCTCACCCCGCCCTCTCCCAGAGGGAGAGGGAGACAAGAATCGGTTCTTGATCTCTCACCGTACTGACACGTTGCTCTCACTCTCAGGAAAAACTTTTTTCACCATCCAATGAAACGTTTTGCTGTTCGGCACCATTCACCGGCGAACTGAGACGCTCTCATTGAGCGAGCCAAACGAAACGGAGGACACGATGAAGAAAATTCTTGCAATTGCGCTATTGTCTTTGGCGCTCTCGGCTTGTGAGTCGAGCCCGGCGGAGAACTCAAATTCGAACACACCAGCGAGCACACCAGCGGCGGCTACGCCTGCGCCAGTCACGACGACACCCGAAGCCAGCCCGACAGCCAGGGTAGAAGTCAAAGCCGGCGACAAGGTGAAAGTCACCATCAACGGCGTCGCGACGGACGCCACCGTCGTCAGCGTCGATGAAAAAGCCGCCAAGGCCACGGTGAAAATTCAGGGACAGAAAGAAGACAAGATCGTCGCCCTGGCCGAAATCGTAAAGCAGTAGGTGGTAAGTGCGGATGAGGGCAACGCGGAACAGTTGCCCTCATCAAAGCTGGCAAGTGTTTTGTCTTTTCCCTTTCCCCTGAGGAAGAGGGTTAGGGTGAGGGCTTACGGAGTGTCAGAAGCCCGACCGTTAGGGAGGGCGCGCGTTACTAAAGGGTGCCCTTGCTTACGCGCGGGCTTCTGACACGCTTCGTCCCTGACCCACGCCCTCTCCCAAACGGGAGAGGGAGATGATCTGTTACCTATGTCACCTGCGCGAAAACTCCACGAACTGAAGCAGGATGAATTCGATCAGCTGCTTGGCTGGCTCGATCCTGATCGTGAGCGTGCCGGACAGCTTTACGAAAAGATTCGTTGGCGGTTGATTGCCATCCTGGCTTCTCGCGGTTGCAGCCAGGCCGAGGAACTAGCGGACGAAACTATCGATCGAGTCTCACGTCGCGTGGCTGATGTCCGGGCCACGTATGTGGGCGATCCGGCGATCTACTTCCTCGGTGTGATGAACAATGTGCATCACGAGTACTTGAAGCGTCCGCCCCTGCCGCGCCTCGTGGAACGCGCCGATGAGGCTGACACAAAGGAGCGTGTTCATCTTTGCCTGGACAGTTGTTTGAGCAGACTCGCGCCGCACGCGCGTCAGATTATCGAGCAGTATTACGCGGAAGATAAGCGCACGAAGATCAATTTGCGAAAGCGCATTGCGGCTATGCTGGGAGTCAGTCGGAGCAATCTTCGGCTGCGTGCGCTTCGTATTCGCGCCAAACTCCAAGAGTGCATTCAACAGTGCATGGACACGTCAGAAGCCCGACTGTGATGAAGGGCAACTATCGCACCGAGCATGATTGAATTTACCAGTTCAAGAGTCTTTTCTGACGATGCCATCCGCCGCTTTCTGCTCGGCGAATTGACCGTGGGCGAGCAAGAAGCTTTCGAGAAGCGTCTGGTTGCTGATGACGAACTCGAGGCGCGCGTTCGTTTGAGTGAGTTGGGACTAGCGGATGATTACGTGCAGCGACGTCTGACGCGCGCAGAGTCTCTTCGAGTTCAGGAGCGCTTCTTGGTCACCAAAGATCGCCAACACATGACCGCGGTCTCTCAGGCCCTTCGTGATCGCTTCACGCCGGCGACTCGTTGGAGCGCGCAAAAAGTTTTCAATTTGGATCACGCGGCATGGCGTTACGCGTTCGCCGCGGTCATTTTGATCATCGTGTTCGCGACGGTTTGGTTGGGCGTGAAGGAACGTCGCCTGGCGATAAAGTTCCCAATCCCGAAACGCGTTCTGCCCAAGGCGTCTCCCACGCAATCACCTGTGGTCGCACATCATCCCGTCGGAGCATTGGCGCCCACGCATCAGGAAGAGGCGACCCCGCCACCAGAACATCAGACGACGGTCTCGATCGCTCTTGATGCGAAGAACACCGTCGAGAATCCATTTGAGTTGAAGTTATCCGACACGGCGATTACTTCATTGCGTATTGTCGCGACTCCTGAGAGGAATCAGCGCGACAGTTATCGCGCTGAGGTTTGGAATTCGCGTGGCGAGTCGGTATTCACCGCTGATGGTCTGACGCCGAGTGATGAAGGGAAGCTGACATTAGATATTCCTGCACTAGTTCTGTCTCCTGGCGAGTACATGATTCGTTTGAACGGCAGGGAAGACGCAGCGGAATTGCACTACTATTTTCGAATTATTCGTTGAAGTCGGTCTACTTCACTCGACTCTTTCGGCGTCGCAGGAAATCGATCAAAACGAATTGTGAGAGGTTGTTCGGATTGGCAAAGTAAGCTTTGCCATTCGTCATCGCGGTCATCTGTTTGACGAATTCGACCAGGTAGTAGTCGCTCGCCAGCATGAACGTATTGATCATGATGCCGCTCTTGCGGCAGGCCTGGACTTCTCGAAACGTCGCTTCCATAACCCAGGGATCGCCGCCCATTGAGTTCTTGTAGAGCCTCCGGTCAGAACCGCCTGCGGTAGCGGGCGGCCCACCGCCGCCAAGATGTCGGCGACCCGCGCGCATGGATGCGGGTGCTCCAACAGTAGCGCCGTCGATAAAACACGCCGTCGGCTTGCCGTCTGTCACCATGACGATCTGCTTCATGTCTTTGCGTTGCGCTTGCAGAATCCGTCGCGCGAGCCGCAGACCCTCCGCCGTGTTCGTGTGATAAGGACCAACCTGAGTGGTCGCGAGTTTCGCCATCGGCAGCTCTTCGGCGGAATCATGGAACAGAACGATCTTGAGCGAATCGCCGGGATACTGCGTCCGAATTAAGTGGGCAAGTGCGAGCGCAACCTTCTTTGCGGGCGTGAATCGATCTTCACCGTAAAGGATCATCGAGTGCGAGCAGTCGAGCATGACCACTGTCGCGCATGACGATTGGTAATCGCATTGATGCACGTGAAGATCTTTGTATTCGAGATTGAGCGGAACGCTTAATCCTTCGCGCTGAATTGCGGAGAGCAGAGTCGTGTTCACATCGAGATTGATCGTGTCGCCGAATTCGTAAGGCTTGCTGGCGGCTTCGGCCTCGATACCAGTCGCGAGATGCGAAGTATCGTGGCGCCCCATCGAACTCTTACCCAAACTGCCGAGCAGATTCCGCAGCGTCTTGTACCCGAGAAAATCCAACCCTTTTTCAGTGACTTCGAACTTGATGTTGCGCGGCAGAGGCTCTTCGACTCGGCCTTCGCCCTTGCCCATCATCTCGCGTCGCTGTTCTGCTGTAGGAGGCTCTTCATGAAGGTTGAGATAACCTTCTTCAATCAGTCGCTCAATCAACTGATTAAGAGTTTCCTGCAGCTGGGAACCTTCGTACTTGCCTTCGTTTTCATCCAGCATCTGCTGAATCTGGTGCTGACTCAACAATCCTTTGTCCATTAACGCTTCGAGCAATGCCCGACGCAGCGCATCGATTGACATATCCTGCGGCATGCGTTGGCGCGTCCAGTAATAATCATCGTCGTAACCTGAGTCGAGCAGAGTATCCGACAGACCTTCCATCAGATCGCCGAGATTGATCCCGTAAACGTCAAGGCCGTTGAATTTTGAGTAGCGAGTGAAACGCATATTGGACTAGCCACAGATGAACACGGATTTACACAGATAAAAAGAAAAACTACGAAGGAGGCATTAACTCCTCGGTTTCAGCATCGGTAATCAGGAGATCGGCGTTCGAGATCCGCGGATTGCCCCGAATTGCCTTTCTGGGATTATCGAAGATCAACCGTTTGAATTCAGGCTTCAGTCCGAAGTTTAGAAGTAATCCGACTTCGATCTCCGTGGCCCGTAGATAGTTCAGTAATTGGGCTTGGTGAGATGCATCAAGAGCGCGTGCTGCTTTTAATTCGAGAAGAACACAATCCTCAACCAACATGTCTGCGGTGAAATCACCGACGGGCTTGCCGCGAAACCAAACCGGAATTTGAATCTGCCGATAGACTTTCAGCTTGAGCGAATTCAGTGCGATCTCAAGTGATCGCTCGTACACAGATTCCAGTAATCCATGGCCAAGTTCGTTGTAAACTTCATAAAAGGCCCGAATAATCTGGTCAGTAGTTTCTTTGTGTTTGAATCGGTGTTCATCTGTGTCCATCTGTGGCAGACCTCCTTTAGCTATACCGGCCCGTCTCCGTCAGATCATCATAGATCATCCCACGCCGATCCTTCTTTGCCTTCGTCACTGCGGTATATCCGCCTTCTTCGTTGCGACTGATCTTGTTTTCGGCGTAGAGACCTTCCAGCGCGAACTCGCACGCGGCAACAACTTGCGATTGGTCGTCGCGTTTGAAATCGAACGGAATCAGCGCCGTATCAATCAGGTCAGGAACTGATTCGAGCAGCAACATGCACTCTTCTGCGGAAGCTGTGTCAGCCAGTCGCACATTGTTGCCTTCATCGAACCATGCAACTGTGGCCGCGAAGTCAATGCCTACAAAATAGCCTTCGAAGATCTCGCCGGCGGCGCGCTTGATCAAATCCTTCGCAATGCGGTTCGCCCCGATCTGCTCGCCTTCGTATTCCAGTTCCATCTTGCCGGTCATCGAAGGAATCGCGGCGTAAATGTCGGCGATGCGGGGCACGACCTGCGGCTCGTCAGTCATCAGCGAGCGACGTTCGGCATTTGAAACCACCGATTCCATCACGGTGATTGGCAGCCGCTGCGAAACGCCCGAGTGTTTGTCGATACGTTGATCGTCTCTTGCCTCGAACGCTATTTGTTCAATAGCTTCGCGAATGAAATCCGGAACGTGCAGACGTCCTTTCAAACCATCACGGGCCGTCCAGGCTTCCTGTTTCGTGATCTCGACGCCGAGAGAGATTTCTTTTGGATAATGCGTCGTGATTTCGGCGCCGATGCGATCTTTCAAAGGCGAGATAATCTTTCCGCGCGCCGTGTAGTCTTCCGGATTCGCCGAAAACACGAGCATCACATCCAGCGGCAGCCGAACCGGATAACCCTTAATCTGCACGTCGCCCTCTTGCATGATGTTGAAGAGACCAACCTGGATCTTGCCGGCGAGATCGGGCAGCTCATTGATCGCGAAGAGGCCGCGATTTGCGCGCGGCAAGAGGCCGTAGTGAATCGTGAGTTCGTCGCTCAGCAGATGCCCGCCCTTAGCCGCCTTGATGGGATCGACATCCCCGATGATGTCCGCGATCGTCACGTCCGGCGTGGCCAACTTCTCAACAAAGCGCGCGTCGCGACTGACCCAGTCGATGTGCGTGGCGTCGCCGTGCAGCTCAATCGTTTGTCGCCCATACGCGCTGATCGGCTTGAATGGATCGTCGTTGACTTCTGAGCCGGCGATGATCGGAATGTGGTCGTCCAGCAGATTAGTAAGCTGACGAATGATTCGGCTCTTCGCCTGGCCGCGCAGGCCCAGCAGAATTAAGTTATGCCGCGCAAGGATCGCATTCACGAGCTGCGGCACAACCGTTTCGTCGTAGCCCACGATGCCCGGAAAAAGTTTTTCGCGCCGCTTGAGTTTGCAAATCAAGTTCGCGCGCATCTCGTCTTTGACCGATTGCGGGCGGTAACCGCTGGTCTTGAGTTCACCTAGGGTGCTTGCTCGTTCCATGAGTCGATTGTAACTGCACTCGTGTCAGAACCGGGAGCGGTAGCGACCGGATCATGTGTCAACGTTGAATTACAGTGGATTTTGTAAGAAGACTTTTTTCTCGAAGATGAATATTGGTCCGGTCGCTACCGCTCCCGGTTCTGACACGCTTCGTAGTTGCCAACCGAGTCGCTTCTAACCCACCCCTCCGCAATCAGCTTCTCCAAATGCGCGAGCACCGCGCGCTCTGCCATGGCATGGGCTTTTGGTGGAACGTCGGTGTAAGCACGAGCCACAATCTCTTTTGGAGTTGATGCGCCTTCGCGCACGGCTTCGAGAATCAACTGTTCACGCTGTAGGCGGTGCTCAATGTATTTGTCGATTTTCTCGTAAGGATTTGCCACGGCGGGCCCATGACCGGGCAGCAATACGGTTACGTTCGGTAGCGACCGCATGCGACGAAGCGAGTCGAGATACTGAATCATGTTGCCGTCGGTTGGGTCGATTAGAACCGAGCCAAACCCTACTACGTTGTCTCCGCTAATCAGCACTCCATTCGCTTTGTCGTGAAAACAGAGATGGCCCCGCGCGTGACCGGGTGTGAACAATGCTCGCAAGTTGATCGACGGCTCACCGTGGAGCGCGATGACTTCGTTATCTGCGATGAATCGATCGACGGGGAAGTGATGCTTCAAAGACTCGGCGGTCAATCGATGCGCCGCGACTCTTACTCGCGATCCGGTTTTGGCTTCGAGATGATCATTCAACGCGTTAACGCCGGCAACGTGATCGGGATGAACATGTGTTAAGACGATCTCGCATACCGTGCGAGCTTCTGCAAGCAAGTCGTCAACACATTGAGCGAGCGCCTGCTGTTCTTCGTCATACGGCGATCCTGGATCGATGACCAGAACTTCGCGCGACGCATAGACCAGATAAGCGTTGGTGTGGGTGGCAGGAGGTTTCGTTGGCGTGCGCACGGGAAAGCAGATGTAGTTCGGCCGGAACTCCATTCGCTGCGTTATCTGACGGTGCGCTTCGGGCACAGAAAGAAATCGCTCTACCAGATCGTC
>DATLVM010000376.1:0-33200 GCA_035577445.1 Pyrinomonadaceae bacterium
CATTCTCGTCAAGACGGAACTGGCCAGGCCTGCTTGCGCACTCGCGCGCGCCAGCGGCAGTACCACCAGAGACGTGAGAGCAAGCACGATTATCAACGCCGGGGGTAAGAACTTTCTCATAATAGCTCCTTAAAACTTAAGGCCCCTGCGGGCCCCTTTCTCAAAAACCGTGACTATCCTTGATGACGCGTCCACGGCAGATTATGCCCGAAAATTATAAATGATGGTCAGCGTATGTCAACCTCATATCTCAGAACCTGGCCAGTCTGATCTTTCACCTCACGAGTGTCACTAATGGTGGCGTCCGGACTGCCGCTAGCCGCTTTGGCGCGACGCTCGGCTTCGGTTTTGTCCGGTTTTCCGCCGATAACTTCAATAACGAAGGTATGAACACTGTGGCTACGCTGATAGGCCGTATTGGCAAACCATGTTTTCGGTGTCAAAAAGATGAAAATCAGAATTACTACGCACAGAACATCCCATTGCCACGAAGTGCGCGGATAATTCCAAAAGACGATCTTTCTTGTTAGATTCGAGACGTAGCCCATTTGCTAACCATTCACGATGTGACCGTCGCGCATTTGGATGACCCGCTGACAAGCTTCGGCCGCTTCCGGGTTATGCGTAATCATGATGATCGTCTGGTTAAATCGATCGTTTAGTTCACGAAACATCTTTAGGACAATCGCTGAGTTCTCGGAATCCAGATTTCCGGTCGGTTCATCAGCCAGCACGATTGCCGGCCGATTTACCACGGCGCGCGCCAGCGCCACACGCTGCTGTTCACCGCCTGAAAGTTCGAGCGGCTTATGATGCATCTTGTCCTCAAGCCGAAGCATTCGCAAAATTTCTCGTCGTCGATCCGGATCGTCGGCGCCATTCCCCTGAATCCGTTCAGCCAATCGCAGATTCCCCTCGGCGGTCAGCGTCGGAAAAAGATTGAATCTCTGAAACACGAATCCGATCTTGCGGCGACGAATGTCGGTCCGCTTGGCGTCCGTTGCCGCTGTCAGATCCTCACCATCGATAACAATCCTTCCGTTCGTCGGTGTCAGCAGCCCACCCAGCAAATGCAGCATCGTTGATTTGCCGCAACCGGACGGCCCCATCACACCGATGAAGTCGCCCTCTTGCACTGCAAGCGACACGCCGCGCAGTGCAGGCACATCAACTTTGCCTACGCGATAGATTTTTTCGAGATTTTCAGCCTTTAGGATCGTTGCCATTATTAGTTAAATATTATCGAAAGAATCCACCCGTGATGCATTTGCGGCAGTCAGATTCCTCAGCGAGCTATTCGTAAGCCAACGCGTTGACTGGATCAAGGTTCGCGGCGCGCGCGGCCGGATAGAAAGCGCCCAAAGCGCCACCGGCCAGGCCAATCAGCGCAGCAGTCAACGCCCACCATCCGCCAAATTGAAATATCAAGCCTGTGGCCTTATGGATTCCGAAACCAGCCAGCCACGCGAGCCCAAAGCCGACGATCATGCCCAGGAAGCTAATCAGCAATGCCTCACGTTCGATCTCGCTGATAATGTACCTGCGCGAAGCTCCCATCGCCTTTAGAATGCCGATTTCGCGCGTACGCTCGGTGATTGTCGTGTGCATCGCCAGCATAACGACGAGCGCGCTCACCACGGCAGCCAAGCCAACCAGCACACGTAGAAAAATGTTCAGTCCGGGAATTGAATTCTCGATCGTTGCAAAAACTTCGCGGGTGAACTGAATTTTGTTGCCGGGAAACTTCTCTTCGATACGACGCGCGACAGCCACTTGATCCGCGGGGTTTTTCAGCTTGATGAAGATGAAGGTGCACTTGGCCGGCGCTTCGAGCGACTCTTGCAGACTGGCGAGGGCGACTTTTGCGCGTGCGCCTGATTCAGGCGCATAAATTCCGACGACGCGATACTGCCGGTCGCCGAAGATCTTCAGCGTGCTTCCTACTGGATGATTGCGGCTGGCCTTGGTCTCATCGATGACAACATCATCAGAGGCGCTGGGCGCCCGACCCTGAATGATGCGAATATTGTTCATTTTTGAGAAGCTGTCCCATTCGATGCCTTCGACCTGATCAATCCCCCAGGCTCCGCTCGGGTAAAAGTAACGAATAACGGGAGTGGCCGATTCGACCCCCTCAACTTGTCCCAGCAATTCGACATACTTTGTGCTTAAGTTCGCGGATGACGAATCTACTCTGAGCGATCCCGGGCGCGTAAAAATAATCTCAGCGCTCACATTTGATGAGCGCTTCTGAAGGTCTTCAGACATGCCGTGAGCCAGGCCGGTAAATAACATCACCAGCGCCACTCCGAGCGCGACGCCGAGGATGCTTATGGCCGAGCGCATCGGCCTTTGGCGGATGTTCGAAACTACCAGACTGTCCATTAGGAAAGTTGTCTAAGACGAAAACATCTCGGTCGATCGCAAACGGCAGACGTCTTTGTTGAGCATAACGTTGTTACATAAATCATATGCGAAGGGTAACTGAAGTTAATGAGCATTGTAAACCGACTTGTCGTACTTCCGCGGATATCCTGCCAGAACGTTGCGAATACCGTTCAGAGTTTCCTTTTTGCTCCTCATAGGCCGTGGAAGGTGGCGGCTTGATCCGATAGGCTTTCATCTGTCCATGACGAATCCCGCACTCAAATTACTCGGCCGTCAAATTCGGCATCTCAGGCAAGAGAAAAATCTCTCCCAGGAAGAATTCGCTAGTCTTGCGGACATAGACCGAGCCTATTACGGTGGCATTGAAAGAGGAGAGAGAAATGTCGCTGCAGTTAACCTGATCAAAATTGCCCAGGCATTGAACGTAGAAGTTGGCGAGCTGTTTCCGCCGCAAACGACACTTCGCCGTGCGAGAAGGACGGATCGTAATGCACGGTGAGAAGCTTCGCGACGGCATTTTTGCGCTCAGGACGAGACGCTTTGGTTCAGTGGCAGAGTGCATGGTGAGAAGGCTCTTGAAGTGCTCTCGGGGACGTAGTCTTTTCCATGATTTGTACGATGACGATCTGAACCAACGTATAGAAGTGAAATTCTCAATAGTGCAGAAAAGGGCCAAACGCACCGTTACGGAGCAAACAGTTGTCCAATGTATCGAGGAGGCGACTGCCGAAGAACGAATGGTGGCATTTTCAGAATGGCAAGAATCTGAGTTTGATTGCAACATTCAGCAGGTGAAGAGGGCGGAGTTTGACGTGCTGTATTACGGTCTCTTCTTCTCGGACAGCATCAAGATATTCCGAATCGAGAGCCAGGACATCAAAGAGAATTCGCGTGGCGGCGTTATTTATTACTCAGATTTTCAGCATAAGGGTAACGTAGGCGAGGGGCAGTTTCACATCAACACAAAAACGCTCAAGATTCACCTCGATCAGTATCTTCATAAGACTCTAACCTACGATGAACTACATGAGTTGCTTGTTGAGGAGAATTAACCGAAGAGCGCTGGCTGACCCGATCGCCGATGCGGCAAGGACACGTCAGAATCCTCAGCCTTGGTCTCTTCTGCGGAAACAAGCCGCCGCAGTTCTGGGTTTTCTTTTACTTCGATCGCGAATGGGTTGCTGTTTTGCCAGCCGGTACGTCCAGTTGAGCGGTAGTGCTCAAGTCGCCTAATAGTAATCTCACAAAAGAGAGGGTCTATATCAATCGTATAACAACGACGGTTTAGCATCTCGGTCGCCAATAGAGTACTCCCTGAATGGGAAAAGAAATCGAGAACCAAGTCAAGATTGTTCGAACTCGCCTTGATTATTCGCTCTATAGCCTTAAGCGGCTTTTGAGCGTAACAGCCAGATACGTTTTCCTCCATTCGATAGAATACCTGTTGTACATCGACCCAGACGTTCCCTGCTCGAATGTTTTCAGATTTTCCTCGCTCTAGGTTTTCGGTGAGGGAACCATTAACTTCTTTGTAATAGCCGCGCAGAATCTTTGGTATGTCAGTGTATTCAGCTTCGACATCAAACGAAGGATTACCTCGAACGTAATAGAGCAACTCTTGCCGCACGGCCATCCAGTTATTCTGAGTTCCGTACCCCCTTTGATTTCGCATGGTTATGAAGCTGCGAGGTCTTACCGACATCTCCCGCATCATCAGCATGAAATCGGGTAACGGTTGAAAACCATTATTCTGATCGGCACCCAACCAAATGTATAGCGAACTATCGCGTTTCAGAGCTTGAAGGGTGGTTTCGATCCACTCTCTTGACCATTTAATGAATGGTCCCACTTCTGATTGTTGGAATGCCACCAAGTTATAAGGAGGGTCATGCACCGCAACGACAGCTAGTTCCTGCTCCATGAGCGCGGAAATTGCGTCTCGATCGCTAGCGTCCAGACAACCAACTTTATGTTTGCCATCCGTCCAAATATCACCGCGCTTTAACCGGCAATACGGCAATAACTTTTCACGAACTTCCGGAGAAGTATCAAGTCTCGGTAGAGGGCTATTCTTCATAGCAGCGGACACCTTAACATGTGAACGCCCGCGGCGCTAATTTCTTGGTAAAGTGTTGTTCTTTTTCGCGTCGAGATCGACTTCAGGCAGGTCCCATCTGTTGGTGAGCACAAATGCGTCGGCAGGGTAATCCTTATCGATAGTCGCCGATTCGGGAGCTTGATAGGTGATGGATATCTTGTAGTGATCCTGCGGGCGCGTGAGCGAAATCTTCGCCGGCATGATCGCAGTTCCGTCGGCTCCGAACTTCACCAGATCTCCGTAAGTCACGTCGTTCACGAGCGCGCCCTTTTCATCAAAGCTTTGCAAGCGTGCGAGTCGAATTCCTCCAACGCGATCAAACCAGAATCTGCGGAGCAGACGCGCTGAATTCTCACCAGCCGGTTGCAACTCATCCAGAAAGTAGTAGCCGCGCACGACTCGCTTGTTGGTGTCAGCCTTCGCCGGATCTTTTTCGGATTCGAAGAACTCGCTTTGCACGTAGATTAGGTTTGAACCCACGGCCGGAATCGGTCGGAGCAACAAGGCATCGGTGAGGTGTTGCGGACGCAAATTGGACAGTGCATTCACGGCCTGGAGGTCGGAACTCGTCTTGCCCTTCTTGTCGTTGGCCGGCTGATCCTTGCCATCCATCTCGAGCTTCGCATAGACCGCGTTGTTCGTGCCCTTTACGAATTTCTTGTAACGGTCGTCGCCTTTGAGAATCGCGATGCGAAAGTGATCGCCGTCCGAAGTCATTTGCGCGATATCGGCGGCGACCACCGGCGCCTCAATTACGAGATAGATACTTCCGGGCCGTTGCAGTGTGATCGAGCCCCCCGCAGTCCGGTACTTTTCCGCGATGCCGGCGGTGGCAAAAGAAGTGTCTTCGAATTGGATGTCGACTTTGCCGCGAATCGAGCGGGCGCTTACGAGTTTGTTGACGGCCGCGACGAGTTCAGGCGTGGTCGCTTCAACCAAGGGACTCAAGAGTTTTTCTGTTTGGACGCTTTTGTGTACGAGGTTGCAGCCCGAAGTAAAGAGAACCGCCGTGCACAGCGCCAGGGTGATTGAAGCTTTCAATTGCTGAAGAATGTCTCGTCGTCGGTAACGGCGCATCTACGTCAAAATGGCGGCGCTGAGACAGGCCGCCGATTCATTAAGAGAAAAATTGTAAGCGCAGTCACGCTAACAAAGGCAGTCCATCATGTCAATGTAATGTCGAGGCTTCCCGGCAGCGCCACGCGAATCCGGCAGAATACAAGTTCGCGGCGACCGTCCGCCGGGCGATCGCTGGGAAGGAGTCTGGCTTCGATTGAGAACGAGACCGCGAGACGCACCAGCACGCGCAAGAATACTCGGGGGGAGTTAATACTGAAGTGCCAAAGAGCTAACGACAGCCGTTATGTTCACAGCCGCAACCGATTTCCATCACGTGTGAATCTTCAGCGTTCTTGCAGTACTCGCTACAGTACTTGCTGCCTTGTTCAGCGGAACAGTCGCATGGGCCGTGCGCGCACTTGCCCGAAGTTTCTTCAGCCATCTTGGGCCTCCTTACTCGCTTGGAGCGTTCAAACGGGGGAAGGGGATGAAGCTATTCTAGAGGGTTAGACGCGAGGTTCAGTCACAGCATTCATGCATTTCTGCGATCTTATTTCAGCAGGCCCGACAACCAATGCATGATGTTGAGAGCCAGTTGTCGATTATCGATGCCGGGTCGATTCATGCCGAACTTCATTTGATTCGGGCCAGCCAGTTGCGCGGACAGCATGGCAGCTTCGCCGAGTACGATCACGCGCCCTTTCCCGACCGTCATCACGATGCCCTGCGCCCGACCTGACGCCGAAGCGGGATTTGTGTTTACGCCCGGCATTGTATCGACGGCGGAATCTGCGAGCTTCATGAAGGCGAGACTGTCCGGCGGCCCCTTCAAAGATTGACCAGTGAAAGCGATGATCTTGTTAACGCGTTCTGAGTCGTTGCGGCCGCGCGTGATCGGATGATCAACGAGACGACCGCTTTCGCGCGTGTAAATGATAAAGCCGGGATTGCCGTCCTTGTCATAGTTTTCGCTATCGATCGTGAACATCTTGCTCATGTTCACGCCGAATCGATCTGCCATAATTTGATTCGCAGAGCCCATCGGCGCGTGGTCCGCAATTAGCAATAGATTGCCGCCGCCCTTAACCCAATCACGTACGGCATCGCATTCTTCCGGAGTGAATGCCGGATTCGCAGCCTCCGGCATGTTCATGCGTTCAGCGCCCAGCGCGTTGGAAATCACCAGGACGTCGAAGCCTTTCAGAGTCGCTGCTGAGAGTTTTTCTTTGTTAGGCGTGATTTGATAACCGTCGTTGGTGATTAGATCCGCGAAGGGCTTGTATCGACCGCTCGCTGTGTGAAAGTTGTTGTGTGCTTCATCGAAGAGAATTTTCGGCCCGTTCTTTGTATAAGCGGGGTGTGCGACCTTCGCATCAAAGTTTGGATCGGCAACTTGTTGGGCGTGAGAAATAGATAGACCAGCAGCGATCAGGAAAAGAATGATGAGCTTCTTCATGATGAAAAGTGGCACAGACTTTAGTCTGTGGTCTCCACCGCCTAATCACAGACTAAAGTCTGTGCCACCACAGCTAACTTCTTAGTTTCCCCAAACGTTCGGCCGCCAGCATCAGCGTCTCGTCTTTCTTGCAGAAGCAGAAGCGAACTTGGTGCGAGCCGGGTCCCGACGCGTCGGCACTGTAGAAGCTCGACCCCGGCACGCAGGCGACGCCGACTTCGCGAATCAGATGACGAGTGAATTCGATGTCGTCTTTGAAGCCAAAGCTGCTGATGTCGGTCATGACGTAATAAGCCCCGTCCGGCCGAAAAGTTCCAAAACCTGCCTTCTCAAGTTCCGGCAAAATCAGATCGCGCCGCGCTTCGTAGTCCTTTTGCAGTTGCTCGTAATACGCCGGCGGGAGCGCCAGCGCGTAAGCGCCGGCGGCTTGCAGCGGCGCGGCGGCTCCGACGGTCAGGAAGTCGTGGACTTTGCGGATCGCGCTGGTGATTTCCGGGGAAGCAATGCAGTAACCAACACGCCAACCAGTCACCGAATAGGTCTTCGACATCGAATTGACAATCACGGTGCGGTCGCGCATGCCTGCGATT
Organism: Pyrinomonadaceae bacterium; assembly: GCA_035577445.1. GTDB lineage: Bacteria > Acidobacteriota > Blastocatellia > Pyrinomonadales > Pyrinomonadaceae > UBA11740. The sequence goes on from DATLVM010000376.1 coordinate 7,592, forward strand.
TGGGCCATCGAGATATGCGCAATTTCGGCCCCTTCGCGCGGATACAGGATGTGTTCGTAAATCTCGTCAGTGAAGCAGAGTGCGTCGAACTCCTGGCAGAGGCCGGCGATGAACTCCATTTCGTCGCGCCTGAAAACTTTGCCCGTGGGATTGTTGGGGTTGCAGATAATGATGGCTTTGGTTTTGGAATTGAACGCGGCGCGCAATTCGTCTCGATCGAAACTCCAGTCAGGCGCACGCAGCGGAACATAACGCGGCTTCGCGTCGGAAAGGATCGCATCAGGAGCATAGTTCTCATAGAAGGGCTCGAACACGATCACTTCGTCGCCGGGATCGACGGTCGCCATCATCGCCGAGATCATTCCTTCGGTTGATCCGCACGTCACGGTGATTTCAGCTTCAGGATCGATTTCGAATCCCAGGTACCACTTTGTCTTGGTCGCAATCGCATCGCGAAAGTCTTTCGCGCCCCAGGTGATTGCGTACTGGTTCACGTCGTCGGCGATGGCCTGCATCGCGACGCGCTTGATGTCTTCCGGGGCGGGGAAATCGGGATAGCCTTGCGAAAGGTTCACGGCGCCATATTTCATTGCTTCGCGAGTCATTTCGCGAATAACCGATTCAGTGAACTGCGAAGCTTTGCGAGAGACGCGACGTGATGCGGTTGGTGCAGGTGAACTCATAAGACTGTTAGCCGCGGATGCACGCAGATAGACGCGGATAAGAGTGAAAAGACTATTTCATAAGAACGTGATTGTCCATTCGCATGGTTTTCGGAGGCGGAGGTTCGGCCCGCCCGCTACCGCAGGCGGTTCTGACTGCTGGCGCCCGCCCGCTACTGCCGGCCGTTCTGACTCTTTATCAGCGTCTGTCCGCGTGAATCCGCGGCCACTTATTCCGGCTGTTGCGATTTGAGTTGATCGACAATCGATCTTATTGCCGATGCCTGCGATCCATTCGGCGCGAGACGCAGATAATTTTCATAAGCGGCGATCGCTTCGCGGTTATTGCCCGTTTTCTCATAAGCTGCGCCCAGCATTTGATAGATGATTGGTTCAGTGTCCGAAAGTTGTTTGATGGCGATGTCGAATTCACGGGCCGCTAATTCGTATTGCCCTTTTTCTTCATAGGTGCGGCCGAGACCGACGTGAGCTTCGGGTTGGAAGCCGTGACTTTCGCGAATGGCCCGATTGAATGCGCCGATGGCCTCGTCGGTCTGGCCCGTCTCGCGATAGATGCGACCTTCGACCGCGGATGCTTCCGGATAGTTTGGCCGCGCGCGCCGCGCCGCCTCAATCTCCGCCAGAGCGCCGTTCGTATCATTCAAGTCCAACAATACTCGCGCGAGACCTACGTGAGCCGAAGGAAACGCCGCCCGCGCCTTCATCGCTCGACGATATAGATCAGCAGAGGCTTGTCGCGCTGCGTCGTCCCGCGCAGATTCACGCGCAGCTTCAGCTTGTTGGAAAAGCAGCTCGGCCTGATCCGTTGTGCGGACGAGGCGCACGCGAACTTCGCCGCGTTGTACAGCCGTGATTGGCTGCGAGCCTTCCTTGAAGCCGTTTGCCCGCACGCGCAATGTATGCGCACCAGAGGACAGTTGCAGTCCGCTCAGAACACCATTCGCATCCGTGACGCCGCGCCGAATCTCGTCGATCCAAACGATCGCGGTTGGCTCGGTCTGAATCGTGATAGTACGTTCACTCGCTGCGCCTGAACTCTGACTCGTTCGTTGCGCCTGAACCAGGCCGCAGCAGATAAAGAGAATTCCAGTCAGCAGCGCCAATCTCAAATTCATTCCGAGTACCTTTACCCTAAGGCCGAATTCCACGCAATGCGTAAGTTGCTTAGGCGACCTTGCAATATTGTTGCGCGGCAAAGGCGTCTGGGTGTAATCTTCGCCGGAAATAACGTACAAGTTTGTTCTACGGGTTACTTGTCCTTCCGTCAGCACGCGGACGGTATCGACGAACTGCTAATCAGTCTGGAGGAACCTATGTTTATCGAATCGACGTCCTATGCCGGCCATGTTTTAGGAATGTTCGACGGAGGCATTTTCAAAGCGCCGAACGGTCAAGAGATTTCGCACATCATTCTGCGTTGGTTGCACTTTGTGGCGGGCATCACGTGGATCGGTCTGCTCTACTTTTTCAATCTGGTGAATGTGCCGCTGCAAAAGAAGCTTGATGCGGACACGAAGAAGAAAGTTAATCCTGAGTTGCTGCTGCCGGCGCTTTGGTATTTTCGCTGGGGTGCGTTGCTGACGGTAATCGCGGGGCTGGGTTATTACGCGATGTACATTCTCAGGCCGGACGTTGGTTTGGCGAACGCCACGGGCGCGAATGTCAGCGGTAGGATGATCATCATCGTCTGGTTCTTTATCCCTATCGTTACGTTCCTGGTTGAGTTTCTGATCATCAAAAAGGTCCCCGCGCTAACGAAGGATGGTCGAGTATTCGCCATTATCGCTTTGATTCTGGTAGTGGCTATGTCGATTGTGATCTTGAAGTGGATCGACGGCAGTCTGACGGTTGGTACGCAGCACTTTGCCAGCAACAAGTCGCTTTCGATCGGTGTGGGCGGCGCGCTCGGATTAATCATGCTGCTCAACGTTTGGGGAATTATCTGGCCGAACAACAAGCGCATGATTGGTGCGTTGACTGGCGGTCCGCCGCCGGCCCCCGAATTAGCACGTCAAGCATTCATCGCGTCGCGTACGAATGCCTGGTTTTCGTTGCCGATGTTACTATTCATGGCGGCGTCGCACGGTGACTGGCTGATATTCGGCGGACACTAAAGGCATTCCAATCAAGTAGAATTCAGAGGGCGGGGCGATCCGCCCTCTTTTTTTGCAACAGTATTGGCTAAGCATTTCCATCGCTTCGCGACACTTTCACCCCACAATCCGGCTAATAGAAGAGGAGTAATCCTCAAATCTAATTCTGCATTTCTGGAGGTGGTGATGGGTTCCGTTAACACATACAAGGCGAGGCAATTCAATCTGAGTAATCTGACAGGCATTTCGGATGAAACTCTCGAGATGCACTTCAAGCTTTACGAAGGTTATGTGAAAGAGACGAACAAGCTGAACGACAAGATCGCTGAGTTCATCAAAGAGGCCAAAGTCGATCAGGAAGAGTTCGCCGATTATTCAGAGCTGACACGACGTCTGGGATTTGAATACAACGGCATGGTGCTGCACGAGTATTATTTCGACAACATGAAAAAGGGCGGCGGCACCGGCGATCCAAATCAAAGTTCGACTTTCCGTAAAGCCGCTGAGGAAAGCTACGGCAGTTACGATATTTGGAAAGCAGACTTTGTCGGCATCGGTAAGATGCGCGGGGTGGGTTGGGCCATCTGTTACGAGAATCCCAGCAACGGTTTGCTATCGAACCACTGGATCACTCTGCATGAAACGGGCAACGTCGCGGGGTTCACTCCGGTGCTGGTGATGGACGTTTGGGAGCACGCGTTCCTTCTGGACTACAAACCGGCGGAGCGACCGAAGTACATCGAAGCGTTTTTCTCAAACATCGATTGGAACATCGTCGAGCGTCGGCTGCATCAACAGAAAACCCAGCAGTTGGCAGCGTAACTTGATCGAAGTTCCGCGTTGGTTTCTCGCTCGCCAATGCCGGCGTGCGCACGTCCGGGTTGGCGAGGCTGGCGGACGCTTGTTCGGGCGGCTCGCCTGTGATAATCCATGTTTCAAATTCAAGGCTACAAACCAACTGGAGGGACGATGAGAAAGTCGATGGGATCTCAACTTCTGCTGACGATTGCGTTCGGCATCACAGTTATTTTCAGCGGTTGCAAAGCGACGACCACTGAGAACGCGAACACCACCGCAATCTCGACTGCCACGCCGCCCGGGGCACAGCAATTAACCGTCGTCGAGCGCCCGCGAAAGATCGAGCAGATGATGAAGGATCGCGGCGCGCAGGACGAGGCCAAACCGACGCTGAAGATAATCTCGCCTGCTGACGGCGCGACGATTAACGGTTCGACCGTCGAAGTGAAACTTGAACTAGGCGGGGATCTCAAAGGCTACACGCCGCACAAGGATCCGGCGACACAGAAGGGAAATCACATTCACGTGATTCTCGACAACCAGCCTTACGAAGCTTATTACGAGTTGAATCAGGGGCCTTTCGAATTGCGTAACGTCGCCGAAGGCAAGCACACGCTGCGCGTGTTTCCGTCGCGCCCGTGGCACGAGAGCTATAAGAACGAAGGCGCGTTCCAGATGGTCACGTTTACCGTGAAGGGCGGCGGCGACGCGACCAAGCCGACGACGACAAACACCGGCCAGACCGTGGCGGCTCCGTCAAAGAGTCCTGCCACGAAGGCTGAAACCGCGGCTGCAAGTCCAACCCCCGCGCGTGAAGGCAAAGACTACGCGCCCAGCACCGCCGGCAATGTCGATGCGAAGAAGCCTCTGCTGACTTACAGCCGCCCGAAAGGCGAGTACAAAGGCGAAGACGCCGATCCGGTGATGATCGACTTCTGGCTTTTGAACGCGAAGCTCACGGGTGATGGCGGCGATTATCGCGTACGCTACTCAGTCGACGGCGGCGAACCGAAGATCCTGGAGAAGTGGGAGCCAATTTGGTTGAGTGGTTGGATCGCCGGCAAGCATCGCGTGCTGCTCGAGCTAATCGACAAGAACGGCAACGTCGTCGATAACGGCGCCTACAATTCGACGACGCGCGAGATCACCATCACGCGATAATCCATTAGACTTGGACCGGGGGGCACTGGGGAAGTGCCCCTCAACCCCTCAACTTCCAATTCCTCTTAATTGGGCTTTGTGGCAGTCGTCGTTTCCGTGGTTGTTGGTTTCTTCGGAGCTGCCTTACGTGACTTTAGCTCAACCACGAGAACTTCAAATGGTTGGTCGCTCGTGTTCTCAGGCAGATGACGACCGGCCGGGTTCCAGACCACGTCGCCTGCTTTTGCGCTGATGTCCTGAGTTGTTCCATTTGGAAATGTGAATTTGCCGGTTGCGTCAGTAACAAAGACCGCAACGCTGGCAGGATGGCGGTGCATCACGGATTTCTCGTGCGGACCATACTTGACGCGCAGCACGCGCACCTTGGCGTTCTCGAACTCAACTTTGTAATGCTTCGAATCGACTTTCACGGGATCCTGTGCCATTACTGGAATGGCGATCGCGAAAAGGAACACAGCTGGAAACAGAACTCGACGCATGGGGAAACTCCTCCTGCTGAATACAATGTTGGGGAATAGCGGAAGGGTTCTATTTCACCGGCCACGGAAAGTCAATAAATTTTTCGACAGAGAAAGATGCAAAGGCAATCGCAGTTTGCGGAGTTGGCAGCAGAAGCCGCTAACTGCGTCCGCTGTCCCGCGATGTGCGAACGCGCCGCCGTGTTGAGCCGCTTGAATGGCTCAGTCGACGCGCGCGTGATGTTCATCGGTGAAGCGCCTGGACGCAAAGGCGCAGATCGCACGCGGATTCCTTTTTCGGGTGACCAATCCGGAAAAAACTTCGATAGGTTTCTGGACGCCGCCGGCTTGACGCGATCGGACATCTTCATCACGAGCGCCGCATTGTGTAATCCTCGGGGCCCATCGGGCGCGAATCGGCGACCAAGCTCGCAGGAGCTTCGCAACTGCTCTGACTTTCTCCGCCGGACGATTGAGCTCATAAATCCGCGAGTAATAGTGACGCTCGGCGGGGTTGCTCTTGAGGCGCTGAAGCTACTCCAATATCATGAATACACTTTGCGCGATGACGCGGCGAAGATTCGCAGTTGGAACGGCAGAATGCTTATCCCGCTATATCATCCGAGCCCGCAAGTGCTGATTACGACACGCGATGAGCGCGCGCAACTGCGGGATTATAAAGTGGTGGCGCGAGCACTTGCTCGTATTCGGACCTCAACAGTTACAGAAAGCATTAACTGATCTATGGCTGTCACAAATTCCTCAGATGATTACAGGGCAGTGCGCTATGAAGGCGCTGGGCTGATCGATCTATCTTCGCGACGCGGACGAATTCTGGTAAGCGGTCGCGACGCCGCGATGTTTCTGAACGGCCTGGTGACAAACGACGTCAAGAATCTCGCGCGCGGTTCCTGGATTCCGGCAGCATTCGCAAACGTGCAGGGAAGATTAATCGCCGCGGTGCGCATCATTCATCGCCCGGATGGATTTCTGATAGACACGGAAACGGTGACCCGCGACAAGGTTGTGGATCTGCTCAGCCGGTTTACCTTGGCTGGCGATTTTCGCGTAACCGATCTGACGGATGAACTCGGCACATTATCCTTGCAAGGCAAAAAGGCTGCGGAGATTTTGGGCTCGGTGTTGGGAGCAGAGGCGGCGACGTTGGAACGCGGCAGCGTAATTCAATCAACCTTTAACGAAAAGGACGCAACGATCATTCGCGCGACGCACACCGCCGAAGAGGGATTCGATCTCTTCATCGAATCAAGTGAAGTGGAACAGCTTCATAATGCGCTGTGGCACGGGGGCTCAGAAATCGTCAAAGATGAAACTCTCGAAGTCATGCGGATCGAAGCCGGCATTCCGCGCTTCGGCATCGACATGAGCGAGAACACCGTAGTCTCTGAAGCTTGCCTGGACGATGCGATCAGCGACACGAAGGGCTGCTATGTCGGTCAGGAGATCATCATTCGCATCAAACACCGCGGGCACGTAGCGAAGAAATTGACCGGCGTGCTGCTGGAAATCCCGTGGCCCCTTGAGGAGCACGCTGAAATCATCTCGGACGATCATGAAGAGATTGGACACATCACTTCGCTGACCTTTTCGCCGTGCCTGGATCGACAAATTGCGCTCGCGTATCTGAAGTACAATCATCTTGAAGAAGGCACTCGGATTTGGGTTGACCACGGCGAAAAACAGGTGGTGGCTGAGGTCGCATCCCTGCCGATAGTCCGCGGCAGTTGGTTCGCTGCCGATGGCGTTATAGAACCTGAGAGTGAAATCAGTGAGCAACACGAACCAGCTTGAACTCGCACATTCGATCATCGAATCGTTGGTCGATCACACGCGAGTGGTCAGCGACTTGATCGCTCTGATGGCGCAGGCGCTCGATTCGGATACCTCGAAGGCCCTCACGAAAACGCCGCAGTGGGAAGCTTATCTCGAGAGCCGGCGTAACATGGAACGTGCCAAAGAAGAGATCGACAAGTTCGTGGAATTCATGAAACAGAATCCGAAAGAGTCGTGATTGATTCGAACTAAGACAAGTCGATTGTCGTAGAACAAACGGGCGGAAGTTATGGCGGATTACAAAGAAAAATTCGACGATTTGCAGCGCGCGGCCAAACGCAAAGCGAAGGAATTAGACGACAAGCTCGGGGTCAGCGGCATCGTTGAAGATACGGCTCGCGTAGCCGGTGATGCGGCGCGGCGTGGGGCGAAGACCATTGCGAACGGCGCTGAACACCTGCGAGCGGAAGCGGAAAAGATCACGGACGATCCGAACCTGCGCGAAAATGCTCGACGCGCTGCCGGAGAAGTGAAGCGTCACGCAAAAGAAGCCGGCAAGGTGATTCGTGACGCAGCGAGTGATGGCGGAAAGGTCATTCGTGATGCCGCCGGTCCTGCGGGCAAAAGGGCTGAAGAAGTTTTCGGCGAAGCTGCTGACTATGTCAGTTCAGCCGCAAAGATGGCCGGCAAGGGCGTGAAGGCGACCCGCGCGACCGCCGCCGCGTCCGCCGGAATCGTCAAAGCCAAAGATTGGGTCAAAGCAAATCCGGGCAAGGCCGCAGCGGTGACCGCATCATTGGTGCTCGGCATTCGCGCGGGAGCAGCGTTGCCGGGACTAGACATCGTTTTGTTGGGAACGCATCCGCACTGGCTCACGCATTCCGCTCTTCCGGTTCTGGGTTTGAAATTAGCCAGCAAGAAATTCGACGAGTACTTAAAGAAACAGGAAGCCCGCATCGCCGCCGGCGAGTTAGATGAAGCCCAGCGCGAACGTGTCGAGTTCCAACGCAAGATGGCCAAGTACGTCGGCGCGCCTTTGCTCGGCGCCTTCAGTTGCGCGATGGGCGCGACCTTGTTTGCACAGATCGTGAATCCGGTCGGCATCGTCGGCGGGCCGGTGAGTTGGATTCTGGGCGGCAACCCTTTTCTCGACGGCGTGTGGCTCTTCGCGAACGGCGTGATCTGTTTTCACCAGGGCTACAAGTTTTTCATGATTGCGTTAGCCGATCAGGAAGACGTGAATCGCGTGGTGCGAGAGATTAAAGGACTGCTGCCGGCTTAGGTCACTCGCTCAGAGCAGCAAAGCAGTTCTTTTGATAGACTCGCCGGGTGGCACGACGGAATATCGATGACATCAGAGACAAAGTTCGCATCGGCAAGTACGACATGACCGTGCACGCGGTTGAAGAAATGGCCGAGGACAGTCTCGATATTCTTGATTTAGAGCAATCAATCTTGTACGGTCGAGTTTCGAGAATTGAAAAGGACGATCCTAGAGGATCGAAATACGTCATCGAAGGACCTGCCATTGAAGAGCAGATATCTGTGGGGAGCGTCGGGCGCTTTGTTGACGACCGGTATTTGGTTATCACGGTTTATGCGATAACTGCTTCTGAACATTAAAGACTATGTACGATTACAAGTGCGAATACTGCGAGGGAACCGTTCGCGCAAAGAAGGTAGAGCGCGAGGCCTTTAAGCACAAGAGCGGTTTTGTCATCCTCGAAGACGTTGAAGTGGGAGTCTGCGATGCCTGTGGCAGCAGGTATTACAACGCGGAAATACTTCACACGGTACATGACATAGCCACTGGCGCGAAGCCATTCGAAAGAACTGAGGCGATTCCCGTGGCTCATGTCTGAGGGAACTGCGTTAAAGATCAAGAAGAAGTGAATAGAGTGGGTGAGAGAGATTAAGGATTGCTACGGTTCATTAAAACATAACTCCCTTAGCGATTCTGCCCTCTACCAAAGAAATAGCCTACCAGCGTACCTAATAGCACAGCGATCGCCGAATCAAATTTATTTACATACGTAAGAACCCCTACCAGAATCAATGACAACGTAAAGACAACGAGTTGAACGATCCATTGCTCACGCCGAACGCGGCGTTGGAAGTCAAGGGCTTCTCGCTTCTCTTGTGCAATTGCGTCAATTGTAACGTTCTTAATCTGAGCAAGGATCGCTACGATTTGTTGGGCGATTTCGTGACCCTTGTCGGAATTCAAATAGTCCCAAAGCGTAGGGGCGTATCCGCCCTCCGATTGCTCGTCTGAATCCTGTTCCTCGGACTCTTCTTCTGCCGAATTGTCGTTCTCTTCTGACATGAAGATCTAAGGCTTTCTAGCTAGGTTTACGACAACATCTCTGCCGTGGTAGAGAAGTTTGGTGAGGCTGAAATCTTGATCTCGCGGAGAGCTGCCATTACGTCTTGATCTGACAATTCCGGTAGAGGTCTCGATTCGAAATCCTTGATTATTTGGTACAGTTCGTCCAGATATTGCTCCGGCATCTTTCTTACTTCGACCAGGATTTGTTCTCTGGTAACCATCTTAATTCCTCTGAGCTGAATATACCGCCGAGCGCTGATCTAGCACAAGGTTTCGCTAACTTATCGTAATCGGAAACGGCAGGAAGCAGAGCACGAAGACGATGAGGGTAACAATCCCAATGACGATGCGGGCCAGGCCGAGCGGCTCCATCTGTTCCGGCTGTGGATGGCGCACGCGCAGCATCACCGCGAGCAGCACGACGTAAACAAATCCGCTCGGACTGCCATGCCAGAACCATCCGAGAACTGACATCAACGCCATCGTGATGAAGGCGACGAGGCCAATCCATCGATGCGCGCTCTGTCCAAAAACTGAGAACGTCCCATGTCCGCCATCCAGTTGACCTACTGGCATTAGATTCAGACTCGTGACCAGCGCGCCTACCCATGCCGCGAGGTAGAACGAGTTCGCCACTGAATTCGCCAAATCAACTTTGAACATTCTCGCGATCAGACGAAACAACAGCGGATCATTAAAGTAGAGACCACCGCTGCCACCGCCGGTCGCATCACCAGCGAGCAATGGCACATGCTGAACTGTCAGCACGCCGGCGAACGCAATCGGCAATAGAACCGCAAAGCCGGCGAGTGGCCCAGCCAGGCCAATGTCGAACAGCGCGCGGCGCGAAGGTACGACCGACTTCATGCGGATGAACGCGCCGAACGTGCCGGGGATGAGCAACGGCGGTTGCGGAATAAAGAACGGCAACGTCGCGTCGACACCGTAGTAGCGACAGAAGAGATAATGACCAGATTCGTGTGCCGTGAGGATCGCCAGCAACGATCCCGAGAACTTTAGTCCCTGTCCGAGATAATGCGGATGCTCGATCGCGTAGCGAACAACTTCAAAAACTGTCGCGACGTAATACCACGGGATCATCAGCACCGAACCAGTAAGGCTGCGCATGCCCGGAGGCGGGCCGATGCTGCCCAACTCCGGCCCGGCCATCATGATGCCGCACACGGTCGTGGTAAACGCGGTAGCGACGAAAAACGCGATGTGCGTCAGCCACTGTCGGGGCGTGGGCTTGGCGATAGCAGGGGAGGTGGCTGGCTTGGAGCTGATGGGTTCGATTTCTGACATGGGTAAAGAAAGTTAGAATTGCAATCCGGATACTCCGTGCCGTTAGGCCCGACATGTTTATAGCCCTAGCCGTCCCCGTTTATCAAAACGCGGGAGTGGAAGCTGTTCTCAGCTTCCACTCCCGCGGGATCACCAAAACTGCGTCGGAGTCTATAAACATTGCGCGCCTAGCGGCGCGTTTCATTCCGTGCCACCAACCTGGAACTCGTCACGGCTTGCCTATTCGTCGTCCTCTTCAAACTCGTCGTCATAGCCGTGCGGCTGCAGTTCCTTGCCGGGTTTGAATCGAATCGTCTTGCCCGAAGGGATCGCAACTTCTTCGCCAGTGCGCGGGTTACGACCTACGCCACGCTTGCGCGGCTTCACGATGAAAACTCCAAACCCGCGCAATTCGATCCGGTCACCACGCGCCAAAGCGTCCTTCATCGATGCGAACAGCGCTTCGACGGCTTGCTCTGCTTTCAGTTTTGGAATTCCGGTTTCGTCGGCGAGACGATTGATGATGTCGAGTTTAATCACGGCGCGGCCTCCGAGCTTTAGACGTTGCTGATTGTCACGGGCGGGACAAGCTCTCGTGAATAAGCTTGGCGATGATAGAAAGCAGCCTTCGCGGCTGTCAAGTTGTACGCAACTCTGAACGGCAAGTTGTCGTTTGACAATGAAAGCGAACGACGGATAACCTCGATACACTGAAGACGGCAGCAGGGAATTTTTAGAACAGTCCTCGCTGCTGCGCGTCTAACATACGATGCGCAGGCTACAGTTAACTCAGCCGCCGCCATTCGGCACCATTCATCCCGACGACGATCGTGATATTCAGATTCAGCGTCCGCGTGACGTGGCGCGTAAACACCTATGGCAGGAATCCCGTCTCCTGGTGCGCGACTTAATCTTCGCGTTGATGGTGCTGGCGCTTGTGATGGTCTTTATTATCCAACCCGTCAAGGTTGAAGGCACATCGATGCTGCCCTACCTGCATGACGGGGAGCGCATCTTCGTCAATAAGCTCATCTATTACGATGAATATCGATGGGCGCCAAAAATCTATCGCAGCGACATCGTGGTGTTTTGGTTCCCGGACGATCCCTCGAAGAGTTACATCAAGCGCGTGATCGGCCTGCCCGGTGATACAGTAGAAGTTCACGACGGGCATGTGAACGTGAACGGCCGAGATTTGGACGAAGGGTATCTCGACCCCCACTTGAACATGTCCCACGCCAGCAAGCCGCCGACCTATGTGAAGCCTGGCTATTATTTCGTCATGGGCGATAACCGCGATAATTCGAGCGATTCGCGCATTTGGGGTTTGGTGCCCAAGAAATATATCTACGGCAAGGCGCTGTTTCGTTATTGGCCGTTGGGTTCAGCTAAACTTATTGAGCGCGATTCTCACAACAACGGGGTTCCGCGCGGCGCGGATTACCGGCGCGATGGAGATTCGTTGGATTCTGATGATCGATAGGTACTTCCCCTCTCCCGCTGGGAGAGGGGATTGAGGGGTGAGGGTTTTAGCCCGCCCTAAGCTACGCTCCCTCACCCAACCCTCTCCCAAAAAGGGAGAGGACTCGAAGGATTTATGACTGATTGGCCCAGGTACATCGCGATGATCTTCTACGCTCCTTTGCGCGGCATGCGCGAAGTGCGTGACAGGGGGGCTCTGTTTCCCGCAATCATCAGCGCGTATGTGGTGCAGGTCATTTATGTTTTCGCGATTCAGTGGCTGGTCGGCCAAAAATCTTTTCTGAGCCATCCACAGGCTGCTGCTTCCAATCTGTTTCAAGCGGCGACGTCATTGTTGCCGATCCTGATTGTGCTGGTGCCGCTGATGCTGTTGATGGCGAATCTCTTCGATCGCCGTGGCAGTTTTAGCCTGGTGCTCCAGCAGGAATACGCGTCGCTCGCTTGCGTCATTTTCTACGCGCTGATCGGCGCCAACTTGATGACGCTGCTTATCTCGATCTTTTTTCACTTCAGCGGAGTCCAGGCTGCATACGTCGCCAGTTCGCTACATTCAGCACAGCAGATTAAGGCGATGTTCAACTTTCCAGCCGAAGTTCAAAAAGAGCTGGAACGGGAGCTCAGCGATCCGAGCTTTATCGCAGGCAGTCTGTTTCGCACAGTGAAGATCGGGATCTTCACGATTGGCGCCCTCGAGGCCGTGCGCAAAGTGTTTCGCTTGTCTCTGGTGAAATCGGTCGGTGTAATTCTGTTGAGTTACCTCGGCGCCCTAATCCTTTCGCCGCTTTGGGGTCTGCTCTTCACCCGAATAATCGGCTCGCCGTTTATTCTGCTGATGCTCTTCTTCTTGCTGCGCGGTTACTTCAGCGGCATTGTCAGCAATCAACGCGCGCGGGCAGCGTTCAAACAAAACCTCGAAGCAGCAACGATCAATCCGCGCGATTCTTCAGCGCATTACAACCTCGGTTTGATTCATCAGCAGCGCGGTGAATTGAATGAAGCTCGCGAACGTTTTCAACGAGCAATTGAAATCGATCCGGATGAATTGGATGCGCACTATCAGCTCGGGCGCATTGCGCGCGCGCAGGGTCGTTTGCCGGAAGCAGTCGGCCACTTCGAGCAGGTCGTGCAGCGCGACCAGTTCCATGCGCAGAACGAAATCTGGCGCGAGATCGGCGCGACTTATCTCGCTGCCGGCCAGTATGGCGATGCGCGCGATGCGCTCGAGAAGTTTCTCGATCGGCGCACCAACGACCCGGAAGGCTTGTACTTGATCGGCCGGGCGTACGCCGGCTTGGGCGATACTCAGGAAGCGACCAGCTCGATGCAGGCCTGCATTGAAGCCGTGAAGACCGCGCCGGCTTACAAGTATCGAATGGAAAAGCGCTGGCTCAACGAGGCACAGCAGTTTCTGAAAGGCAGAAAACAGTCGGCAGTCAGCGGTCGACAGTAAGAAAAGAATTATTTGATATTTGATATTTGAGATTTGAGAATCGACGTGAGCAAGGTGTCAGAAGCCCGCGCGTAAGCAAGGGCTTCGTTTGCGAGCTTGCCCTCCCTCACGGTCGGGCTTCTGAGACAAAAAGTGCTGTTCGTCTTAAGAGCAAACGACAAATGTCAAATCTCAAATATCAAATGCCAAATGTTAAATAGTTCTTTCTATCCCCTAAGCAACAGGAACCCACAGCAATGAATTGTCCTTCTTGCGGCGCTGAGATAGCAGCCGGTGGAACCTTCTGCGGTCGCTGCGGAACGCGTGTTGAAGCCGCACCTGCGTCCGCCTATTCAATCAACATCGATGCCGACGGTCAGGGCATGGGCCGTGGCTATAGTTACCAGATCGAGCATTCGCCGGCGTTTTCACTCGCCGTGCTGAAGCTGCAACCGGAGCAATCGATCATGGCGGAAGCCGGTGCGATGGTTTCTATGTCCGCCAATATCGAGTTGCAGTCGCAAATGAAAGGCGGATTGCTCGGAGCGTTGAAGCGCGCGGCGGGTGGCGAATCCGCATTCGTGTCTACCTTCACCGCGCGCGGCGGTCCCGGCGAAGTCACGCTCGCGCCCGGCGCCCCGGGTGACATTGCCGCGATCGAGATGCGCAATCAAACTTTCTTTGTGCAATCGAGTTCCTATCTCGCGGGAGATGCCAGCCTGGTCGTCGATACAAAATGGGGCGGCGCGAAATCATTCTTCGCCGGTGAAGGCTTGTTCGTGTTGATGGTGCAGGGACAAGGTCTGCTGCTCGTGTCTTCCTTCGGCGCGATTCATCGCAAGACGCTTGCGCCCGGCGAACGCTACGTGGTCGATACGGGTCACCTGGTCGCTTGGGAAGGCACGACGCAATACACCTTGCGCAAAGCCGCGGCTGGTTTCTTTCGCAGCATGGTCAGCGGCGAAGGCATCGTCGCGGAATTCACCGGCCCGGGCGAGCTTCTGATTCAGACGCGTAATCTTGCGGCTTTGGCAGGCTTGCTCAAGCCGTTCTTTCCCTCACAATCGGGAAGTGGCGGCAGCGGGTTTAGCATTAATTTGGGTGGGTGACCCTTAAGAACGCTGAAGGCGTTCAATGCAATAGCCCAGGGTAAGCGCGCAGCGCGCCACCCTGGGATCAATGGCACCATTTATTTTGAGCCCGCGAAGCGGGCGACAGAGCGAAATAGAAAGTGATCGAACAGCAGTTAATCGAGTTGATTAAGACAGCCGTCACAGAAGTCTTGGATGAACGACGTGATTTCCTTGAACACGTCATAGAAGAAGTAATCGAGGATATCGCGCTATCGAGAGCCATTGACGAAGGAATGGGAACGCCGGTCGTAACTAGAGAGAAGGTCCTCCGTGTCCTCTGCAGTTAATTCGATGAATAAAGCAATCCTCGCACTCGAAGACGGCCGCGTCTGGCGCGGTCGGTCATGGGCAGCCGAAGGTGAGAGCGTCGGCGAGATGGTCTTCAACACTTCCATGACGGGTTATCAGGAAGTGCTCACCGATCCTTCCTACGCAGCACAGATTGTCTGCATGACATATCCGTTGATTGGCAACTACGGCGTCAACAGCGAAGACACCGAATCTTCGAGACCTTGGGTTGAAGGCTTTGTCGTGCGCGAAGCCAGCCGCATCTATTCAAACTGGCGCGCCGATGAATCGCTCGATGATTACCTTAAGCGCTGGAACATCGTTGCCATCGATCACATCGACACACGCGCGCTCGTGCGGCATATCCGCGACAAGGGCGCGATGCGGGCGTGTCTTTCGACCATCGACAGCGACGCAGACAGCGTGATTGAAAAGGCGCGCACGTCGCCGCGGATGGAGAATCGCGAACTCGCGAGCGTGGTGACGACGAAGGAACCTTATGAGGTTCCGGCGGCGAACAGCGAACGTTTTCACGTCGTCTGTTACGACTTTGGTGTGAAGACGAATTCGTTGCGCGAGCTGTCGCAGGCGGGGTGTCGCGTCACCGTCGTTCCGTCTTCGACGCCGGCAAACGAAGTCTTCGCGATGAAACCTGATGGCGTCTTCCTCTCGAACGGGCCGGGCGATCCGGCCTCGATGACGAAAGAAGTTGAAGAAGTGAAGCGTGTTGCCCAATCGGGCACGCCAACGTTTGGCATCTGCTTTGGTCATCAACTGCTCGGTCGCGCCTTCGGCGGGCAAACTTTCAAACTGATGTTTGGTCACCGCGGCGGCAATCAACCGGTGAAAGATTTTCGCGACGGCCACGTCGAAATCACTTCACACAATCACGGCTTCGCGGTGAAAGCCGACACGCTGCCACCCGATGTGGAAGTGACTCACATCAATCTCAACGATCAATGCGTCGAAGGTATGCGCCACAAAACGCTCCCGATCATCTCAGTGCAGTACCATCCGGAAGCCGCTCCCGGTCCACACGATGCGGAACATCACTTCAAAAGGTTTCTTGAGATGATGGAAAGACGTACAGTACAGGCAGGAGACGGTTCGTCGGTTCGACGTTAGATCTCCTCGCTTGCGCACCCTGGATTAGCATAGTAAATTACAGTCAATGCGGATTTCCGCAGGTGGACGGCCCGTAAGGGCCGGCGTGAGGAAGGCTCCGAAAGGAGTCTTTTTCATTTACAGGCACTTGTACCCATAGCCTTCAATTTCACCAGTCCATTCGTTGCAATTGAATTTCCGCCGCGCCACTTCGTAGATCTTCTTTCCGAAGACATCCCCGGGATCTTCTATAAGACCCTTCCGCAGCAGCACGGCCTGTCGAATTGGATACGCCAGGACATCGGCCAATTGCAGCCCAGCAATGTTGGCGCTTTTCGGACGAATCTTGATGTCTTTACTCGTCAGACCAAGTTGAAATTTGTCACGGCTGAAGTGCTGCGTGCCACTTTCGTACGTTCGGCGATAAGCTTGTTTGAGTTGTAAATCCTCCTCGCCTCCTCGCGATTCTGCCATGACGTCACCTTTGATATTTTTATAGACCAACCAGCCGGCATACCGCTCAAGCATCGCCGCTAAACAATAATGATAAGGATGGAATGGGTCGACATACTGTTGTTGGTGCAATTGTTTGTCGAGTAGCACACATATCATCTTGAAGCGCGCTTGTTCGATTAAGTTAAGCAATCCTTCGTCAAAAGCCCTGCCCTTCTCGTCGTCGCGAAGAATTCCGAATGCGCCGCGACGATTTATTATGTCATTGCGATGAAGGATAACAGGATTGTCGGGACGCGCTCCAAAAAGGTCATCCCTGAATCTGTCTAGTTCGAGTGCAAAAGATAGATAATCGTTATCTTGCCGGAACCACACACCCAATAAAGCTAGGTAACGATGACCGACAGTCTCGAGCTTGTTGTAAGTGTGATCGCCGGATTCATCTATGTAGAGCCGATAACGCGGAACGGTTCGGGGCGTTGGCGGTGAGGTGAGCATTGACCTGTTTGTCACGAGAGAAGGTACCGTTTACCTCGGATACTAGGAATGAATGACGTTGGTGAAGGACGCTTTATGATTATTCTTTCGCCGGCAGTTTCAATTCGCCCGTGAGCAAATCGGGACGCACGCGCGCCATTTCTTCAGCCGTAGTGGCCGCGGTGGGATGCGTTGAAGAAAGTTCAGCTTCAATCTCAGATTCAACCACGGCCTCTTCAATCACTTCGGCGATCGTTTCACTGCCGCGATGCTCCAGCCAGTGGCGATAGCTAACGGTGAGAATTGCGATCACGGGAATCGCCAGAAAGATTCCCGCAACACCGGCGATTTCCGCGCCGGCCAAAATCGCGAGAATCACCGCGAGTGGATGCAGATGAATGCCCTGGCCAATGATGCGCGGATAGATCACATAGTCCTGGACGATGCGCAACACGCCCAGGAAGAGCAGCACGACGACCGCCATTCCCAATCCCCAATGCAGCATCGCCAGCACCGCAACCAGAATCGCAACCACCAGCGGCCCAACCAGCGGAACGAACTCCAGCATGCCGGCGAGCAGGCCGAGCACCAGCGGACTGGGCAAACCAATCAGAGCAAAGCCGATGCTGCAAAGAATTCCGACGAGCAAACACGCGGTGAGTTGCGCGCGAATATAAGCTGCCAGAGTGCTGTTGATGTCCTGGAAGAATTCGTCGCCGCGCCATCGCAGACGGCCACGCGGCAGCATGGCCAGCGCGGAACGGCGGAAGCTATCGGCGTCCTTGAGCAAAAAGAAACTGAGGATTGGTATCAGCACGATCCACGGCAGAAAGATGATCCAGCCGAGCACGTGTTCGAACGCCGCCGTCGCCATTTCTCCGCCCCTGGCGATCAGGCCGAGCACGGTGTTATTCAATGCCGTCGTAATGCCTTCCGGCATGCGATGCTCTTTCGAGTACTGACTGATTCGTTCGCCGTAGCCGGTGATCGTTTTGTAATACGCAATTGCCTGTTGCTTGAACTCAGGAAATTGCGCCGCCAGTTGCGGCAGTAGCAAATAGAGCGCAATGACCCCGCCGACGAAAACGATCACGTAAACGATGCCGATGGCTAAACCGCGCGGAATCCGATACACCCTCTGGCGGATTCGCAGCGGCTGCTGCACGAGATCAACCAATGGTGCTATGAGATATGCGAAGAAGATCGAGAGGACGAGCAGGAGTAGAACCGTCGTCAGCTTGTATATGATCCAGAGAAATGCTGCGACCGCGAGCAGGATAACGACGATGCGCAGGACGATGCGGGTCTGCAGCCAAGCCGATACGGCGCTTTCCGCAACTGAAGCTCGATTTGGTTCGCGATCCATCGGAGATCGAGTGCCGTCTGATCAGTATTCGTCTTCGTCGTAAACTTCGTCAGCTTCCGACATCTTGATGGCGGCCTCGTGCCAAATCAGTCCACGCCACTCATCAGTCTCACCCAGGAGTTGCAGCGCCGCCTGCAGACGCACGGGATTGCGCTCGATGCGCAGCACTTCAGCGACGACGCTTAGCTTCTCGCCTTTATCGTCGAGCATATGCAAATTGACGCGACCACCAACTGGCGGCAGAGTGTTTTGCAAATGCACAAGCGTGCCCTCGGGACCAATGTTCTCGGTCTCGCCTTCGGCCACGATGTGGGCGCCCTCGTTGGTGTCCCACTCAGCGCGAATGGGAAACGCGGCGATGTACCGCGGGCCGGAACGACCTTCAATATAGGTTTGGGGCATCATTCATTGACTCCTTCTTGCGGACCGTGGTCGGAGGCGGCCGTGCGTATGATACAGGGATTTGAGGAATTTGCAGAGCAGATTTGGTAGCCCAAGTGGGGCGCGCTACCAACGGTGGCAGGGGGATAATAGCCGCGATGCGGCAGGAGATCAACTATTGAGGCGTTACTCCTCTTCGCTCCTCAATTTTTCCAGCACTGAGAAATCCTCGAGCGTCGTGACATCGCCGGCCACTGAACCACTCGTGGCAATCTCGCGCAACAACCGTCGCATGATCTTGCCCGAGCGTGTCTTTGGCAGAGCATCCGCAAATCGCAAGTCGTCAGGTCGCGCCAGGGCCCCAATTTCTTTGGCGACATGTTGACGCAATTCCTCATTCAATTCATTGGAAGGCGTGCGACCGCCTTCAAGCGTGACGAACGCGACGATCGCCGAACCTTTAAGCTCGTCGGGCTTGGCAACCACTGCGGCTTCGGCGACAGCTTCGTGCGAGACGAGAGCACTTTCAATTTCCGCGGTGCCGAGACGATGGCCGGCGACATTGATGACGTCGTCGATGCGGCCCATGATCCAGAAATAGCCGTCCTGATCTTTGCGCGCACCGTCGCCGGCAAAATAGATTCCCGGAATTTGTGACCAGTACTGTTGCTGGTAACGCGCATCGTCGCCGTAGATCGTGCGGAGCATCGACGGCCAGGGTTTCTTAATCACCAGGTAACCACCCTCATTAGGCCCGACTGATTTGCCGTCCCTTGTCATGATGTCGGCATCGATGCCGGGAAATGGTTTGGTGCCCGAGCCGGGCTTCGTAGGGGTCGCGCCCGGCAAAGGCGTGATCATGATCGCGCCGGTCTCTGTCTGCCACCATGTATCGACAATCGGGCAGCGCTCACGGCCTATGACGCGGTGATACCACATCCAGGCTTCGGGATTGATTGGCTCACCGACAGTGCCGAGCAAACGTAGCGATGACAGATCGTGTTTCAACGGCCATCGTTCGCCCCACTTGATGAAAGCCCGAATCGCCGTGGGCGCGGTGTAGAGCGTGTTGACGCGATGACGTTCGATGATGTCCCAGAATCGATCCGGCTCAGGCCAGTTCGGCGCGCCTTCATACATCAACGCCGTCGCGCCGTTCGACAGCGGCCCGTAAACGACATAGCTGTGTCCGGTCACCCAGCCAATGTCGGCCGTGCACCAGTAGATGTCTTCATCCTTGACGTCGAAGATCCATTTGGTGGTGAGATGAGCTTGGAGCAAGTAGCCCGCGGTCGTGTGCAGAATGCCTTTCGGTTTTCCGGTCGTGCCTGAAGTGTAGAGAATGAAAAGTGGATGTTCGCTCTCGAGTTCTTCCGCCGGACAGTTCGCATCAACCGTTTGCATTAACTCGTGCCACCAGTGATCGCGGCCGGCTTCCATGTGAATATCGCTGCCGGTTCTCTTGACGACGATGCACGATTGAATCGATGGAGTTTCCTTCAGAGCTTCATCGATCGCAGCTTTGAGTTTCACTTCGTTGCCGCGTCGCCAGCCGCCGTCGGCGGTAACCACCACCTTGCACTGCGCATCGTTGATGCGATCGATAAGTGCCGCGCTTGAAAATCCGCCGAAGACAACCGAGTGCGTTGCACCGATGCGCGCGCAGGCCAGCATCGAGATGGCCAACTCAGGAATCAGCGGCATGTAGAGCGCGACGCGATCGCCTTTCTCGACGCCAACCTTCTTCAGCACGTTCGCAAAGCGGCAGACTTCGGTGTGTAGTTGCTGGTAAGTCAGCGTGCGTGTGTCACCCGGCTCGCCTTCCCAAATCAAGGCCGCTTTATTGCGTCGTGCGGTTGCGAGATGACGATCGAGACAGTTGTAGCTGATATTGATTTTCCCGCCGCCGAACCATTCCGCATGCGGCACTTCCCATTTCAAAACCGTGTCCCACTTCTTGAACCAATGAAGCTCGCTCTCGGCGTAGCGCGCCCAGAACTGTTCCGGATCGGCTGACGCTTCGACGCGCAGCGCATCGAGCTCGGCCATCGATTTGATGTGAGCTTGCGCGGCGAACTCGGTAGGTGGTTGAAAGGTGCGACCTTCGTGCTGCAGTGATTCGATGTTGGTAACTGGCGATGACACTAGATTCTAACGTAGAAGATGATTTATGCAGACTTGTTCAGAAGTTCATCGAGGAATTCGCCAACGCCGACAACTTGATACCGGGCAGCATCCATTAGATGTTCGGTAGCCTCGGAGTACGGGAATTCCCAAACCTCGCCGCTGCCGGGTTCTTGTAGTTCAAGCTTGGAGTACACGTTTCCTTCGTCGTTAATGGTGCGGAGTTTTAGAGTCTTGCCCGCGTAATCCGTTTCTAAACCGTATGAAACTCCGAAGACGGAAGACGAGCTAGCTCTCCAAATGAGCTTGCGCTCTTGAGTCAAAGCAATTAGCTTCCCAACCGCATCGATCCATTTGTTCTTTTCGCTTGGCATGGCGTTACTCCCACTTCAAATCTTCTTGGTAATCCTTAAGCTCTTCGATTATTTTGAAAATCTCCATGTAAACGATTCTGACTTGCTCCTCATTTTGAACACTAATTTCACAATGGTCAATATACCCAAGGACACGTTTGATTGATTGCCGTTGAGCGCGAGTAACATTACGTCTGAGTGACCGCAATTTGACCGCTGCTCGCGTGATCTCTTCTCTAATTTGGCCGAGCGAGTCATCGTATTCGTTTAGGAACTTGTTTATATTCTTGCTCGTTTTCGAGAGATCCTTCAACAATAACGGTCCTCGAGCGCGAAAACGATAAGCATTTCGAATTGTCCGGACATTCCGCAAAAGCCAGACGGATATGGCGAAGCCAGCGATCGAAAAAGCGTTTCCTATGAGATTGAAGTTTTCGTGTGTGAAGACTTGCGCAATTGACGGGAGGATTACCATGGGAGGCGCATCTTACTAACTTTTCGCCGAACGCGAAAGTTCCTCTACAATCTCGCGCATTGCTTGTCGCGCCTTCTCAACTTCATCCGGCGCGAACGAGATGGCCCCGACGACCGCATGACCGCCGCCGCCGTATCTCTCGCAAATCGTCGCGATGTTGTGACGACGCGGGCGCGGCGCCCAGGGATTTGAGCCGACGGAAATCTTTGTGCGCTGTGGCGCGCGCGTGAGCGCAACTGTGTAAGTCGCTTCGGGAAATAAATAGTAAGGAATGAACTTGTTGAAGCCCTCGAACCCTTCATCGATCAGATCGAATTGAACGACATCGTGCTCGCACGTCGCTTTGCGTTTGATGGCTTCGACCGTTTCGAGATGCTGCTTCAGGATTGGCTGAAAGCGGTGCTGCACTTCCTCGCTGGTGGCAACTTCAGTCAGCGATTTCTGCGTCAAGTCGCGGATGATCTGCTCAATGAATGATTCGTCGGGCGTCCCTTCAATCACCTGCATCAATTGCAGCGCCGGCTCTTTCAGCTCAACGCATTGCGCGGGCGAATCATACAGCGCGCCGTCGATGATGTGCGCCCACTGAATCAGATCTCGCAGCGGCTCGGCGTCAAAACCAAACTTCGTCTGCGCGACATCGGCGATGAATTCAGTGCAGGACTTGCGCGCTGCATCGAGAAACTTCTTGCCGGACTTGTCAGCGCGAAAGTGTGCTTCATCTTCAGGTGTCAGGAACGCGGATTGATGATGATCAAACCACCAGGTGAGTTTCTCAGAAGGTGAGTACTTGAAATCAACGATGGCGTTCTCATCGCCGTCGAACATGTCTCGGTCAAACAGCAGATTCCCCGGGCGATGCAGCAAGCCGCCGTACGAGACTTCCGTGTGCGGATGAATGCGTTCGAGGTAAAAGCGCGTGAAGGTGGCTGCCGAGCCCACGCCGTCAAAGCAGTGGCCGTGATAAAGGACGCGAAGTTTCATTGTGTAACGGAAAAGCTGGCCATCTTAGCAGTTGCGAGATTTGAATGACCAGCAGGGAATCAAACACGAGCCGGAGTTCACGCGACGTCAGGTTGAACCGGAGGTAAACCTTTTCCTCGACGCCAACGAACGATTAGAGTAATCAGCGCGGCCACCCCGACGATGAGGCCAATCAATTGCGACGTCGATAACCCGGTCAGAGTTGTCAGACCCAAAATGTCTCCGCGCGGATCGTCGCGGACAAATTCAATGAGGAAGCGCACCGTCGCGTAGATGACGGCGTACGTCAGGATCACCTGCCCGCTGAATTTTTTCTTCTTGTGCAACCAGAGAAGAAAGAAAAAAACGATCAGCATCGCGAACGATTCATATAACTGCGTCGGATGCAGCTTCGCGTCGATCGGGACTCCCGTGACTTCGTGGCCAAGTTCGCTGAAGCGCACGCCCCAGGGCAGCGTCGTCGGTTTCCCCCAACAGCATCCGGCCGAGAAGCATCCTTGCCGGCCCAGCACATTTCCCAAAGCGATCCCGGGCGCGCAGGCATCCGCCGTTTTCCACCACGGCAGCTTCCAGCGACGCATCAACAAAAACCCCGCGATGATCGCTCCAATCAAACCGCCATAGAACACTCCGCCTGACCGCAGAAAATCGAGCGAGAAAAGCATCATCGGATTCTGGCGGTATTCAGGCTCAGTGAAGAGCATCAGCAGTTTCGATCCCACCAGCGATGACAGCAGCAGCCAAAGACAAAGGTCGTAGATGCGCTCTTTGGGGAGACTATCGCGTTGCGCCAATCGCACCGTCACGAAGATAGCGCCCAGGAACGCCAGCGCGAGAAAGACTCCGTACGTGTTGATAGGGAAACCGTGAATGCGGAAGAGGACTGGGTACATGAAAACAGTTGGCAGTAAGCAGTGAGCAGAAGGCAGTTACTTTACGACGATGGCACTCCTTGTTCGCTTAGATGTTTCTTGTCCTCTTTTCGATGGGCAAAAATTAAGTCGTAGGCGAGCAACAGCGCGCCGAATGAAATGCTGGCGTCGGCGACATTGAATGTGGGCCAGTGATATTGTCCGGCGTGCACATGAATGAAGTCGATCACAAATCCGAGCCGCACGCGGTCCGTCAGGTTTCCGAGGATGCCGGCAAGCAACAGCGCACACGCGCCGAGAATTCGATCATCGTTGCGTTCCGTGCGAAAGAAATAAACCAGCACCGCGATGGCCGCGGCTGCAGCGAGCACTACAAAAAACCAGCGTCCGAACGAGCCGCCCTCCTGCAATTGTCCGAAGGCGATGCCGGGATTCTCAGCATACGAGAAATCGAGAATGCCGCCGATCACCGGCACATCGCGAAATCGAAGCCGCCGCATCACCCAGGCCTTGCTCGCCTGATCCATCAAATAAATACCCAGCGAGGCGACGAGATAGCCGATGCGCCATGCAATCCGAGACTTTGTTGACTTAATAGCGTCGCCGTTCATCAGTGCCGCTGTTTGGAGCGTTTGACTTCGAATCAAAAGGCTGCGCGTTGATGTTCGCGAGTTGATGTTCGCCGCGTAGCGGCGAAATATTTATAGAACCGACCATCAAAGTAACATCTCAAGCTCCGAAGGAGCGAAATATTTCGCTCGTAAACGGGCGTCGAAACAAAGGGGAGATCTGGGTGCTATAAACATCTCGTGCCTAACGGCACGACTCTCATTGACCTGTTTCAATTTCTTCCAAAGCCGCCACGCATCTCTCGCAAACCGTCGGATACTTCGATGATTCTCCCACCCGGGTTGAATAGTTCCAGCAGCGCTCGCATTTTTCGCCGTGCGCGCGGGTGACGGTGATTTCAAGAGCATCTGCGGCGATATCAGCGCGCGCCTCAGCCAATTCAACTTCAGAGACGATGAAGACATAGCGCAGATCGTCGCGGTGCTCTGACAGAATCCGAAATGCTTCGCTGCCGGCGGAGATTTCCACCCGCGCTTCGAGTGAGCTTCCGATGACCTTGGCCACCCGAGCTTCTTCAAGCTTCGCCAGCACCTCGTCACGATAGCCAAACAGATGGGCCCACTTCGTCAACAATTCGGCGCGATCTTCTTTAGCTGCCGACGGGAATACGTTGATGTGCACCGAGGCGGGCGCGTCCCCGGATGGCGGCAGGCTCTCCCAAATCTCATCAGCGGTGAACACGAGAATCGGCGCCATTAAGCGCGCGAGCGCGTCGGCGATCCGGTAAAGGGCCGTCTGCGCTGATCGACGCGCTTTGTTCTTTGGCGCGAACGTGTATAGCCGATCCTTGATGATATCGAAGTAGCGCGCCGACAAGGTCACGGTGCAAAAGTGATGCAGCGCCTGGTACACGACGTGAAAATCGTAACCCTCGTAATGCGCGCGCACCGCGCCGATGATTGAATTCAACTCGGCGAGGGCCCAACGATCTATCTCGAGCAGCTCATGTTCGGCCACCGAATCGTGTTCAGGATCGAAGCCGTCAAGGTTGCCGAGCGCGAACCGCGCCGTGTTGCGCAGCTTACGATAGCCGTCAGCGACGCGCTGCAGGATTTCATCCGAACAGCGCAGGTCGTCCATGTAATTCGACGACACACACCACAGCCGCAGCACTTCCGCGCCAAGCTTCGGAATAACTTCATCAGGAGAGACGGCGTTTCCCAGCGACTTGTGCATCGCTTTGCCCTGGGCGTCCAGCGTCCAGCCGTGTGTCACGACGGCATCGTAAGGCGCGCGATCGTGAACCGCGACTCCCACGAACAGCGAAGAATTGAACCAGCCGCGAAACTGATCGCCGCCTTCGATGTAAACATCCGCCGGCCAACGCAAATTGTCGCGCGCTTCAAGCACGGCAATCGATGACGAACCACTGTCGAACCAGACGTCGAGGATGTCGCTCTCCTTGGTGAACTCGATCCCGCCGCATTTGTCGCACGCGAAGCTCTCCGGAAGAAGCTC
>DATLVM010000377.1:0-2680 GCA_035577445.1 Pyrinomonadaceae bacterium
GACGGGATACGCACAGGCGCTGCAGGATTCTCTGCACGTGTCGGTGCGAACTGCCGGCTCGCGGGGCCTGCTTGATAAATCCGGAGGCATCTTTGTGCGACGGTCAGACACAATGCCGGAGGAAGAGCGCATTCTGCTCCACGCCGTGGCGCGCGTCGTGATCGTGAGCGAACGAGGTTCGCTCGAAGATCAACTGACGCGACGTCCGATCGAAGAAAGTCTGCCGCCGCGATTTGAGCCGCGCACGCCGGCCCAGGCTTATCCTGAGCCTCCTTTGACTCCGCCAAAGGTTTCGTTCTTTAACGGCATTGGCGGCTTTGCGCACGGAGGCCGGGAATACGTCGCGACCCTCGGCGAAGGCCAATGGCCGCCGGCGCCGTGGTCTAACGTAATCGCGAATTCCGAGGACTTCGGATTCCTGATTACCGAAACGGGCGGCGGATTCACGTGGTCGATCAACAGTCACGAAAATCGGCTGACGCCATGGTCCAACGACACTGTTAGTGATCCGTCAGGCGAAGTCATCTACATTCGCGATGAGGATTCGGGCGTGGTTTGGACGCCGTCACCGCTGCCGATTCGTGAACTGGGACCCTACGTGGTACGGCATGGCCAAGGCTACAGCGTCTTCGAACACGCCAGTCATGGCATCTCGCAAGAGCTGCTCGTGTTCGCGCCGCTGGATGCGCCGGTTAAGATTTCGCTGCTGCGCTTGTCAAATCGCACTGATAAACGCCGGCGGCTCTCGGTCACGAATTACAACGAACTCATGCTGGGCGTGAATCGCGAAACGTCATGCATGCATGTCGTGACTGATCTGGAAGAGCACGAAAGCGCGATTTTTGCGCGCAATTCCTACAATAACGAGTTTGCGGATCGCGTGACCTTTGTCGGCACAAGTGAAAGCAGCTTCACGATGACTTGTGACCGTGATGAATTCATCGGCCGCAATGGCAGCTTGAAAAACCCGGCAGCGCTGCGTCGCGCGCGCCTGGGCGGACGTGACGGCGCCGGCCTCGATCCCTGCGCAGCGATCCAATCAGGCTTTGAGCTGGCGCCCGGCGAGACGCGAGAAATAGTTTTTCTTTTGGGTCAAACTGAATCAATCGAAAAGGCGCGCGAGGTCAACGCGCGTTTTCGCAACCTGCATCAAGTCAATGAAGCCTTCGAGGCCGTGCTCGAATTCTGGGACCAGGCCCTTGGGACTATCGAAATCAGAACTCCGGATTCATCGATGGACACATTGGTCAATCGTTGGTTGCTCTATCAAGCTTTGGCGTGCCGTGTCCGCGGACGATCGGCTTTCTATCAATCGAGCGGCGCATTTGGTTTTCGCGATCAATTGCAGGACGTGATGGCCCTGGTTTGGTCACAGCCGCAGGTAACGCGCGCGCAAATTCTGCGTGCCGCCGCGCGACAATTCCCAGAAGGCGACGTGCTGCACTGGTGGCACGAGCCCACCGGCCGCGGTGTGCGCACGCGCTTTTCGGATGATCTGCTCTGGCTGCCGTACGTGACTTCGTTCTACGTGAACGCAACTGGTGACTACTCAGTTTTGGAAGAATCGATTCCGTTCATTGAAGCTGAATTGCTGAAACCCGATCAGGTTGAAAGTTACTTGCAGCCCACCGTGTCGAAAGAGAGCGCCACGATTCTTGAGCATTGCGCGCGCGCGATCGAGCGCAGCTTGGCTTTAGGAGCTCATGGATTGCCCTTGATGGGTTCGGGTGATTGGAACGACGGGATGAATCGAGTCGGTGTCGGCGGCAAAGGCGAAAGCGTTTGGGTTGGTTGGTTCTTGTCGACGGTGCTGACCGGCTTTGCCCCTTTGTGCGAACGATATCAAATGGCCGAGCGCGCGAAACGCTATGCAAGCCACCTGGACAAGTTGAAAAAAGGACTCGAGCAGGCCTGGGACGGCGATTGGTATCGCCGCGCATATTTTGATGACGGAAAGCCGTTAGGCTCAGCGCAGAACGATGAATGTAAGATCGATTCGATCGCGCAAACATGGGCCGTAATTTCAGGAGTGGCCGACTCGTATCGCGCCGGACGCGCAATGTCCTCAGTCGACCAATACCTGGTCCAGCGCGGCGAAGGCCTCATCATTCTATTCACGCCGCCTTTCGACAAGACGAAACTCGATCCTGGTTACATCAAAGGCTATGTGCCCGGCGTTCGGGAGAACGGCGGACAGTACACGCACGCGGCTTTGTGGACGGTAATCGCGTTCGCCCTGCTCGGCGATGGCGATCGCGCGGGAGAGTTATTCGCGCTGCTGAATCCGATCAATCATGCTTCGACGCGCGCGGGATTGCACAAGTACAAAGTCGAACCCTACGTCGCAGTGGGAGATGTCTATGCAGTGCCGCCGCATACTGGTCGCGGCGGTTGGACTTGGTACACCGGCTCGGCTGGTTGGATGTATCGCGCGGCGCTGGAATACATTCTGGGGTTCAAGCTGGCTAGCGATCGCCTGCGCATCGATCCATGCATTCCGCGCGGCTGGCGCGAGTTCGAAATCACATATCGTCGCGGCAACACGACTTACCACATCAAGGTTCAGAATCCACACCTCATGTCCAGGGGAATTGCGAGCGTCACGCTTGATGGAGCCCTGCAGGCGGATGATTCAGTTCTGCTGAGCGACGACGGAAAGAACCACGATATGACCGTCGTA